>NZ_JARESS010000021.1:0-161660 GCF_046027915.1 Paraburkholderia sp. RL17-347-BIC-D
CTCTGCAGAAAGCGCGCGACACGATTCACCAGCGCAATCACTTACGCCTCTGGCTCAGCCCGATGCGCTATCGGGGCAAGCCCGTGTGGGTGGGCCAGATCAGCCGGGATATCGGCGTTCGCCTTACGTTTCACTCACCGACGCTGACGACGCACAAGATCGACCCTGACGTAGATGAGGCGCGCACATCACTTACCGAGGACATGGCCTATTCCCAGAATCTTCAGAAGATCGGATTCGTAAAGGGAGTCGGCGCCGCCCCGTCAGTCGCACCGAGCGAGAATCTCACCACTGACCCCTACTACACCGACGGCTATCGGCAGGTACTCGTCTTCGACCGGCAACCCACCTCGCTCTCAGGGATCGAATTTCTCCCTTGGGAGGCGGCGGCAAAGCTCAACGCCCTGCCCTCAGGAGCAAAGCAATGAGCGAATCGTCGTCGCTACAACGTGCATTGAAGAATGCGGCTGGCGGCGTCGTCCTCTCGCTCATTTTCGCGGGCTGTGCGACGTGGACAGCCCCAACCAGCATCGACGACGCGCCGCTTCGTGAGCGTGCGGTGAGCGCGACGAAGCAGGACGCACGGGTAAGCGTGGCCGTGCTGGGGCCGGACGACAGCAAGCGCATGTTCGGCGCCGACATCAACAAGACCAACATCCAGCCGCTGTGGATCGAAGTCGAGAATCGGACTTCGCAGGTGTTATGGCTGCTGCATTCCGGCACCGATCCGGACTACTTCTCGCCACTCGAAGTCGCGTGGTCCATGCACACGCTTCTCGGAGGTGCGACGAATGCAAGCATCGACAGTCACCTGAACAAGCTTGGATTCAGGAATCCCATTCCCCCCGGAGAAACGCGCGCAGGGTTTCTGTTCACCAATCCCGACCGGCAGATCAAACTCGTCAATGTCGATCTGTTCGGAAGCAAAACGCTGATCCCCTTCTCCCTGTTTCTGCCTGTACCGGGCGATGCCGCGGACCCGCGTTTCGCGCTGACCCCGTTCCAGTATCCCGAGACTGTCTTCACGGACTACCACGACCTTGTGTCGTTGCGCGCAGCGCTCGAACGGATGCAGTGTTGTGCCACTGATGAGCACGGGACAACGGAAGCCGATCCGTTGAACGTGATTGTCGTCGGTACGCTTGGGGACATTGGTGCCGCAATGGTGCGGCGTAGCTATCGTCGCTACATGCGTGAAAACGACCTCGCGCAGTGAATATTTGGACGCAGACCCGATGTCGTCCTGCGCAAGGAAGCGCAAGCGGGCGCGCCCTCCACTTCATTGCGCGCATGGCTCGCGCCCATTCGCTTCAACGGTGACGCAGTGTATCTGGGGCAGGTCGGTCGGCCGGTCGGCGGTCGCTTCGCGCACCATCATACGGCAGGCGACGCGCTGCATGGGGACGTCGACGAGGCGCGGAACTTTCTGATCCAGGACCTGATGTATTCAGGCGGTTTGGATAAACTCGGCTTCGTGCACGGCGTGGGTCCATCATCGCAGGTACACCCGCGGACAACGCTGAATGGAGCGCCTTATTACACTGACGGACTGCGTGCCGTGATGTTCTTCGCGACACGCCCGCTCAGTTTTACGAACGTGCAAATTCTTGACTGGGTGCCTTACCTCGAGCAGCGTGAGTCCGCCGCACGCAAGGAGAACGGCAATGCCGGCAAGTAACCCCATCACGGGAGCGCCAAATGGCGTTTCGATGCGACCGATTCCAGTTCGGCGCGCGTGGAAGAATGGTGGTATCAGTTTCGCGCTCCTTACGACCTGCCTTGCGCTCGTAGCGTGCGCAACGAAGCCGCTCGTTCCCTACACGACGGACACGCCGCCGCTCGCGCTCGTTCCCGCATCCGAAGCGGGCGTGCAGGACAAGCGGGCGCGGTTTCGCGAAATCTACTGTGCGGTGCTTGAAGCGCACGGCCCGGCGCTTCCTGACTACCGTGCTTGCGAAGACGCACTGACGCGCGTCGGCACTGAACCTGCCGGCTCCGGCGCGAGCGTCGATCTCGGTCAATCGAGGCGCCACCTCATCGCGGCAGTGGTCCCTGGCATCGGGTACGACTGCTTCAAGCCGTGGCTGAATTCGCCGGGAACCGTCACTAAGCAGCTACAACAATTTGGCTACGACGGGGTCATGCTCGACGTCGACGGGCTGTCGAGTTCCACCCACAATGCACATCAGATCCGCGACGCCATCATGGCAATGCAACTGTCCGCTGGAGCAGCGCAGCTCGTGTTGGTCGGTTACTCCAAGGGTGTCGCGGACATCTTGGAGGCTGTCGTCGCGTATCCGGAGATCCGTAGCCGCGTGGCGGCTGTCGTCAGCGCAGCGGGAGCGGTTGGAGGCTCGCCGCTCGCCAACGATGCCGAGCAATATCAGGCTGACATGCTGCGGCACTTTCCGGGCGCGACTTGCACCTCGGGAGACGGCGGCGCCGTGCAAAGCCTGCGCCCCGCAACACGCAAGGCGTGGATGGCACAGAACCCACTTCCGAACGAGCTACGCTACTACTCGCTCGTGACGTTCCCTCAGCCGGAACGCATATCGTCGATACTAAAATCGAGCTACGACAAACTCTCGCGGGTCGATGCCCGCAACGACAGCCAGGTGATCTTCTATGATCAGGTCGTGCCCGGAAGCGCTCTCCTGGGCTATGTTAATGCCGATCACTGGGCATTGGCCGTGCCTGTTGCTCGAACACACACCATGATCGGCTCCCTGTTCGTCACGCAGAACGCTTACCCCCGCGAGGCGCTGACTGAGGCGATTCTGCGCTTTGTGGAGGAAGATCTGGCGACATCCGGAAAGTGAAACGGCGCACGTGCGCAATGCCGAACGCAGACTGACCCGCTGCCTAGAGGCAGCCGCTAACATCACCGCCGGTGTTGCCGCCTGTCCCGCTGCCTGCGCGGAAACCGACCGACGTTTTGCTGTTACCCGTCCACGACGGCCGCACGAGAGCGGCTGCGCCATTCGGAGGCTGCTGTCCTGGGACATAGACGTCCATCGCCTGGTTGTTCGCCACAATCACCTGCGATATGACCGTCTGTTGAGACTGGTCTGCCCATTTCTGGGCGATGCATTGCGAGACTGCGGGGACGGGCTGCTGGCTTTCTCCAAGCGATTGTGCGCTCGGCGGCATCGGTTGGCTTGCACAGGCTGAAACAGCGATGGTCACGACGAGAAGCGGTAACGGTTTCATTTCTTCACCCTCCAGTTGGATTTCCCGCTTCCGGGCGCGCAGGCGCGTCAATCTGTACGTCATCGCGGCGGGAAGCTTTGCGGCTCTGCGAGTTCGTACGACCCGACTCAAGCTCGAACGGAGCGGCAAACCAGCCGACTTGACATTGCCGTCAACAGGCCTGTTGACGTTGTCATGGCAATCTCCGAACAAAAGTACGTCAGGGAAAGAATAGGACTGGCGCACGCCGGCAGGTATTGGACCTTGGTTCAATGTCGCGGGGAGCGGCAATCTGGACTTGCCCCTGCAAGACCGGCTCATCCATCTCATCGAGACCTTATCGAGCAATATGAGGTTTTGATGAAGGCTGATCAGCAATGGACGCTGGAAGCGAGTTTTTTTAGTCAACACTGGAGAGATACGAAATAAGAACGTAAGCAACGATGGAAACGTTTGGATTACATACAGAGATCCCACGAAAATCTGCGCAAGAGCTGACGCTTCTGCGACCGCTAGTGGCAAAGGTAGCGGGGCTTCCGGCACGATCTACGCCATTGAAACTGCGGCATCATCACCTAAATAAGACTACACACAGTCGACAAGGTGAGAATCCTGGCTCACGGCAACTATTGACCACTCTTGGCCGGAGCTGCCATGGTCGTCTGCGTTGAATGCATCGGTGGTCCCCTTTTCCACCTCTGCACCCTACGGCGCGACCATTCCATTGTGAGGAAAACGAATATATTGAGCGCTTGGAGTCAACTTTCTTAGTCGATCACTTGTCGGGCACCGCCCAAGGTGGGTTCGCGTAGACATGATGCAGCATCGTGCGCCGAGCCGGGACCAGTACGAAGATCGACAACCACATGTTTCGCGCAACCGGCATCACCGCGTATCCGACGCACGCCACGCAGCGCTACAATCAAATCCCAACTTATATTCGACGTCGTCTGCGGGTCGAGCTTCGGTCATTCGATAGCGTTAGTTGAATGTCCCTTGATGGCCGACCTCTTACCGACGACACCCCGTACCTGGATCCCGATCGGTGCATCGCGCGGAGGACCGTAGCCGACCCACTGCCGCCGGTCGAACCTTCGTCCCTCAAGGGCAACTACTGGATGACGACGGTCATCCATGTCGGCGCATTGGCCGACAGGTACGCTCGAGGGTGGCTCGACGTGCACCCGTTGCGCGGGGTGATGACCACGCAGGACGAATTTGGGACCATCCATTGTCCACTGGAACAATAATTTTCTTGCGGCCTGGCGCGTTACCTCTACTCTGGAAAGGTGTGTTATTTGCTCATGGCCGCCAAACCACTCGCAAAGAGAGTTGCGACGAAATAAGGGGTGAGCATTTCAGGGTTCTCGGGATAAATCTCGTCCGTTGTTGGAGCAACTGCCCGATGAGATGTGGATCGGAGGAATTCATGGCGTTGGTCAAATGCAAGGAATTCGGGAGCGAGGCTCGCAGCAAGCCGACGAAGTGCGTCAAGTATGGCGCGCCCGGGGTAAAGCAGCAGACCGGCGCGAGAAAGATAAGGGGTGGCTTCGGGATTCTTATAGTCGGATCGTTGATCAGCGGGTGTTGCGTTTCGACCTATGGCGCCAAAGATGGCCACGACCCGATGAATCAAGCCCAGTCGTGCTGCAAGGACGACCTCCAATGTCTCGCAGAGAAAGCGATCGTTGCGGCCGACACCTATTGCAAGGATCCGATCGAGCGACTTGCGACGCACGCTGTGAGATGGACTGAGGCACCCAACGAGATGAAATTCAGTTACTTTCACTGGACCGATCAGCCGGGCGGCCCGATCACATACGTTGGCGATAAGGCCGAGTTCCAGAACGACGTCGGCACCTATACGCCGATCATTTACCAATGCGACCTTGCCAGTGATGGTCAGACAGTGCTTGGCGTCAATGCGACCGCTGGCAGGTTGCCGCGCTGACGACGTCCGGATCCAACCAGCGAATCGAATCATCCCATTCGGTCGTACGTGCACGCTTAATATCGTTCACTGCTGCGGAAGGCGCTATCGGGAACCGGATTAAGTATTGACTTGAATCGGTCATCCCGCATTCCGTACTCCCCGACGACACCACGGGCATAGACAGAGCGCGAAGGCCCGCCTTCTGGTTCCGAATTGATAATCATCTGAAAGGCCTCCTGGCCGCCCCGGAGAAAGTGGCCGCACTGAGTCGGATGACGACCGACCCAGATCCGACCCACAGCCGCCCTGTAGGCTACGATCACGCGATCACGAATGGCCGTTGCCCGGACAAAAGCCGACATCGTACGGTTTCATCCGACACGCTTCGCTAGTGTTCAGATTTGTATATGGCAGGACGGCTTAAATGGTAAGGGAACGATGTAACTCAGGCGGGCCACCCATCGCGTAGCGATCAGAGAGTGGCCGGCTACCGTCGATGTCGGTCACGCCGAGTGTTGCGCCGATCTCCGCGCCGATCAGCGCCCTGCCTGAAAGTGCCATCATGGACTCAAATTCATAGAGCGCGGCGATAGTGCGGCCTGTAAATTGTGGAGACTCGCGCTTTTGCTTGGGGCGCTTGTCTTCGAGGAGCGTAGCGAGATAGGCGCGGGCACGTTCGGTATCTAAACCGCCCATCCAGACGGAAACCACGGCGACATTGTATGGCCGTAGCTCCTTCGCCATATCGGCCGCCATTTTGTCCGCACCTGCCTTTTGGGCGCCGTAGGCCGGGTTCTGATGGTAGCTGACGGCACCGTAGTGTCCGGTGTTGACAATCAACCCACGGCCATTGGCAATCAGAAGCGGCGCAGCATAGTAGCTAGCCACGTAGTGCGAGCGCAGGCCGACAGTAATCACATCGGCCGTATCCAACGGCTTCTGCCAGAAGCCGCCTTGAGCGGGTGCGCCAACCTTTGCAGCGTTGTTCACGAGGATATCGAGACGGCCGTGTTGACGACGGATCTCGGCGAAGAAATCTGCCACTGCCAGATCGTCTGCGTGATCGAGCACAACTCCTATTCCTGTCCCGCCTGCGCGAGACACGAGTTCGGCTGTTTCATCTACTGAACCGCCGAAGGGCGTTTCGCCCCCAGTGGCACTGCGCCCGGTGACATAGACCGTGGCCCCGGCTTCTCCAAGCGCGATCGCGATGCCCTTTCCGGCGCCTCTGCTCGCACCCGTCACCACTGCGATCATCTTTGCTGTCATCGATCCTCCTGCGCACTGCACGACGCCTTATTGCGTCGGACTGTCATCAGTTCCAGCAGTCTAGTGCCTGTCGGCTTTGTTGATTAGTGACATAATTTTGTATGAAATCATGAGCGAGACTCAACAATGAACCGCGAGGATCTGGCCGATCTGCTAACTTTTGCAACCATCGCCGAGGAATCCAGCTTCACGCGTGCAGCCGCGCGGCTCGGTGTTTCCGCTTCTGCTCTCAGTCATTCCATTCGCTTGCTGGAGGCGCGCCTCGGCGTCAAGCTGCTCAATAGAACCACAAGAAACGTCGCACCGACCGCTGCGGGAGAAAAGCTGTTGAGCCGGTTGCGGCCCGCTTTCATCGAGATCGGGGCAGGCTTGACCACGCTTGCGGACAATCGAAGCCGGCCAGCAGGCCGTGTCCGTATCAGTGTTCATCGCACGGCAGCGCTTATGTTCGTCGTGCCGAAGCTCACACAACTTCGGCGCGACTATCCTGAGGTCGTAGTTGAATTGTCGGTAGATGATTCCTTGGCAAACATCGTCGCGGCTGGCTTCGACATGGGCATCCGAAATGGCGAACTATTGGCTAAGGACATGGTGGCAGTTCGCATCGGTGCTGACTACCGAACCGCGGTGGTTGCATCGCCCTCGTACCTGAAGAACAATGCCGCGCCGCTCACTCCGGACGATGTGGCCGGCCATGCATGTCTGGGATATCAACGACCAAGTTCGAAGGCCCTCCATTTCTGGGACTTTGAGCGAGAGGGCCGATCCGTCCAGGTGCCAGTCGATCCGGTCTTTATCTCCAATGACAGCGATATCCTTATCCATGCCGCCCTGGCGGGAAACGGCCTCGCCTATGTTCTCAAAGAACAGGTGCAACCCCACCTGAAGTCAGGCACATTGACGCAAGTGTTAGAGGGATGGTCTGTCACGCTAGCGGGAAGCTTCCTCTATTATCCCGACCGACGCCAACTTCCGGTCGCTGTACGTGTCGTCATCGACTCGCTTCGTTATCGTTCTTGATTTGGTATGAGACATTAGCTCCCGGTCCGGATGTTGCGGAATAAATGTCCATTGCCGACCCAGCTGCGGTCATTCGAATAACGCCGGTAACTGACCGCTCCTGGCCCGGTTGCAATCGTTGATTGAGCGCGACTGGCGGGCCAGCGGCTCGACCTACGCCTCTCGCTTGCTTCGCCCATACAGCAGGAGCATCGCCGCGATCACCACGCCGTAGATGATCTGACGCCCCGCCTCCGGCATCTGCGCGACCGAGAGGATCGATTGCAGCAGTGTGATGAGGATCGCGCCGGCCACCGTGCCCAAGTATGAACCCCGTCCACCCAGAATCGACGTGCCGCCGAGCACGACCGCCGCGATCGCCGGCAACAGGTAAGCATCGCCCATCGACTGTGCGGCCTTCGACGCATAGCCCGCGAGCAGCACGCCGCCGAACGCGGCGAACGCGCTGCACACAGCGAAGGCGGTCACCGTGACGAGCCGCGTATCGATGCCAGAAAGATACGCCGCGCGCTCGGTGTTGCCGATCGCGTATAGCGCGCGGCCGAAGGTCGTGCGCGACAGCAGGAACATCGTGGAGCCGCCGATCACCACCCACAGCGCGACGGCATTCGGCACGCCCGGTACGAGCCAGCCCGCCGCGAGCCAGCGCATCACCTCCGGCGCGGAATCCTGCGGCGACGATCCGCCCGTATAGACAATCATGATGCCCTGCGCGACCGCATTGGTCGCAAGCGTCGCGATCATCGACGGAATGCGCAGCAGTGCGACGAGGATGCCGTTGACGATGCCGATCAGCACGCCGCAACCGATCCCGACCGGAATCGCGAGGACGCGCCCGAGATCGCCGTGCCCCGCGACCGCGCACGCCATCATCGCGCCGACGGTGATCGTCCACGGCAGCGACAGGTCGATGTGGCCGAGCAGGATCACCATCATCAGGCCGGTCGCAATGATGCCGAGGAATGCGCCGACCTTCAGTTGCAGCAGGATATATTCCGGCGACGTGAAGTTGCGCGAAAACATCCCGCCGACGAGCAGCAGCGCGACGATGCACGCGAATGCGATCACGATCGGTTTGTCGATTCTGCGGGTGAGCCTCGACACGAACGTGGTCCGGCCGGTCGCGGAAGCGTGGCTCATTGAAACCACTCCAGACGGTTGCGCACCCTGAACAATCCGCACGCGCCGATCGCGACAGCAAGCAGAAGAATCATGCCCTGAAATAGCGGCTGCCACAGCGCATCGACGTTGAACACGAACAGCAGATCGCCGATGCAACGGAACGCGAATGCGCCGAAGATCGCGCCGATCGCGCTGCCCTTGCCGCCGAGCAGCGACACGCCGCCGATCACTATCGCGGCGATCGAAAACAGCGTGTATGAGTTCGCGCTGCCGAGGCTCGCGTCGCCGGTGTCCGTGAAGAACGTCAGAAACAGGCCGCCGACTGCCGCGAGCAGGCCGGCCAGCGTATAGCTCGCGAACTTCGCGCGGCGGATCGGCATGCCGGACAGGAAAGCCGCGGGTTCGGACGATCCGGTCGCGTATGCCGCTCGCCCGATCGCCGAGCGTTTGAAAGGAATCCAGACGATCACGATCGCGGCGAGCAGAATCACCAAGCTCGCTGGCAGAACGCCGGCGACCTTGCCCGTCAGTGCGTCGGCGAGGTCCTCGTTGATCGATCCGCCGGGCACAGGGCGCAGCAGCAGCGCCAATCCGTAGTAGACGGCGCCCGTCGCAATCGTCGTCACGATCGGCTGCAGCCGGCCGAAAATGATGATCACGCCGTTCAGCGCGCCGCACAGCGCACCCGCCCCGAGCACGCCGGCGATGCCGAGCGCGCTGTGCAGCGAGTCGCCCGTGACGATCCACGACCCGATGCAATTCGTCAGCACCAGCGTCATGCCGATCGACAGGTCGATGCCGGCGGTCAGCACGACGAGCGCCTGCCCCATCGAGACGAGCGCGAGTAGTACCGCTTTGTTCGCTGCCGTCTGAAATACGTTGGCCGACAACGCCGACGGATAGTTGACGAGATAGATCGCGAACATCAGCACGAACAGGCCGAACGCGAACACCGCTCCGCGATTCTCCGCATACCAGTAACGCAGCCCGCTCATAGCGCCACTCCCGTGGAAGGCACAATCTGTCCGACGGGCAGGTCGAGAGCACTGGCAATCAGGTTCTGCTCGGTGATCGCCGAGCCGACGAGTTCCTTCTTGATCCTGCCTTCGTACAGTACGAGCACGCGGTCGCAGCAGCCGATCAGCTCGTCATAGTCGGTCGAATAGAAGACGATCGCGGCGCCTTCGTCGGCAAGACGCCTGAGCAGCTGGTAGAGCTCCTGCTTGGTGCCGACGTCGATACCGCGCGTCGGGTCGCTGAGCAGCAGGATTCTCGGCTGCCGCATCAGCCACTTCGCGATGACGACCTTCTGCTGGTTGCCGCCCGACAGCGAGCCCACGGGCGCGTCGAGGCTGAACGACTTGATCGCAAGCAGCTCCATCATCTGCTCGACGAGCGACTGCTGGCGGTCGCGATCGATTATGCCCGCGGTGGACATGCGATCGAGTGCGGCAAACGACAGGTTCTCGCGTACCGACATCGGCAACATCAAGCCTTCGGTCTTGCGGTCCTCGGGTATCAGCGCCATACCGATTTCGTTGGCGCGTGCGGCCGTCGGGCTCCCGATCGACACGGCTTTGCCGTTGATCTCGATCTTGCCAGCGCAGCCGCGCAACACGCCAAACAGCGCGAGCAGCAGTTCGCGCTGGCCTTGTCCGTCGAGGCCGCCCAGTCCGAGGATTTCACCGGACTTCAACGAAAAGCTGATGCCCCGCAGCGTGTCGCTCCATGCGAGATCATGACAGGCGAGAACCGGCGCGGTGCTGCGGGCGTCCGCGGGATGGTCCGCCGGTTTGGTCGCGGGTTTTGCAGGAAACGCATGCTGGTACTTCCGGCCGATCATCATTTCGACAACCTCATTGTCGGAGCGCGTGCCGGCTTCGAAGCTCATCACATGGCGACCGTTCCGGTAGACCGTGCATTCGTCCGCGAGCGCCTTCACCTCGTGCATGCGGTGCGAGATGAACAGCAGCGCGAGCCCCTCTTCGCGCAGGCGCTTGAGCACCTCGATCACGCGCGCGACGTCGGCCGCGGTCAGCGCCGAGGTGGCTTCGTCGAGGATCAGAATGCGCGGCGCGTGTGCCAGCCCCTTCGCGAGCTCGACCATCTGCTGGCGCGACAGCGGCAGGTCCCGGACTTTCGCAAGCGGATTGATGTCGGCGGCGCCCGCTCGCGCGAGCGCCTCCTCGGCCTGGCGGCGTTGGGCCCGCCGGTCGATCATCCCGAAACGTCGCGGCGGGTTCGCAGCGTAGATGTTATCCGCCACGCTCAAGTCGGGGATCAGCGACAGTTCCTGATACACGCAGACGATACCGGCCGCGTTCGCCTCGGCAGGCGACGCGAACGAGACCTCCCGGCCATCGAAATGCATCGTGCCCTCGTCCGGCTGCACGACGCCGGACATCACCTTCAGCAACGTGGACTTGCCCGCGCCGTTCTCGCCGAGGATCGCGTGAATGCGGCCTCTGCGCACCGTGAGTTCGGCGTGATCCAGCGCGACGGCGCCGCCGTAGCTTTTCGACACGCCAGACATCTGAAAGAACGGCTGCTCTGCATCCTGCAGCATGCTTCGTCTCCGGTCACAGCGCGGGCCATCATCCGGTCACTGGTTGCCCTGGTTCTGCTTCATGATTTCCTGCGCAGAGAAATTGATGCCGCATGTCGGAAACGAGTTGCCGACGAAAAAGTTGTCGGAGTCGTTCGGAAAATAGTTGACGCCCGACTTCAGCATCGAATCGTCGGTGACGTCGAGCGGCAGCTTGATCGCCACGGGAATCGTCTGGCCATCCAGTGCAGCGAGTGCCGTCTTGATTGCCACGGCCACCTGCGCGGGCCCGGTGCCCGCCGACGTGCACTTCAGGCCCTGGCTCCCATACTGCGCGCAGAACTTGCGAAAGCCGTTCTCCGTCTCGCCGCCGAAAGGCACGAACGGGTGTTTCGCATCGATCATCGCGCGCACGACGCCCGTGTCGCCGCCTTGCGCCGATATGCCGTCGAAATGACCCTGCACGGCAATCGCGTCGGCGGCGACCTTTTGCGCGACCCCGTCGTCCCACTTGCCGTAGACCTGGACGACGTTCCACTTCTTGCCGGTGTCGTCCAGCGTTTTCGTGAAACCATTGTGCCGGTCCGTGTCAACCGACGTGCCCGCCACCCCGCGAACTTCGAGCACCTTGCCTCCGTTCGGCAGATGGCCCGCGAGCCATTTGGCCCACAGCGCGCCGAGCCCATACTGGTCGACGTTGACATTGATCGCGTCTGCGCTGTCGAGCGTGTTGTCGAAAGCGACCAGCACCACACCGGCGTTCTTCGCGCGGCGGATCGCGGGGCCGAATGAGGAGGGATTCTGCGCGTTCACGATGACGGCGTCATAGCCGGCATCGATGAAGTTGTTGACGGCCGAGATCTGCGCCGGAACGTCCTCGCCGGTCGAGACGACCTTGAATTCCTTGAGCTTGGCGGCAACGGCCGGTTGCGCGGTATAGGCCTTGGCCGTCCTGATCATCTGGATACGCCAGGTGTTCGCGATATAGCCGTTCACGAGTGCGATCCGGTAAGGCCCGTTCTTCTTCGGATACTTGATGAACTTCGTGTCGCTCTTCCAGGGGACCATGCAGGTGGGATCGCTGGGCGGCCCTGAAACGATCGAAGCCTGCGCGAAAGCCCCGCTTGCGCAGAGCGCCAATGCGGCGCTCGCCGCCGCTCGAAGCACGTGGATTCCTGAAAGCATGTTGCCTCCTTTTTGTTCGATTGGACGTACCGATTGCCTGCGCACATGGCTGGTCGTGGACTGCCGGCACCGTGTGCGTGAAGCACGGAACCTTGCGGAGTTGCTATAGCGGGACTGGATCGGACTTGCAGAAGGAGCTTTTCAATGGCGCCTCCTCGAAGCGAAAAGAAGGGCATGCGTATACGCGTTCCTGTCTGACAGTACTGGCATACCAATCCACGCGCGATAGTGGTTTACCAGTGAGTCCAACGCACTGGGCTACCGGGCTGAAACCCTTGGTGGATAAGGACTGGGCTGCCGTGGATGGAGGCGGCGCTGCACGGGGATGGGGGGGCCATTTTGACGAGTTCAGCGGTCGCCCGGTGGCTTCGACCCTTTCGAGAGCCGCAGATGGGCGATCTTTCGCACACGTCAACTGCGCCGACGCGGTCGCGCCGACCGGGCCCGGCTATCGACCCAAAGACCGCAATGGCCGACTTGCTCACGTTCGATCATCTGGCGGGCATCGGAGCGAACGTTGGAATGACGCCTTCGCATATTGCGTCAACGGCAGCTAGTGGCCGAGGCCGGTCCGATGCTGAATGGATAATCGATCCGCCGCAGGTCGCTCGGCGTCCGGCTCAGGTCGACCCACAGAAGTCTTTCACAACAAGCCGGAAGCGGACGTCCCACGCAATGGAGGCCGCATCGGACGTGTCTCACCGGCTTTGCGTCGATGCGACGGCGAACGCGCCTTGGGGATACGATTCCAATGGGGGTATCGTCGGCGCAGTATGGCGAATCGCTTTCACACGCTCGCCGTCGCCATAGATCCTGGACAGTACTTCGCACATCCTCTTCGGCTCAAGGCTCACCACGTCGAATGGTGGGACGCCGATCTGCATGTTCCTTCCCATGAGTCGAATCATCGGTGCTACGTGGTGCTTTGCCGATTCGCCCGAACAAGAGATGCCCCACGCAAGCTCATAGCGTCGAGCGCGAGTCGTCGACTGAAGTCCCCTACGCCTGGCAAGACTGAGAAGATGGCCGGCGTACTCGGCGTGCACCCACTCATGCGGCGGGTTGCCGCCGATACGGACCGGTTGACGCCCGCCGAAGTGAAACGGCCCCGACTGGCACCAGCGGCAGGTCCGATACCCGAGGCGGTCTCCGGCGCACAGTGCGCCAATGGCCTTCGCCAGCTGGTATCGCGGCAACCGGTGCCATTCCCGGCCGGAAAACGGTTTTCTGGCGTCAGGCGCGTAATCTAAAGTGGAATTTCCCGCCTGCGCTGCATGGACGTGCCGTCCCGGCACCGCTGGCCAGCGCGCTGGAGACCCGCCATGCCGCGCCCCGCTGCCGTCACCCGTGACGACATCCGTGCTGCCGTCCTCGCGAGGGGTTGTCCGTCGCTCGCCGACGCGAAACGCGACCATCCCGTCGTATTCGCGCTGCTGCTCGATGACGATGCGGCCGTCGAGTACTGGGAGCGCGGACGGCTCAGGGTGGTTGCCTCCGATCGCGCAGCGGCGCCCGCCACGGTGCTGATCCGCCTGCTGAAGCAGCACCGGCGCTTCAGGTTCGCCCCCCCGGACGAGCCGGGCCCGGCGGAGAGCGCAGAAGCGCCCACGCCCGCCATCGCGGTACCGGAAACGACCAGCCCGTCGGCCGGCCCCAACGTCTGGCTGACTACGCTTGCGCCAAGCGCGGATCCATCCGGCCGCGTTTGGCTGGCGCGCGCGGGACGCTTCGTCAACGAAATGCTTCAGCCGTCGGAAAGGAAGCGCTGGACCGAACGCCGCCTGAAGTGCCCGGCGGGTGAGAGTGCGGGCACCGGCTCCGCCGTATGGTTGCTCACAGAACTTCGTAGCCCAAAGGGCGAGCAATCCCGATAGCGCTCGCTCCGTCTGGTTTGCGGTGTGTATCGTGGCGAAGCCGATAAACGGTCACCAAATGCGGCGAAAACAACGCGCTTCGGCTCACACTTTTCTTCTGCCTGCTTGACTGCAGCTCTCGCGGTTACGCAGCGCGATGGCGGAACCTGGGGCGGTTCAATGGCCATGCCCGCCTCCGTGCCCGCCATGACCGCCCCAGTGGCCATGTCCACCACCCCAGTAGCCGAAGTTGAACGACACCGACGGCCCCCACCAGCCGGGCCAGCCATACCACGGGTAGGGAGGATAGTACGCAGGGTAGTAGGCGGGCACGACGTACATGGGCGCCGGGAAGACATACGCGGGTTCACTCGGCGATGCGGGCGGGATGTTCTGGGCGTCCGCGCCGTTCGACAAGCCGTAGCTTTGAGCAGGGACTTCGTGCTGGGTAGCGACACCAGGAACGGCGGGATAGTATCCGTATGGATAATAGCCGGGGCCGACGTAGTAGCAGCCGGACAGCGCAAGCAGTGCAAGGGCGCTACCGCCGCGCGCCGTTGCCGGGAAGGGCTTCATGACATGCTCCTGTCTCGTCGCGACGCCACGATGTGATGCGGCGCGCACTTACGAGCATACTTCAGCGCTGGAACAGAGGAAATGGAGCGCGTACGGGCGGATGCCGGACTGACCCCAGCCACGATGCCTGAGGAGGAAGCAGTGTTCCAGGCGGCACTTGCCCGCTACGAAAAGCCCGCTGGCGGAGCTTACCCGGAGGGTGGTCTCGTTCCCACCTGAAACTGTCCTTCGCCTCTTCCTGCCAATTGAGTCCTTGCCATTCTCTGCACCGGTAGGCGCTCGCTGCCGCCCTCCGTCTGTACCCTCACGGGGACGGTGAATTGAGCAGCGAACGAAGGAAACACAAACCTGAGTGCCCCGGACTAAAGCTTCCGTTTGTCTCTGGTTCTTTCCTGGTGCGAGCAGCAGTGCATCAGGACGTCGAGCCTGGCTGGGGCCAAGGCCAACCCTTCTTCTCGTCGGGCGCATCCCACTCAGTAGCTGGCGCTGCCCCGACAGACGCTTCGACCGGACTCGCATCCTCAGCGGCATCGAGCGTCAGTCCGGACGGGGCGTCCGCTTTTATTTCGGGAAGCCCAGCTCCATACCACTTCACCCTCTTCTGCATGTGGGCGACATACGCCTTCCAGCCGTCGCGGTTGCCGTCAAAGAGGTCGTGCTGAACGGTTGACCCCAGCAAATTCCTGTTGAGCTCAGAGTCAAGCAGCTCTTTTGGCCACAGGAAGAATGCGCTGGCAACGCGTGCGCTGAACTCGGCTACCGTCATCTTCGGGGCAAGCGCCCGGAGGAACCCGAAGTCCTGCAACGAATCTTGCTCCTTCGCAAGTTGAGCCACCAGCGCATCCGGCCGACCTGCCCTGGTCAAACAGCTCAAAGCTTCGAGCATGTCCCCGAGGTGAAGCAGCAGTTCTCGTCTATCAAGTCCGTCATCCATTGCAGAATCTCCATTCTTTGCGCCCCTATGAATGATACTAGCCGCTCTCACGGTGACGGCCAGCGAGCGCGTTGCGCATCGTTCGAGGACGGGGATGGTCGACGGTCCACGGCGGCGGGATGTCGACGCTGCCTGCCCTGGACCCTGCTTCAGTCTGGAGGGAAGCGGGCAAGCTGCGCATGCCTTGATCGATACGACCACGGCGCCGAAGGCATGAGAGTCGCGCAGTTTCCAGCACCGACAAAGCGCACGCACCGAAGAACACTTATTTTTTCGTGGCAGGTCGTGCGGATGTCTGCAGACCCTGGTCATCCGCTCCAAGCCTAATCAGAAACTGCTCAAGCTTGCTTGCATTGCCGGGCTTGGGCACATGGACATCCAAGTGCTTTTCGAGGGCTGCCTCCTGCCTGCGTCATCGGCATGACCGGTAATCGCCACAAGGGTCGTCGCGGCAAGGCGCTGGAAACGCCGATTCACAGGTTGCGAAGGTTCTGTCCGAGTCAGCCTGGCGAATGTCTTGCACATCTGCAGCAACTCCCTACGCTGGTGAGCATGCTTGGGGTACTCCGCTCAGTATCCGGGCAAGCCGTTGGGTGTGAGGTTACGCGTGAGCATACGCTGTCAAGGCGCAATTCCTGTGTTGAACCGAAAGCAGTGACTGCGGGTAAACGTGGAAGTTTCCCGAACAGGTTTCCGCCGATACGGAATCAATGGTAAGCACTGAATTGATGGAAACTTCGCATTAGTGGTGGCCGCGGACAACTTGAGGTCGACTTGTAGTTGCATGTCGGTGCTTCGTTCACAATAGCCTGAAAGAACGGCGCGATTCAAGGAGGCGTCCGCCCGAGTTCGCAATAACAAGAACCTGAGAGAAGACAATTGGGACAGCCATCCGAGAAGCCGCCTACCCGGTCGAGCACACTGGTCGAAACAATGCTGCCACCAGGCTGGGACAACGCTGTCCGGGCCATGGTGCTCGCATTGGCGGTGACGACGGCGACGAGCCTGGTCAGCAGGGCGCTCAAGGCAACAGCTGGAGAAATCGGTCCAATCTGGTTGACCAATGCCGCCCTCCTTGCGCAAATATTAGTGGCACCGCACAGACAGCGATGCTGGGCATTTGCCGGGGGCTTACTGGGCTATCTAAGCGCCGGCCTTCTGGTTGGTGAACGTCTATTCGTGTCCGTCTCATATTTGTGCGCCAACCTCCTCGAGGTGCTGGTGGCGTTGGCATTCGCCCCGCCTATCTCAACGGTCGCCGAACTGCTTCGTCCAAAGCCTCTCGTGAAATTCATGGCCGGTGCAGTGTTGCTCGCGCCGGCTGTGTCCGGGCTGCTTGTGACGTCCATGCTGCACGAACAGCTGGTCGGCCATCTGCTGCAAAACTTTTGCAACTGGTTCCTCTCGGATGCCTTGAGCCTCGCCATATTGACGCCCGCCGCCATCGTCTTCTGGACCGGGGAGGTGACCCAACTGCTGCGTGTCGAGCGTCGGCGAAGGACGGGGTGCCTCCTGCTCCTGGTTTGCGTCATCACGACCGGCGTATTCGGGCAAAATCACTTTCCGCATTTGTACTGGGCGCTTCTGCCCATCGTGTTACTGGCGTTTCAGGCAGACATGGCAGGCTTGATGGTCGGGTTGCTCCTGTGCCTGGGGATTGCGGTGTCGTTCACTGTTAGCGGGTCGGGACCGCTATGGACCTTTCCCTATGGGAACATGCACAGCCGCGTCTTTGCGGTCCAACTTTTTCTCGTCGCGGCAATGGGCATTGCCTTACCTATCAGCGCCACGCAGACGGGGCGTAGCCGCCTCCTTGCAATGTTCCGTGACCTCGAGCAGCGATATCGGATAGTGGCAGAGAACGCGACCGATATCGTCATGAGCATGGCGCCCGATGGCAGGCTCACCTACGTTTCACCACGCGCTACGGCGGTGATAGGAATTGCCCCTGAAAACCTTGTTGGTTTGCACCTCCCGGACCTGGTTCTGTCCGACGACCGCGATGCCCTCGCTGCGACAATTAGGAGCATGGCGATGGGTGCGGCCGAGGCTTCCCAAGTGATTCGCTTCCAGCGCATAGATGGCCAGGTGCTGTGGATGGAATGCACCTTCGCCATGTCATCGAAAGGTTTCGCGGCAAGCCCTCAGGAGCTCACGGCGACAGCGCACGACATTACGGAGCGCCGGGCGGCAGAGGAACGCCTCGCAGATGAGCGAAGTCAACTGCATGCGTTTGCCTTCCGGGACGGACTGACCGGCGTTTTTAACCGTCGGTACTTCGACCGCGAACTGGCACTTCAATCGCAGCCGGAGTTCTGGAAAGAAGGCCGCAGTTTTGTCGCGATTGTCATGGTCGATATCGACGGATACAAGAGCTACAACGACCGATACGGTCATCAGGCTGGCGATGAATGTGTGCGCGCAATAGCACAAGCTATTGCATCCTCGGCGAAACGTCCTGGAGACACAGTCGCGCGCTACGGTGGGGATGAGTTTGCATTGATTCTGAAGGAAACCGACCCGGACGGAGCGCGCGTAGTTTCCGAGCGCATCCGGCAGGCCGTTGAAAGTCTCCAGATTCCACATGGCGCTTCCGCCGCTGGTATTGTCACTGTCAGTTGCGGAGTGGCGGCGCAACAAGTGGACAGTGGCGGAGACAGCCTTAACCTGGTTGCAACCGCGGATAGAGCGCTATATGCGGCAAAGCGGCGAGGACGCAACCAGACTTGTGTGGCCGGGGCCGACGACAAAGATGGCCCAGGATTGTGACGCGGACAGTGCATAGCAAACCACGGACAGCGGCCCTCTGTACTTGACGTGGCGAGTGCGGGCAAGGATGTTGCCGAGCGCGCAGAGCATCGGCCGTCTGGCGCTGGCAAACTTTAAGGCATTTGTTGCTCAGTTTTTTTAGGCATCGTGCTGTCATCGTGAGTCATGCCAGGCATATCCATATGCGCCGTGTCCATGTCGGTCTCCGGTATCATTGGATGATTTGATGCGAGCAAGCCGTATTCCCTGAACTCAGGATGAGGCTCGTTCCTTGCAAAGTGGCCCATTTGCGCTGTACCGTCGACCTGCAAAGGGTGGCCACGTCGCCAGGAATGGCTTCGCGTGCAGGCGCCCATTCTCGCGCTCACAAAATATTGACCTCGAGAGTTTGCGGCCTCGGTGAGACAGCGTTTGCAGATCGGACAATGAGCGGCATTGGCACCTCCTGCGTGACGACGTCTAGTTGTATAGCAGAAAGCCACGGCAGAGCCAAGCGCCCAATCAATGGCTACGCGGTCGTTGGAATGACGGCCTTCTGTGTTGCGCGAACGGCACCTATTGTCCGAGTGCTCCCAATCACCGTTCGGCCGATGCTCCCGTACCTCAAATGGCAGCACCCGACCCTTCAATGACGTTCAAACCCGCGATTGGCGCATCGACGACCTGTGCACGCTAGAACGTATAGGCGACGCTCAGGAAGACGTTAAGTGGATTGAGCCGGAGCGTCGATCTGGAAACGATCTGCGTTCCCGTTGCGGTCTGCCCGTATAACGTAAGGTGGGTCTTCACCGGAACGTAGCCGAGAGAGGTTCCGACCGACCAGTGTTTTGTAATCGCGTAATTTGCCCCGACCTCGAATACAGGATTCCATGATGAACTGAGTGTCGCACGTGCCGAGCCGCCTGGGCCAAGGCTATCAGTGACAAACTGGCTATTGGTTGTCCGAACCTGGGTGAACCACGTATAGTTCACGCCGAGCCCTATGAACGGACGGAATTTTGATTCGGCTGAAAACAGGTGGTATCGAACTTCGATGGCGGGCGGCATCGGCTTTGTCGTGCCGAGGTTGCCGTACTTCTGTAGCGTCCCGTCGCCAACCAGATTCACTTTCATCGGTAATCCGAAAAGCATGGCGACACCAATGTTGTCCGTGATGTAGTACTCGGTGGTAATTCCCACCGTATCCGTCGAGCTGGCATGCGCTCCGCTACCAGATAGCTGCTGATTCACCGCTACGCCGCCAATGCTTTCCACGGTCAGTGGCGTTGCGTCGCCCTGTGGTGCAATGTGAAGCCATCCTGTCGACAGCGTTATGCTTCCGGCAGACTGCGCATGGGCATCGTCGATAACCGCGGCCGAGCAGATGCAAGCCGCCATACCGATCGAACTGATTACGCGTTTGTAATTCCTCATGTCTCTCTCCTGTCGCTATGTCTGGAAATTTTTATGAATCATTGGTGTTGCGGCTGACTCTGCTTAATTGATTGCTTTATTCCTTTGGTACAGCTAGACATGCCACACACTCCGATCGCCCTGCACCCTGGTAAGCGTGCATGGCCACGCGTTCCGTCTCAGGTGGGAACACGCACCACGTGCCGTCGCGGTGCCGGAAGAAGAAGAATCCAAGCGGGCCTGTCGGCAGCAGTAGCTCGATGCGCACGCACGGTCTCTGATTCGAACGTGCACGGCTGAATCGGGTAACCCGAACCGGCGTCGAAGAAGTCGGCCCGAGCCATTTTTCAACCTGCGAACGCAAAGACCTTTTTGATGTAACGCCCATACTTTCCTTCCACACAATTAGGGTTCCTGATTTATAGGCACCGGCAAGCATTTGAATCGTGTCATCGCGTCGCGTAAGCCTGACTAACCTTTAATCCGGGCGCATGACCGAACGCGTCCCTTTGATGTCGTGGCTCGTCTCACGTTGGGCTGCCCTGCGCATCTGTCGCTGCCGGGTCCGTCCCCGTCGCCTGCTCCGCCTTTGGCTGTCTCCCGTCGGCCGAGATCGAAAATGCGAACGGAAAGCGTCCGAGCGCGGAAGTCGCCAATGCTTCGAACGCGGGGTCGCCAAGTTCGACGTGAAGTGAAATTCCGCGCGAGGTGTCATCAATGAGGCTAACGGTTGCATCCTCGACGCCAGCTTCTACGAGGGCTGACTCCAGGGCGTCTGCCGTTTCGCGCCGTTTCAGCGCCGGCTTGAAGATCTTGCCGACGCCCGTCAGCGGCATCGCATCCACGATTCGTATCCCCTTTGGCAACGCGGCGCGTTCGTTGATCTCGTGACGCAGAAACTCGGCCAATTCCGCTTCGGTTGCCATTGTGCCCGGCTTCAGCTGGACATAGGCAACCGGCAACTCGCCCGCGTGCATATCGGGACGGCCTACGGCTGCGGCGATCTGTACTGCGGGATGGCGATGCAATGGTTCTTCGATTGCCGCGGGGTCGATGTTGTGTCCGCCCCGGATAATCAGCTCCTTCTTCCGGCCGGTGAGCCAGAAGTAGCCGTCGGCGTCGCAGCGTCCCAGATCGCCGGTAATGAGCCAGCGGCCGCCCTCACCAGTCTCCATCCAGATGCCACTGTTCTGCCCCGGCCGGGTATAGCCAGCGAACACGTTCGGTCCGGAGATAACCAGCTGGCCGACCTCATCCGCAACGCAATCCCGTACATACCGGCCGCTCTCATCGATCACCACGGCTTTCATGGCCTGACCGGGCAGACGAAGACCAATCGAACCGACCCTGCGCTCGCCAAGCGGTGGGTTCACGCTGCTAACGCAGGTGCCTTCCGTGAGGCCGTAGCCCTCGAGGATTCTGATTCCTGTGCGATCCTGGAAGGTGCGAAGCAATTCGACCGGCATGGGGGCGGCACCGCACAGTCCATACTCGAGCGAACTGATATCCCGTTCGCCAACCGGAACGTCCAGCAGCGAGCCGTACAGTGTCGGGACACCGCTGAAGAAGTTGATGCGGTAATGCTCGACGATTTCCCAGAAGCGCTTGACGACGCCTTCGCCCCGATAACCTTGCGGTGTGCCGAGCACGACGTGGGCACCACGCGAGAACGCCAGCAGACCTGTCACCATCACGGCGTTGACGTGGAAAAGCGGCAATCCGCAGAAAATCGTTTTTCCCGGACCGATGCTTTCGCCGAAGAATTGACCTGCGTTCCACGCATTGGCCACCTCGTTGCCGTGCCGGCGAATTGCAATCTTTGGCAGCCCCGTGGTGCCGCCTGTGCAGAAGAAGGACGATACATCGTCGAGGCTCACTCGACGCGTGCTGCTGAGCGCCTCCCCGTCCTCCCTCGCGATTGCGGTGCTGAAATCGTGTATCCCAACATGCGAAGGAACGGCACTGTGAACGCCGCCAGGACCATGCAGTCTTGAACACTCTCCATGTTGCAGCATTCGGGCCGCGAATCGCTTTTCGCCCGGCATGCGGTCGGCCAGATTCACGAGCACCAGTTCCTGCAGGCAAGGGGCTTTGTGCAGTACCGCTTGCACCTTCTGCCAAAGGTCAGTTTCGGGGAACGGCGCCAAGGTTACGAGCACGCTCGCGCATGAAGCGTTGAGCAATTCACCGATGGCTTCGCTCTCAAGCAGCGGATTGATCGCGCAGACGATTCCGGCAGCTTCCCCGCCCCAGATCACAAAATGCGTTTCAGGAAGGTTGGGCAGGACGTATGCGACAACTGAGTCGCGCTGTACTCCCAGGCGTGCAAGCATGTTGGCGGTTCGCGTGACATCGTGCACCAGTTCACTATACGTCCAGCACTCGGCATTCCTGTAGTCGTCGGCCGTTGCAAAGAACGAAAGTGCGGGCGCAGACGGATTGAGGGCCGCGCCCCGACAGATCATCTCGTAGGTACTCGACGGAAGATCCGCTGGTTGCCTCCGCGTTTCAATGGCAAGGACATCGTGTACGTTTGCGACGCCTGTCATGCTGCCTCTTCCACGACGACGTTACGCTGTACGCCCAGATTGATCGAGCGGTCAGAGCTGGCGATATACGCCTCCACGACGTCACCAACCCGCAGGTACTGTGGCCTCTCCTCCTGCATCTTCAGGAAGAGACGCCATTTTTCCGCTTCAGGCAGCTGCGCCGCAACGCGCTGCTTTTCGGGCGACGGAACGCTCAGCGCACAGCCGGACGGCGTCCCGGTCGCGAGCAGGTCGCCAGCGCGCAGGTCATGTATGCCGGAAAGCTCCGTCAAGGTCTCTGCCGGGCCGTAGACGAGACCCGCAGTGGAGTCATTCTGGCGGACAGTTCCGTTTACCGTCAGCGTCAGCACAAGCTCCTTCAGCTTTGGAATATCCTGTTTCTCCAGCAGGCAAAGGTAAGGGCCGACAGGGCCAAACGTGCGATAGCTCTTGCCCTTGTAGAACTGCATCTGCGGAATCTGGATGTCGCGCGCGGAGTAGTCGTTCACGATCACGGCGCCGGCGATGTACTCATGCAGGTTGTCGTCGGTGACGGTCTCGCGGGACGTAACGTCGCGTTTGAGGACGAGACCGAGTTCGATCTCATAGTCGAGGAACCGGACTTCATTTGGCTTCACGACGGCCGAGTCGGCTGGAACGATGCAGCTCGTCGCCTTCGTGAAGATCATGTTGAATTTCTTCACATCCGGGTCCATGCCGGACTCGATCATATGCTGGCGATAATTCGCGCCCTGGCAGATGAACTGCTGGGTGGCAGTCACGGGCGACAACCATTGGACCTTCGACTCGGGAATCGTCCGACCGTCGAGCACCAGCAGCCGTTCAACCGGATTGGCCTCGATAAACTCGGCGGTCGACCTGAATTCGCCGGGAATCGGCGTGATAGCGCCATTAGTGACCACGCCCCACTGGGCGCGGCCTTGATGCAAATAATGCAGAACGTGAAGTGCCATTTTTAGATCTCCGGATTCTATGGAAGGGATTGGTTCAGGCGAAAAGCTTTGCCAGCGAGCGCAGCTTGCTCAGCGTCAGATCGGGGCTGCGGCGCAGGTTCCTGAAGAGCGCCACGACGCTCGCAGGCGTGAATTTGGGTTTTGTGAAACTGCGCGGCATTGTCGGGCCCCATTGCGCCATCGCCTCACGGCTCACGGCATGGACACCGGTTGGCGCATCGGCAGTAAAGAGATCGCCGTCGCAGTAGTGCTCGTGCTTGTCGCCCCAAGGGTCCTGCCAGTAGTCGAAGATCTGACTGCCCAGAATATGCCGGCCGATTCCCCACGCATGCGTCCAGCCCTTCTCGCGCAAGACGCGCTGGCCCATGCCGACCGCGTCTGCATCGACGACTTCGTAGGCGCTATGGCTGTAGGTGGGCAGGAAGCCTTGTGCAAGCGCGAGCGTATGGTGATCGGCCGGCTTGCCACCAAGATCGAGCCGCATGAATGCGACGACGGGCGAGCCTTCGGGAAGCACCTGCACATCGCTCGGGATGAAGCCGAAATGCTGCGTATACCATGCGCAGGTCTTCTGATAGTCAGCGAGTTCGAGCACGACATGCCCGAGCCGGATAACTTCTGGCGAGCACTCAGGCGGTCGCTGCGTCCCGTTAATCCGGACGGCCGCATCCACGGAGTTGAACGGCAATGGCGGCCGGTGCGACAGCGTCGAAGCTGGCGCCTGGCCCCATATTGCATCGACGCGAAAGCCGGAAGGGTCGGTCAACCGTACGATATAGCCGCCGCCGGGCAAGGGCGACCGTTCGGCCTCGGAGGCACCAGGCAGCTTGGCAAGTGCATCGAGATCGGCCCTGTTATCGACCTTTAGCCCAAAACCAACGAACCGGGATTTCGGCGCCTTCCGGACGACATAGCAGAAATGCGAAGCACCCGTTCCCCGCAACAGCAGGAGCGATCCATCGCGCGATACAGTTCGAAGCCCGAAATCATTGAGAAACTGCTCGGCTTTCTCGAGGTCTGGCCGATCGAATATCAGATAGCCTAGTGCCGACGCTTTCGTCGTGGGAGTGGGGTGACGGGCCGGCTGTGCAGTGGTCAGTTTCATAACGGATAAGAAATCAGGCGGTTCGAATGGAGGTCTCGACTTCCGGTGTCGGCACGCTCAAGGGATTACCGAGCAAGGCAAGGCTCTCGCGCACAATACGGTTTGCATCGGTGGCCGGCCCCTCGTGGACGATCGTCTTGTCGGGCCGGACTACCGCAGCCCACCCGAGGGGCACCAGCCCGGGAAGAAATACGCCTTCGAGGTCTTCCCAGCTGTCGCGCGGGGCAAGATGCAGCCGTTGCCCCCGGTGGGCAATCTGGACAACGCGCCCTCCGGCACGCCCAAACGCTGCGGCCGTTGCGTGCTCGAGCGCAGCCGCCGCATCTACTCCAAACCCGATCAGCGTGAAGCCCTGGCCGAACACATCGTCGCTCAGACGCGTGGCGCCGTCCGAGCCTCGCACCCAGCCCTGCGCGATAACAGCGCCACGAACAAGCTTGGTCGACGAGCCACCCTTGACGAATAGCCCCCGGCGGAATGCATTCTTCGGCTTGATCTGCAGCTCCTCGAATTGGGCGCGCAGGCGCGGTACCAGTCGCGACAGACGCATCAACCCGTGAGTGAATAAGGCGACGATCCCACTCCGGGGCATGACGAGCTTGCCCATAAACTTCGCGAGGTCGATCATCGCCTTTGCGTGGGGGCGCCGCTCCTCGTCATAGGTATCGAGAATCCCTGCATCGGCACGTCCTTGCACCACCCATGCGAGCTTCCAGCACAGGTTGGCGGCGTCCCGAAGACCTGCGACCAACCCCTGCCCGACGAACGGGGGCGTGATGTGGGCCGCGTCGCCCGCCAGGAACACCCGGCCCTTGCTGAATGCATCGACAGCGCGCGCATGGAAGCGATATACGGCCTTGCGTTCGATGATCATGTCATCGACATTGCCCCAGGGGGAAAGCAACGCCCGGACACGCGCCTCGGATTCCATGTCCTCGCGACGCTCGCCAGGCCGGAGCATGAATTCCCAGCGTTCACGGCCGCCAGGCGCGACCATATGCGGGATCGGTCGACGGTGATCGCAGATGAACTCGATGTGATCGATCGGACGCGGTACATTGCGGGCATCGACGATCAGCCAGTCCTCGGCGAACGTCTTGCCCTTGAATTCCTGCCCGATGAGCTGGCGTACCAATGAACTCGCCCCGTCCGCGCCAACCAGATAGCGGGCCCGGACCACATGAGTGCGCCCCTGACCAAGATCTAAAGATGCGAGCACGTGATCCCGCTCCTCTGTGAAGCTCCTGAGCTCGACCCCCAACGCGACGTGCGCACAGTCGTATGTCGCGAGCCGGGCGCGCAGGCACCGCTCCAGGTCTGGCTGGTAGAAGGTGACGAGCTTGGGATGACCATCCAGGCAGCCCAGCGAATTCACCCTGCCGAACAGGCCCAGCATGGGCGACCTCATGCGGACGTACGGTATGGCGATCGTCTCGAAATCGCTCTCCGCAACGCCGGCAAGCTGAAGGATGCGCAGCGCTTCGTTATCGAGCGCGATCGCACGGGGCGCCATGAATACTTCAGTCGACCTGTCGACAACGATCACGTTCACACCGTGTCGTGCCAACAGATTCGCAATGGTGGCACCCACCGGTCCGCAACCCACCAATAAAACATCTACGGCCGACGGAAATGCCTCAATTGGCGCACGACCCTCGCCATCCCGGCTGTACGGCGCGAAACCATCGTTTGCTGCTGTCTCCACAGTCACTCCGTCTGTTGTTTGCTAGACCGGCGCTAGTCGGCCGTTAATGACATTAAAGTCATAATTGATTATTTTGTCAACATAGACAATAGCATCTATACTTCGGTATGGCCAAAACTGGACCGATCATGCCGAACACTTCAAATCGCCCGACAGCAAAGCGCCCTACCCGTGCGGCGTCAGTCTCCCCGGTTGCCGTTCCCGAAGAACGCGAGCCGCGAGGTGCCCGTCGCAAGCGCGAGACGCGCGCCCGCCTGCTCGACGCTGCTTTGACGCTGATGGCCGAAAAGGGCATGGAAGGCGTAGCTATCAACGAAATTACTGAGGCCGCCGACGTCGGCTTCGGCTCGTTCTACAACCACTTCGAGTCGAAGGAAGCCATCTACACGACGCTTGTGGACAACGTGTTCGAGGAATTCGCCGACATGCTCGATCGCCTCGCGGCGGGCCTGTCCGACCCCGCAGAAGTGATCGCCGTCTCGGTGCGTCATACCCTGATGCGTGCGCGGCGCGATCCGGTATGGGGGCGCTTCCTGATACGGGAAGGGTTTTCAGCGGGCATGCTGAGCCGCGGGCTGGGTCAGCGGCTGCTGCGGGATATCGGAAATGGCATCGCCGCCAAGCGCTTCATGGTTGCCGACCCCTTCATCGGCTTTCTTTCGGTGGGCGGCACGGTGCTCGCGGCAGTTGCAGCCGGACTGAATTTCGTCTCACCGGGCGCGCCGGCGGCGCAACTGCTCGAAGAACTTGGTTTCAGCGGAGAGCACTTCGCCGAGCGCACTGCCGCAACGCTTCTGCAGACACTCGGGCTCAAGCGCGCGGAAGCGGAGAAGATTGCAATGCGAGCGTTGCCGCTCGTCGAGACGGAAGTCGATGGGGAGTGAGGCGGGCGACGATAACGTAGGTGACGGGACTGGAGTCATCGCCCCGGTACAATGAGCAACGGTGCTTTCCGGCTGGCCTCGCCTACCAATCTGTATCCGGGTCTGGACTCCATTCAACCGCCGACGCGATGCATTTCTTTCAGACCCGCTCCGCAGCGCGTGCAACACGTCCCAGCCGTGGAGGCTCGGGGAACAGTAGATCGCACTAGTGGCAGGCGCCCGCTCACGCTCGATCTCGAGCAGCGCCCGCTTCTCGGTCGCCCGTAGCCGCTCTTCGGCCAGTCCGGCGCTGGCCCGCAGCTTCTCGATCTCCTCCGAGAAATCCACACTCGCCTGCACCAGTGCCAGGTCGCGCGCGGCGTTTTCGTCCCAGTGCCACCTGCGCCGATGCGGTCGAACGCATCCACAGCGTCGCGACCAGTTCGCCGGCGGCGGCCCGCAGGTCCGGTTGGTCGATCCGCACGCGGCTCTTCGCGCGCAACTCAATCCATAACTCGCCGAGCACCCGCGTCGGCGTGCTCATGCTGCCGCGCTTCACCAGCTGATACAGCCGGTTCGCGGTCGGCGTGATGCCGAAGCGGAAGAACAACAGCGCGCAGACCTCGCGGTGCAGCTCGCGAGTCTTCGGAAATTCGGCCTTCAGCCGGTCGATTTCGGCGGCAAGGCGGACTTCATCGGGCTGAACGTCGGCCGTCACAGGCGAGGCAGGTATTGATCAGGCCTCACGTAGCGGAGCCAACCGGCAAACGGGCTACAAATGACGGCGCAGTTCTCGACGCCCTACCAGCCAAACTTCGATTGGCCACGCGCGGGAATAAAACTATGCATGTCGACGGCAACGACACGCCGGTGGCCGCACCGATCAGTCAGATGCCTCCATCGCCCAAGCGCGATTCCGGCAAAATGCCTATAATGAGTGAGCATTTTGCCGAAACGGAGTTGCCATGACCACAATCGCCTTCGTGCCTACCGGAGCCGGAAACCCGCGCCGGGCGCAACTGACGATGCTCGGGCAACTGCTTGACGCGCGCATTCGCAGCGAAACCGATCTCGCCGAGCTCGCAAGCGAGCGGCTGGCCGTTGAAGTTATCGACCGCTTGACGGCGCAGGGACTGAAGGCGGATGAACTCGCATTCATCATTCCACGACGCACCCTGACTCACAGGCGTCAGCAGCACGAACGTCTCTCAACCGAGGAATCCGACCGGGCCATCCGTCTGGCGCGCATCCTGGCGCAGGCGACAGCGGTCTTCGGAAACACTGCAAAAGCGATGCACTGGCTGCGAAACCCGCAGAAGCGCTTCACAGGCCGCAGTGCGCTTGAGATGGCTAGCACTGAACATGGGGCGCGTCTGGTCGAGGATGCATTGATCCAGATCGACGAAGGGTACTTCGCCTGATGGTCTTATGGAGAACCAGCAACTTCGCCGATCTGAAAGGAATTGGCGGACTCCGTGCACCCGGGAGATGGCATTTCGCAGGGCAACCTGTGGTCTATCTGGCAGAGCATCCTGCTGGCGCCCTTCTGGAAACGCTTGTGCATCAGGAAATCGGCGGTACCGCGGATCTCCCCGATACCTACCAGCTGCTGAAGGTTGAGGTCGACGACGGCATGACGATCGCCGAAATGGAAGAGGATGGTTTTCCGCCCGATTGGCGCGACGACCAGGCCTGGACCCAGGCCGCCGGAACGGAATGGCTCGCGCATGCAAATTCTGCCATTCTCAAGGTGCCCAGCGCCGTGGTGCCTTTTGCCTTTAGCTTCATTCTCAATCCCGCCCATAAAGATGCGTCGCTCATTGAAATCAGCGTGGCCATTGAGGTGCGCCAGGATCCGCGCACCCTCCGGCTTTTGACGCGGGCATAGCTGCGAATCTGCAAGGTGAATTTAACCGGTTCGATCGCTGAACCCTCTTTCATTGGATATTCCACCGCCCTCCATGACAGAACCGCGACTCATCGAAATCACGCCCGCCACGCACGGCGTCGACATTGACCTCGTCTATGCCACCGAGCGTAACCTGACCGGCAAGCCCATCTACAAGGAGGCCCACTGCCTGCTGCTCGAACCAGCCGAAGCCGGTTTGCGGAAGGCGGTCAAGATTGCCCGCAACGCCGGCCTGACGCTGCGGATTTTCGACGCCTACCGTCCGCCCCAGGCGCAGCAGGTGCTGTGGGATTTTCTGCCGGATCCCACCTACATCGCTGAGCTTGGCCGTGGTTCGAACCATAGCCGCGGCACGGCGATCGACCTGACGCTGCTCGATGCCAGCGGCAGCGAACTCGACATGGGCACCGGCTTTGACGCCATGACAATCGAATCCGAGCACTTCCATCCTGGCCTACCCGAGCACGTGCAGAGCAACCGCCTGTTACTGCTCGGCATCATGCACGCCGCGGGTTTCACGCACATCAAGAACGAATGGTGGCATTACGAGCTGCCTGGCTCCCGTGCGCTGCCTCTGATCGACAACAGTGAAAGCGGCCCGTTACGCCTCATGTAGTGGCTTTCGATTTCCCCATCCGTTGTTCCCTGACAGGCTCTACCCATTCCCTTATGGAGCGAGTATGAAACTGGTACTGCGCAATGCATTGACGGCGGCAGCGATCGTCTCCGCCTTGACCCTGTCGTTCACAGCGGCCAGCTCCGCTGCAGCGGCGACGCCGAAAGACATGTTCGTCATGGCGACTTTCCTCGACGAATTCACCACGCTCGATCCCGGCGAAGTATACGAGCTGGTGCCAGAAGAATATGTGGCGAATACCTACGACCGACTGGTGCGAGTCGATCTGAAAGACCCGTCGAAGTTCAACGGTGATGTCGCACAATCATGGACCGTCAGCCCCGACGGTCTGACCTTCACGTTCAAGATCCGTCCGGGTCTCAAGTTCCACTCGGGCAATCCGTTGACCGCCGACGACATCGCCTGGTCGATCCAGCGCACGGTCCTGCTCGACAAAGGCGCGGCCGCCGTGCTGCAAGGTATCGGCTTGACCAGGGACAACGTGCTCAACAACGTGAAAAAGATCGACGACACAACTGTCAGTGTGACGACCGACCAGAAATACGCACCGACGTTTGTCCTGAACGTGCTTGGCGCGTGGCCTGCATCGGTGGTGGACAAGCAGTTGCTGCTCTCGCATCAGAAAGGCAATGACTTCGGCAACGACTGGCTGCGCACGAACGAGGCGGGATCCGGCGCCTACAAGCTCGTCAAGTGGACGGCCAACGACAGCATCGTATTGCAGCGCTTCGACGGCTACCGCTTACCGCTCGCGATGAAGCGCATTGTGTTGCGTCACGTGCCGGAAGCATCGAGCCAGCGCCTGCTGCTTGAGAACGGCGATGTCGATGTGGCGCGCAATCTGAGCCCGGACGATCTCGCCGCGCTCACGAAATCCGGCAAGGCCCATGTGACCGCCGTGCCGCAGGCGACACTTCTATACCTCGGCCTCAACGTCAAGAATCCGAACCTGGCAAAACCGGAAGTCCAGGAAGCGATGAAGTGGCTGATTGACTATAACGGCATTCAGAGCAATGTCGCGAAGACCACCTACAAGGTGCACGAAACTTTCCTCCCGGAAGGCTTTCTCGGCGTGCTGAACACGAATCCTTACCAGCAGAACGTCGCAAAGGCCAAGGCGCTGCTGGCAAAAGCCGGACTTCCGAATGGCTTCTCCGTGACGATGGACGTGCGTAACGGCTACCCGTACGGTGAAATCGCCGAGGCCGTGCAGGCCAATCTCGCCCAAGGCGGCATCAAGGTTCAGATCATCCCGGGGGACAACAAACAGACGCTCGCGAAGTACCGCTCGCGCTCGCACGACATCTATATCGGCGAATGGTCGGCGGACTACATCGACCCGCACAGCAATGCGCAGGGCTTCACCTGGAATCCGGACAACTCCGACAAGTCGGCGTACAAGATGCTCGCATGGCGCAACTCGTGGAATATTCCTGATCTGACGAAGGAAACTAACGCGGCGCTCGCCGAATCGTCGACCGCGAGGCGTGCCGAACTGTACCAGACGATGCAGAAGCAGATGCTTGCGAACTCACCCTTCGTGATCATGTTCCAACAGGTCTCTCAGGTCGCCGCACGGCCGGGCGTGACGGGGCTCGAAGTGGGTCCGATCAACGACCTCGTGTCGTATCGCGACCTGAAGAAGCAGTAACGTATGCGGCGAAGGCGAAACTGTCCTGGTTTCGCCTTCGGCCGGGGGACCCATCATGTCGACTCCTCTCACGACTCTCGAACGCATGCGCGCGCTTTCGACTGAAAGCGCCAGCGTGCGCTGGACCTTGCGCCTCGTGCGCTGGATCTTCACGCTCGTGATTACCTTTACCGGCTTGCTGGCCGTCACGTTCGTGATCGGCCGCAAGATACCGATCGACCCGGTACTGGCGATTCTCGGCGATCGCGCCTCGGCGGCGGCCTACGCGGCGGCACGCCTGCAGCTCGGGCTCGACAAGCCGCTCACCGTGCAGTTCCTGATCTACGTGCGCGATGTGCTGCATGGCAACTTCGGCATGTCGCTGCTGACGGCGCACCCTGTCATCGAAGACATCCAGCGCGTGTTCCCCGCGACGCTCGAACTCGCGACCCTATCGACCATCATCGGTGTGCTGATCGGGGTGCCGCTGGGCGTGATCGCCGCCGTGCGCCACAACCGCTGGATCGATCATGTTGCACGTTTTATCGGTCTCGTTGGCAGTTCGGTGCCGGTGTTCTGGCTCGGACTGATGGGACTGCTGTTGTTCTATGCGAAGCTGCACTGGGTAGCCGGCCCGGGGCGCGTCGATCCCGTATTCGACGGTATGGTCGATACGCATACGGGCAGCCTGATGGTCGATTCACTCATCGCCGGCGAATGGGACGTGTTTTTCAATGCGTTCTCCCATATCGCGCTGCCTGCGTCCATTCTCGGCTACTACTCGGTCGCTTATCTGAGCCGGATGACGCGCTCGTTCATGCTCGAACAGTTGAGCCAGGAGTACATCACCACGGCACGCGCAAAAGGTCTGCCCGAGCGCCGGGTGATCTGGCGTCACGCCTTCGGCAATATCGCCGTACCGCTTTTGACCATCATCGCACTCACGTACAGCTATCTGCTCGAAGGTTCGGTACTGACCGAAATCGTCTTCGCCTGGCCCGGTATCGGCTCGTATCTGACTGGCGCGCTGCTGAATGCCGATATGAACGCCGTACTTGGCAGCACACTCGTGATCGGCGTCACGTTCATTGCGCTAAATCTGCTGACCGACGCGCTCTATCGTGTGTTCGATCCGCGCGCCCGCTGATGCCCCGCCGGTTTATTTCGTGCTTCCCCCGCTCGATCAATCAACGCAAACGCAGGACTGGCCGATGAATGCCCCGCCCCGACGATGGAAAGACTGGCTGTTGAGTGACACACCTGCTTCACGCAAACAGGCCGCGCTCGGCCTCGCTTATCGGCGCTGGCGACGCTTCGCGGGCAATCCGCTGTCTGTGTTCGGCTTTGTGATTCTCGCCTTGCTTATCGTCGTCGCGGCAATCGGACCGCTGATCGCGCCGCACGATCCACTGCAGCAAGTCCTCTCCGACCGCCTTCTGCCGCCGGGTTCGCCGTCACACTGGTTCGGCACCGATCAGCTTGGCCGCGACATCCTCTCCCGGCTGATCTATGGATCGCGGCTCACGCTTTCGATCGCGATTCTGGTCGTGGTGATCGTGGTTCCAGTCGGCCTCCTGATCGGCACCACCGCCGGCTTCTTTGGCGGCTGGATCGATAACGCGCTGATGCGGGTCACGGACGTGGCCCTCGCGTTTCCGAAGATCGTGCTGGCGCTCGCCTTCGCGGCCGCGCTGGGACCGGGCGTCATCAACGCGGTGATCGCGATTTCGATTACGGCGTGGCCGGCCTATGCACGTCTAGCGCGGGCGGAGACCCTGCGGCTCGTCCAAGCCGATTTCATTCACGTCGCGCGGTTGCAGGGCGCGTCGCAGATACGCATTCTCTTGCGCTATATCGTGCCGCTGTGCTCGTCGTCGGTGATCGTGCGCGCGACGCTCGATATGGCCGGCATCATCCTCACCGTCGCGGGTCTTGGGTTCCTCGGCCTCGGCGCGCAACCGCCGAGCCCCGAGTGGGGTTACATGGTCGCGTCGGGCCGCAATGTGCTGCTCGATTCGTGGTGGGTGGCCACCATTCCGGGCGTTGCCATTCTGTTGGTGAGTCTCGCCTTCAACCTGCTCGGCGACGGTCTACGAGATGTCTTCGATCCGCGCCATGGAAACTGACATGCCAGCCGATATGACCCAGCCCCTGTGTGAAATCGACGACCTGCGAATCGGCTTTCGCGGTCACGACGGCGAATTGACGGAAGCCGTACGCGGCCTGTCGCTGACGCTCCATCGCGGCGAGCGGCTCGGCATCGTCGGCGAATCCGGCTCTGGCAAATCGCTGTCCGGGCGCGCGCTGCTCGGCCTGCTGCCGCCTGCCGCGCAATACCATGCGAAGGCGATGAAGTTCGATGGTCACGATCTGCTGGCGATGTCGGCACGCAAACGCCGGCAACTGTGCGGCCAGCAAATGGGCATGATCCTCCAGGATCCAAAATACTCACTGAACCCGGTGATGACCGTCGCGCAGCAGATGCGCGAGGCGTTCGAACTGCACGGCCCGAAGCTCGGCCGCCGCGAGATGCGCGAGAAGATCATCGCGGCGCTGGCGGCGGTGCACATCCGCAATCCGGAGCGTGTCGCCGATGCCTACCCGCACGAGTTGTCGGGCGGCATGGGACAACGCGTGATGATCGCCATGATGGTGTCGTCCGGCCCACGACTGCTCGTCGCCGACGAGCCGACCAGCGCGCTCGACGTGCTCGTCTCGATGCAGGTGCTCGGAATTCTCGACGAAATGATCGAAAAGCACGACACGGGCCTCATTTTCATCAGCCATGACTTGCCGCTCGTGATGTCGTTCTGCGACCGCGTCGTCGTGATGTACGCGGGGCGCGTGGTGGAAACCTGTGCGGCCCGCGATCTCGTTCACGCCCAGCATCCTTATACGCGCGGCCTGCTCGCGGCGAGTCCACCGCTCATCAATCCTCCCGATGAACTGCCCGTGCTGAAGCGAGACGCAACATGGCTCACGCAATCGACAGGAGCGTCAGCATGATCGACGTCAACGCCCTGACGGTCCGCTTCAGGACCAAGACCGGTTACTTTGACGCAGTACGCGAGGCGAGCTTTCATGTCGGCGCAGGCGAAGTGTTCGGGCTGGTCGGCGAATCGGGTTCCGGCAAGTCGACGATCCTGCGTGCGTTGACCGGACTTGCGCCCATCGCCGGCGGTCATATGAAGGTCGGCTCACATGTTCCTGGAGAGAAGATCAACCGCTCCTTTCGACGCGACGTGCAGATGGTCTTTCAGGATCCATACGGCTCGCTGCACCCGCGCTTTACGGTCGATCAGACCTTGCGCGAGCCGCTGTCCATCAACGGCATCGACCGGCAGGACGAACGCATCGTGGATGCGCTGCGCGAAGTCGGCTTGAGTCCGGCGTATCGCTTCCGCTATCCGCATCAGTTGTCAGGAGGCCAGCGGCAGCGCGTCGCAATCGCACGAGCACTGATTCTCGAACCGCGCGTGCTGCTGCTCGATGAGCCGACGTCCGCGCTCGATGTTTCCGTGCAGGCCGAGATTCTCAATCTGCTGCGACGGCTTCATCGCGAACGCAATCTGACGATGATGCTCGTGAGCCACAACCTGGCCGTGGTCGGCTTTCTCTGCTCGCGCGTCGCGGTCATGCGCAATGGCGAGATCGTCGAGCAGTGCGATGTCGCTTCCATTCGCGCGCAACAGGTCGAGCATGAGTACACGCGCAGCCTGCTTCTCGCGACCGCGGGCTATCAGCGCAAGCCGGTTCAAGCATTATGAAGCGCATCTGTCCACGCGGGTCTTCAGAACGACCCACCGCCGCCCACTACGATCTGTTGCCCGGCAATCGACCCACCATCCGGTCCGAGCAGGAATGTGCTCATGTCATTGCGTTGGGACTGACACTCGTGACTGCAACACGAGAGAGTTCAGCCCTATGGCGTGCGGCCTCGGGCGTCGGCGATCCGTGACCATGCTACGCATGCATTGCCGAATGCCATCGTTCTACAAAAGCCCAGCTTAATCGGCTTCCGCGGCCGCCTCGAAAGTTGCGTGGGCTGCCTGAACGGCATCGGCATGACTAGTAGTCCATTCGAACAGTGGCACCGACCGGCTGTTCCAGCGTCCGGCCCCGTTCAGTGAACGCATATTCGACACCGAGCGTGGCCAAGGTCAACACTGTCCAGCGCACAAGGCCATTGCGTTCAAGTCGCCGGAGGCACTGCACCAGACTTTTCTGCGAAATGCCTTCGACGTCACGCCGAATCGCATTGAATCGGCGGCGGTACCCGTGGTCAGCGTCACCTGCACGTTGACAACCAGGCCGTGCAGGTTGTCGGTCAATACATGACCCATATAACAGAGCGTCGCACCCGTTCCTTTGCTCTTGTGAAACAGGCGTGCTCATTGCGCCGAGATTTACGCTCGCCAACGCGGGCAACAAAGCCAACTCTCTCATGTGTCGAATTCTTGTTAGTCGGCACGACCGGCGCGAGCGCTTTTTTGTTATTTCCAGTGCCGCACAAGCGGCGTTACGCGCCAGATGTCGCCGTCTCGACTATACGCAATCGCCTGCTCCAAGCTCCGCGCGCCACGCTTTACCATCTGCGATCCGTCACGCACAAACCCCATGCCCATAAGGGCCAGCGTACTAAAAGGCTTCCGAATCGCGGCATAGACCTTCACGTTTCTCTCGCGCATCTTTACCCACCGGTCAGTGTTGAAAAAGCACGCGGCCTTCAAACTGCGCGGCGACGGCATGCGCCTCGCCCGCATCTTCAATAACGTGCGCGATCACGAAAGCGTGCTTGCTTGAGTCCCAAGCAAAGCCGTTACGCTACGCGAAACGAACGCGGCCATCGCCGCACTCAAATTTTGAGTCGCGAGACCTTGGTTCCCGAGAGCGACACATCTCCCATCAGACCGGCATTGGTCAGCACGATCGCATTGACTGGTGAAGTTGCCGTTGTCGTATCGATTGAACCGTTCGCACCGACCTTCAACACCGCGACTGACCCTTCTCCACCGACCGACCAGCCTTTGGAGTGGCGAAAGCTGTTGAGCGCATCATGGGTCATGAACAGGAAGATGATGGCCTTCGATTGAGCACCCGCCTGCAGGCCAAATGACCCCGATACCGTATTGTAGTAGCCAACGGACTTCCCACCTACGCGCAATGCGCCTTCGCCGTACTCGCCACCGGCCACGAAGCCGACCTTGATCACCGATGGGAACACGAGCACACCGTTCGCCTTGTCGACCAATTCCCTGGACCCCTTGACGTTCGCGTACAGCTTCGACAAGGTCCCATGGACCTTTGCATCGATCGCCCGCCGCTTCGAATCGTTGGACTCGTTAGCAATGGCGTCCCTTACCGCCCCTAGGGGCACCGTGAGCGCAAGACCCGAGCCAACTAGTGCTGCGCCTGCCCGTACAAACACTCTCCTGTTCATCGCTACCTCCGTCGTCGTTGTTGGTTCGGCTAACTAATGGCACTGTTCATCCATAGTAAGTGGCTCAGCAGCAGGTGAATAGCCCCTCGAGAAAAACCGCAGTTCGTGTTCAGCCCCCTATGGTATCTGTACGGTAGCGAACAGCAGTCACGAGAACTTTGGTGATATTGGCGTGCTTAATAGTGACCTCAAACGCATTTGCAGCACGACCCACGATGTTATCGTCGATCTGTACCACGCCGTCGTCGCAGTAATAGATGAGTGCCTGCGACCGGCTCAGGAAGTAATTTATTGCCTTCGCCGTTTCCGACTGCAGCGGGAGGATCAATAGGTGACCCCGCAGCCATCTCCCAAGGTCGTCGAGTAACGTCCTTGCCTGCTCATCACAGTACTGTTTGAACAGCTTAGTTTGATCCCGACTCCAATCCGCTTTTCAAAGGGCCGCTTGCTGAAATTTGCCGACGATGCGTCTTCGTGCGCACCATTATGGGGCTGAGTCTGCATGACTTCTTTATGGTCGTGAAAAACCTGATCTGTCGGCTCACTACAACATGCAATCCATCCCGCTATCAATCGGATGGACAACGGTGAATAATAAATTTGCAAAAAAGAAAACTCTATATATGTAAAGGATTGCTGAGTTTATGCTGTCTCGACCCAGAGATGCGGTGAGATTGACAGCCCGAGGTTTTCGCGATTTTTGTGCTTCGAGATCTGCGTTCTCCATTTTGTGAAGCTATTTCACCGTAATTTTCTGGAGTGATGCAATGAAAAGAAACCTTATGGCGGCAGCCCTTCTAGGCGTGCTTGCGAGTGCCGCACAGGCCCAAAGCAGCGTCACGCTGTACGGCCTGATCGATGCCGGCATCACCTACACGAACAGCCAACTCACAAGCCAAGGCGGCCGCAGCAACGTGCAGATGACGAGCGGCTCGGTGGAGGGCAGCCGCTGGGGCCTGCGCGGAGCGGAGGATCTAGGGGGTGGTCTGAAGGCAATCTTTACGTTGGAAAGCGGCTTTAACGTGAACAACGGGACCTTTTCACAAAGCGGTCGGGAGTTTGGGCGTCAGGCCTTTGTCGGCCTGTCGAGCGTCGACTTTGGTGCTGTCACATTAGGTCGCCAGTACGACAGCATGATCGATTATGTGGGGCCGTTGGCGCTGACTGGCACGGAGTATGGCGGAACGCACTTCGCCCACCCGTTCAACAACGATAACCTGAACAACAATTCCTTCTCGATCAACAACTCGGTCAAGTACCAGAGTGCGAACTATGCGGGTTTCCAATTCGGTGGGCTGTACGGCTTTTCCAACGCAGCAGGCGCTTTTGCAAACAACCGTGCATACAGCGTGGGCGCGTCGTACAGTTGGGGCCCCTTGAACTTCGGTGCCGGGTACCTTCACCTGAATAACGGCGCGAGCTCGCAGGCGGCGGCCAACTTCAATGCCAACGGCGCCGTGACGGATGGCCAGGCGCTCACTGCCGCGCGCCAGCAGACGTGGGGAGCGGGGGTGAACTACGCGTTTGGACCGGCAGTCGTTGGTTTCGTATACACACAGACCAACCTGACTGAGATATTCCAGACTGGCTTGAGCACCCATATCCAGAACTTCGAGGGCAATATCCGCTATAACCTGACGCCAGCGATGAACGTGTCCGGAGCGTATACATACTCACGCGCGGGCGGTAACGCCGGAAGCGGTGCTCCGCACTGGAACCAGGTTGGCCTGCAGACGGGTTACAAGCTCTCCAAACGCACGGACGTGTATCTGCAGGGTGTCTACCAGTCAGTCAGCACGAGCCAGAACACCGCACTCGGGGTGGCGTTCATCAATGGACTGAGCGCGCCTTCATCGACCACCAACCAGGTCGAAGTGACGGCGGGCCTGCGTCATCGCTTCTAGAGCAAGCGCATGCACAAGCGCGACCTGCGAATTCGCGGGGTGGGGCGACACCGCGTGTGCACTGCATTTGTGACACGCGGCGGGACACGTCAAGCACGGCCCGCCGTGAAGGCCAAAGGTTGTCAGCCGGGGGCGAACTTCCGTGAGTGAATACGTAGCAATCAGGTTGTCCTACAGCAGATGAAAAGACCGTTCATAGGACATGCGCAACGCAGCGGCCAGGCATACCCCGGACGCTTGGTCAACCCCACAATTCGAACGGACCACGCGAAAACGGAGCTTCGCTCAGTTCGCACTGGGCCGGTGGGCCTGCTGGATGATTCCGAAGCTTTCCGTGAAAACAGGCGGCTTCACGGCTTGCTGCAACAGTGCAATGAAGACGGGCGTGTTTGACTGCTTCCGATATTCTCGCGCCACACCTGACGCCCAGTGGTCACCTGCTTGCGGTGCCGGAGGACGCTGCGCCACTATTGACGGATGAAACACGACTGCCTTATTGCCGATGCGCCGCCGCTGACGGGCGGGGAGTATCTAACGGCAGATGAGCTGGCCACGCTGTGGCGCGAGATCAATGCTGCCTTGAACCAGGAACTGGCGACCACAAAAGTCTCGCTTCAGGATTTCCTCAAGTTGCGCCACCCGGCCTGGAATCTCGTCGGCCGCGTGCATTTCAACCTCGCCGTCGCTTCGCAAACCTCCGTCCCTTTCTGCTGAAGTACACTATGGCGACATTCCCCAAAGAAAGCCGCTCGCACAAGGATGCGGACCCCTCGGGCACAGAGGTGTATTCATCGCAGTCCCGGTCGGCAAAAAATCGCCCCGTGGTATGACTAGTCAGTTTCCAGGCATTGACCGATTGTTTAACGCCCGAACGGAGCGAAATCGATCCATGGATATGTTACAGGCCATCCGTGCCTTTTCTCACGTAGCATCAGTTGCCAGCTTTACCACGGCAGCACAAGAACTCAACCTCGTTACATCTCAGGTATCACGCGCTATAGCAGACCTTGAGACGCACTTGAACATACGTCTGTTGCATAGGACGACTCGGCACGTGGCATTGACGGAGGCAGGGGAGCGGTATCTTTCCCACTGCGAAGTGATTCTCAAACATTTGGAACAGGCGGAGGCTGAGGCGTTGGGAGTGAGCGCCGAGCCCTCTGGGACACTTCGGATCGGCGTCTCCGCGAGCTTTGACCGGCACCACCTACCGGGTCTGATATCAGGCTACCTGGAGCGATTTCCGCAGGTTTCGGTGAGCGTTACACTGGTGCAGCAGATACAGGAAGCGATGCTTGGCCATCACGACGTCGTACTTCTTTGCTCATCAGAACCGCCCGTACCCGGCATAAGCTCTGAGTGTCTTGGTGCGATGTCTTCGATCCTCTGTGCTTCACCTGTCTACCTGGCACGTTACGGAGTACCAAAGACACCTTATGACCTTAAGCAACATCGGTGCATTGATCTCGCTGGCGATGTGTCATCTGGGGAATGGCAATTTGAGGGGCCATTGGGTCATGAGGCATGTTCGGTCGGCCACACAGTTCTTCTGAGCGACCTATGCGACGTACTCAAAGATTCCATTCTGGCTGGTCTGGGCGTAGGCCCATTGCCCCTTCGGGTTGGAATGCAAGAACTGCGTGCTGAGTCAGTGGTGCGCGTCCTGCCTGAGTACAGGGTGAACACGCGTAATGTCCACGTGGTTTACTCATCTCCCCTGCCTCTCGATAAAAAAATAAGGACATGGGTCGAGTATCTGCAGGAAGTGTTGCCCCAACGTCTTGCTAGTGATGAGGCCGCGTTCGCGCCTCTTGCTGCGGCGTCGGCTGGCAACGGCATGTCCGCAAACGACATACAAAACTGAGGTACTGACGATACCTCGAAATAAACGCGACTTTTCGATTAGAGGGCTAGACTAGAGAGCCAATACCGGTCTCACTTTGAGTTCTTTGAGTAAGCGGTTATCGCTCACGGAGACGCGCCCTCGTGTGGGTGCAAGGAACATGACAAAACAAAAAAGCCAACCTTTGGGCTTGCACCCGTGGTTGGCTTAAGAGTGCGGCCCGACGTTTCGAGCCGTATGTCATGCGTTCTATTAGAACTTGTGACGGATACCCAGGCTGACGATTTCCTGACTGGACGAACCTGCTCCGAAGCCATACGAGCCAACCGATGCGCCTGCGTCGACGATGGCGCCCGTGCTTTGATCACGCTGATGGCCGCTTGCTTTCTGGTAAGCACCGATCAGGTACAGGTCGGTACGCTTCGACAGACTGTAGTCGCCGCCCAGCGAAACCTGGTTGTAGCTTGCCGACGCATCGCCAGAGCCGTGCGTGTAGGTGTAGCCCAGACCGAGCAGCATTGCCGGCGTGACCTGCCAGCCTGCGTAAGCGCCAGCAACCTGGTACTTCTGCTGCGACGCGAAGCCCGAGAATGCGTCCGGCTTGTACTGCGCGAAGCTGTAACGCACGTTGAACGTGAACGGACCCGTGACAAATTGGCCAGCTGCCGAAGTGATGTCGATCTGCTTGGCAGACTGGTACGCGCCGTTGATGTTCGAGCCGTCAAACGTACCGTCCGACGTCGCGCCCGAACCCCAGACGCCAGCCGGCGTTGCCGGAGTGAAACCGCGGCTTGCCAGCGTGTTGCCGTTTTCCATGCGGAAGTAACCAGCAGCAACGCTGAACGGACCGCCGCTCCACGTTGCTGCGCCTGCCCACGATTGGCCTGAACCCGTTGCGCCAGCGACGCCGCCGAGAGCGTACATGCCTTCGAACTGGAAGCCGCTCCACACCGGCGAGACGTACTTGATGGCGTTGTTCGTACGCGAGCTGTTGTCGTTGTTGTCAACGTCGCCCGGCGTCGCGAACGTGCTGCCGAAGTAGTTGTCAGCCGTCAGCGGCTGGACCATATCGACGAGCGGGTCGTATTGGCGACCCATCGTGAACGTACCGTAGGCGTCGTGCGCCAGACCGACATACGCCTGACGACCGAACAGGCGACTGCTTTGGAGGCTTTTGCCGTTATTCGGATCGAAGCCGCTTTCCAGCTGGAAGATCGCCTTCAGGCCACCGCCAAGGTCTTCCGTACCCTTCATGCCCCAGCGGCTACCCTGCAGGTTGCCGGCTGCCAGCTGCCACAGGTTGTCGTTGGCCGTGTTGGCGTTGTGAATGTACTGGATCGATTCGTCGATCAAGCCATAGAGCGTCACGCTGCTTTGTGCATGAGCTGCGCCTGCAGCGCCAAGCAATGCCAGCGAGAGGGTCGACAATGCAATTCGTTTCATCCGTTTCTCCGCGCAGAATGATTCGCTTTGTTGTTACGAACGGGAGGGTAACTCGATATCCTTGGATTAACGAAGCGAAACAAAATTGTGTATCAAAATACTGACACCTACGCGCCTCATATTTGACTCGGACTGCTTGCCGTTTATTTTTTTCATGGCAACACGTAGGGATCCTAATAGGGTTTTCCCGGGGCTTTCTTCGCCCCGTTCTGAAAAGACCGGTACTGAAGCCCGTCAGTAACCCACTAAACCGAGAAGTTTGTATGGAGTATTTGCTGAATTTATGGACGGTTGGGCGGTGGCGAGAGAAATCCGGCGCAGACTCTGCGCCAAAGCAACTTTGATCCGACCTATGCCAACGCCCCTGATCGCTCCAGCCGCTATATCCTCTGCGACCCATTCGCCCGTGATGCAGCAGTACCTTCAGGGGTGACACTTCAATCCTCAGATGCGGTTTAACAGGTTCGTCTTCCTCAACCGTCCCATGCTCAGTCTGGAGGCTCATCTTGGCGTACCCGCTTCGCCACAAGCCCCGTTTCCCACGGACTACGTCACCTTGCCAGTGTCGGCAAGTCACAGCCGCTTCGGCTCACTTCCTCTCGCAGCAGAGAGAGGGCATGCCCCGGTACCGCAACGTCAACTTCTCCGGGTACTGCATTCCAGACATGCTCAAGCAGCTTCACCCCCCATACGGGCGGGCTACGCTGGCTGGGCGTACCGTACGTGAAATCCGAAACCCACAGCTGGTTTGGCCGGTCTGCCCTGAACTGACGGTTGACACGATCCAGCGGGCGTGGGGCCGATACTTCGGGGATGGTAGTACGCACTCGCTTACCGCGAATCACGCCGCGCAAACCCTGTAGCTTCATCAGCCGCTCAACTGTGCAACGTGCCACTGCGACACCTTCCCGCTTCATCTGCTTCCAGACTTTGTCCGCGCCGTAGACCCGCATGTTGTCCTGCCAGAGGCGCTTGATCTGCGGCCGCAAAAACTCGTCGCGTTTTGCGCGGCCACATCGCGGCGACGGATCGTGAAGTTGTGCGGCATGACGCCGGTAGCCCGACGGGGCAATCCGCAAGACCTTGCAGATTGGCTCGAGCCCGAAGGCGTCGCGGTGCAGATCGATAAAGGGCAACTCGGCCATTCTGAAGGCACCAGATCGCGCCCCCTCTGGACCACGATCCAAGATATAAATGCCACACATGACGGTGACGGCGCTTTGGTTTTTGTTGTTCGCTCACCCGGACCCTAGCGTGAGGCCAAACCATAATGCGCGAACGTCCGCACCGGTATCGCCGTCATGCATCGATAGAGTCGGTGCTGGAGGAGCTCGGCTGCAACGGACTCTTCTCTGCCGAGGGCGCAGCGTGGGCGCCTCAACGAAAACTGCTTATGCATTCGTTGTCCATTCCACATATCAAAGCCTTTTATCCCAGTCTTAAGGCCACTACGGAGAGGCTTTACCCACGTTGGCAACGCGCAGCGGCGCACGGAAATGTAGTCGAGATGACTGACGATCTCAAGCGCTACACGGTGGATGTCACCAGTGCTCTTGCTTTTGGTGAAGATCCGAGAACTCTAAAAAAACACCGTGGTGTCATACAAGAGCATCTCGCGCTTATATTTCCGATGTTAACGAATCGTATCAACGCGCCTTTTCCATACTGGCGATATGTGAAACTCCCTCGGGACTGCGAACTCGACCGCTCTCTGATCGAAGCCCACGGATACGTGCGAAATATGATGAGCCGGGCACGTGAACGAATGCGCGATGACCCGTCGGAGTTGCCAAGTCATCTCCTTGAAGCGATGCTGGTTATGCGCGACGCGCCGGAGTCCGATGTAACCGACGACCAGGTCGCTGCAAATGTTCTCACGCTACTGCTTGCAGGCGAAGACACGACAGCGAATTCGGTAGCGTGGACGCTGCTAAACGTTGCTGCCGATTCGGCCTTGCAACAGAGACTCTTTGACTCGTCGCGCGGTGTGCTCGGCTCAGCTCCCGTTTGCCCGGACTTTACGTCGTTGAAGCAACTGGATCTGCCCGAAGCGGTTTGTACGGAAACTGGAAGGCTATGTCCTGTCGTCGCGATCAACTCGTTTGAGCCATTGGAAGACGTGTGTCTCGACGACATCACGCTACCGGTTGGTACGAAAATGTTTTTCTTGAATCGGGCCGCCACACTCGACGCGCGCAATTTCTCTAATCCTTTGCAGTTCGACCCTGATCGCTGGCTGCATGACGGGAGCCGCCCGCGCACCACGCACGACTCACGTGCGTACCGGCAATTCGGCGCCGGGCCACGTGTGTGTCCGGGACGTCACCTGGCCGCTGTGGAAATGCGCCTGGCGCTGTCGATGCTGATGGCCAACTTCTCGATCCGAATGGCTGTCAACCCAAGTACGATTCGAGAGATGAATGCCTTCACCATGGTCCTGAGTGCCATGCCGGTGCATCTGTCAGCACGGACCACGTGAATTTCCTCGGCTCGCGCGCGCACTCGAAACATCAATGCGTATTGGCTTGAACCAGAATTCTTTGTGAACCTCAGTGATGAAACTTGCCGGCCAAGGAAGCTCAGCTTCAGGCTGAGTTCGACCAACAGCCGACTTCCGGCAAAAACAGCAAAGCGGACGTTGCAACGCCTCGCTTTCGCCACGGCGTTCTGCCCGTCGTCGCTGCGCGAAACTCGCCCTCGGTCGCGGGCGCCCCCCTTCGCCTGGTTTCTTGACGAAGTAGATACCGACGAACCGCCTGGAAGCAAAACGCGACGGTAAACCCCGTCTGCGTATGACCCTTTCGTCAGCAGAGAACCGAGGCGGATAAGCACAAGCACGTCCAACACGATGACGTGTACTATCGCCACAGTGTGAATGTTGTCCACTGCTGGAATGTCGCCTCTCTGCCGTGCAGCGCCTTCGACATTAATACCCAATCTGGCAGCGCGGTTCGCAACAGAACGAATTGCATATGGGAGAGCCGAGCGTGATGAGACCTGCGAAGCATTGCGTGGTAATCGCGGCGGTGTGCCTCGTGGCGGTATGCCTGATGGCCGCATGCTCGGGGAACGGCTTGTTGAACAGCAAGTCCACTCGTGCGGCGTCCTTCCGGACCATACCGTGTCCCCAACCGAACATCGCAGGCTTTCCCGAACTCGACTTCCCGTCAGGTGTTCAGTGTGGCTACCTCACCGTGCTCGAGAATCGGGCCAAGCCCGACGGGCGCCGTATCCGTATCTTCGTGATGCGCGCACCCGCTGTCTCGGCGACGCCCAAGCGCGATCCAGTCGTCTACCTCTCGGGCGGCCCCGGCGGGGCCGGGTCGTTCGAGGTGGCGTTCATGGTCGAGCACGGACTCAACGCCGACCGCGAAGTCATCTTCGTTGACCAGCGTGGCACGCACCGCGCCGATTCCCTCCTGCGATGTCCCGGCTGGGAGCAGTTTTTGTTCGACGCGGTCAGCCTTCCCTTCGCGGCGGAATCTAGCACCGCCGCAGACGCCGCGGCGATCAAGGAGTGTCGCGACCAGTTGGCCGCCACCGGCGTCGACCTCGCTGCCTACAACAGCACGGAGAACGCCTCCGACATCGCCGACCTCCGGGTGGCATTGGGCATCGACAGCTGGAACGTCTACGGGGTCTCCTACGGATCGAGGCTGGCGTTGACCGTCCTGCGAGATCACCCACAGGGCATCCGAAGCGTGGTCCTCGATTCGGTGTCGCCCCCCACGGTCAACATCGTCGAGACGTGGTGGTCGGCTCCGGCCAGCTCGTTCAAGGCGATCTTCGCCGCGTGTGCGGCCCAGGCCACCTGCGCCAAGGCTTTCCCGAACCTGGAATCGGACTTCACGGCCACGGTGAACCGCCTCGACCAGACACCGGCGGTCACCCAGGTGAAGGACGAGTCCGGCGCATTGGTGAGGGTCAACGTCGACGGGTTCTCTTTCGCCTATACGATCATCATGGCGAGCGAGCGCGGCGATGCCTCCGGTATCCCCAAGATGATGGCCGACATGGCGCGAGGCGACCCCCGCGCGGTCGCGGCCACATATCTCGCCTTACGAGGCCCGCATGATTTCGTGGGACTGGGCGGCGTCGGTCTGGCCCTCGACGTGTTCTGCGCGGAGAGCGCCAATCTCACCACCGAGGCTGCCACGTTGGCGAAGGCGAAGGCGGCGCTCCCCGGGTTCCCGGACCGAGTGCTAAAGGTGCAGCCCAAACAGGGACGACTCTTCACCGAGTGCCCGATCTGGAACGTCGGAAAGGCGGACCCGGCGGTGAGCGCCCGAATCGTGAGCGACGTGCCAGTGCTGATCCTCGAAGGCACCTTCGATGCCGCGACAGCGCCCGAGTGGGTCGACGTGATCACCCCGGACCTCAAGAACGGCCAAGTCGTGCCATTCCCCTTCACGGGCCACTCGGTCCTCGGCAAGTCCACGTGCGCGCCCTCGATCATGGCCGCCTTCCTCGACAACCCGACGAAGCCGGTCGACCCGACCTGCGCCAGACAAATCACGCTGAATTTCACGACAGGTTGATGTCCTACGATGAACAAAAACGCCCAAGGCCGGTGGTGTTCCCGAGTTCCATTCCTTGACCCCATGCATTTCGAAGACGCGAATGCAAACGCCGTTAGGGAACGCTAGATAAAGTTAGATTCGCGATAGTTATCCTATGACTACTTGATCAATGGTGGGGGCAAAGTGATTCGAACACTCGATCCCCTGCACCCCAGGCCGAGGCGCTGAGAGTTATCGTGCTCATCTGAATCGCCTCGCAGCGGAGAGGCACCGAGCCGGGTTATACCCCTTTCTTTCCGCGTGCCCCGAATAGAATGCGGCTCGATCTGCAATGACCGCTTACTAGTAATTTCGGCGACGACAATCACCGATTGCTTCTTTATTTGGGCGGTGATGTCAAGGGTCGATCTCCCCATTGCCATGGTCCTCGTCGCGTTGCCGGTGCTACCAGGCCTCCTCTATTCGACGCATACGGGCGGGGACCGACCGGCTGCTTTCCCGACACCAGGACCCGTCGAGATGTCCCGAAAAGAAGAGGGCCAACTAACAGCAGAAATCTTTGCCTAGATACGCAGCCACCGGTCGCACTCGCTCAAGGCCCGGCATTAACTTCTCACCTTTCCTTTCATGGCTAGAGGATCTTCCGGCTCGCCGCGTTAGTGCGGCTTAGGTCATTCAGCGTCAGTTCACACCACTGCTCGGAAACCGTAGTTTAGCCAGCGGCTGCTCTCGCCCGGGATATTAGGCTGCGCTGGATGCTTTGCCAACGAAATGACTGGCGGCCCGACCTGACTAGTGCGGCCCCCTCATCGATTCCAGTTATCAGGCGACAGAATCGCATCGATTTGCGATTCCGCATCGGCCTGAGCCTTCGAAACAGCTTCCGGACCGTAAGCGATGCCTTCAGCGTAGACGAATTGCACATCCGTCATACCGAGGAACGCGAGCATGGTTCTAAGAAATGGCACCTGGCTGTCTGATGGACCGTCCTTGTGAATCCCACCGCGTGCGAGGGCCACGATGACTTTCTTGTTTTTGAGCAGACCTTCCGGACCGCTTTCCGTATACCGGAATGTAACCCGTGCGCGGGCAATCGCGTCGAGCCAGCTTTTGAGTTAAACGGTCACGCCGAAGTTATACATTGGTGCGCCGATCACTAACACGTCAGCGCTTTGTACTTCTGCAATCAATGCATCGTCGATGGCTACGCGAGCAGCTTGTTCGGCATTACGTTCCTCCGGCGCGGTGAACAACGCGGTAAGGGCAAACTCATCGATATGTTGGAGCGGTGCGCTGGCAAGGTCGCGGCGGATGACTGTCGCGCTGTGTGATCGCCATTTGCAGCCGAGATACAACAATGTCAGCGAGGCGGGTTGATTCCGATCCAGTGCTACGGGCGCTGGAATTGATTTGCAGAATGTTCAATTTAATTAACCTCAAGCAAGCTTCCCTGTTACGAGAGAGCTTTTTCAGTTCTGAATCGATGCGTTGGCCCCGTGCAAGTTCATCATGTGCGACAGGTTGCACGGCACGCCCCCTGTACCCTTTTGCAGCATCGGCATCGCTCTGCCGGCTGCGGCTGCTTCCGCACCTGCCGCTGGGGCGGGTAAACAAAGAGCCCGCGACAGCCGAGGCTGGGCGGGCGAAGCTCGCGACAGGTGACGCACGAGCGAGGAGACACGGTGGTTGCTTGGCCCGGAATCGAGCCGCGCGCTACCATGGAATCAAGATAGACGGACGGCCCAAAAGAAACCATTCTACGAACGGTCGCTGCAGTGTTCCGTATGTATCGTGCGCTTATACGTTTGGATTGGCAGGCTTCAGTCCTAAAGCCTTGCAGCCAGCGCAACTGGCCCAATCAAAACTGTGCCGCATCGGATGGACTCGTTGAGTGCGGAACCCTTGGATGATTTCCACCGCACGCGCCAAGGGATCACGACCGCGATGCGACGTGCAGGTAGTGCGCGCCGCTAAGCCTGCAGGGGTTGGCATTCACCTTGACTTTCTCAACCGGGTTGAGGCTGCTGGCACTCCGTTTGGAACCAGTAGTCGACCAGGCGCTGTGCCGCTTGTAGGTCATCCGGGTAGTATGGATCGTCATACCACGGTGACGGGTTGTAGCCCGCTTTCCTCAAGGCAGCCAGTTCGCTATGGTGTTGCGCCATCGTAGGAGGCGCGTTGGTCCTGAGCGCGGCTAGGTCGCGGCACTCTGTTGGACTGAGGTGCGGCCCGGCATACGGCCTGCCGCCGACGGCACAACCGGCGAGCAAAAGCACCAGAGCTGAAAGTATTGACCGTATTCCAGGCGCCCTTCTCATAGTACGTGTCCTTCCCTACGATGGTGGCAGCCCGCCCAGTGGCATGCCGCCGCGCCCGGCGTCTCGTGGTCGAGTCGTTTCGTCCTTCGAGTGACGATGCCGTCTTGCTGCCGGCTAATACCTACTTGTTGCCGCTGTCAAGCTCGCCGCGCTTGTGCGAGTGCGTCGCGCCGTGAACCAACTAGCGCACACCCTTGCCGCTGCGCGTTGAGGGAAAATGCTCGCCTTCGACACACGTCACTTCTGAGCCGGAGCCACCGTCGCCTTCATTCACCCTTATAGATCCCAGACGTCTGAACCTTCTCGCTGGGTTTGTGCTGTTCGGCCATGTCAGGCTCCTTTTGACTTGCCTTGCGACACGCAAGCATTGTTCCCGCCTCGCTATTAGCAGCCAGGTCAGGAAAGCGCGCGGCGAATGCTCACGCGAGGCGCGCACCCGAGCCGTCGTCGCTCCCTGAAAGTCTCTTCGACTCGCTACCTTGTCGTCCAGCTTCGTGCTCCAGTCGTTTGCGATCAGTCTCGGGCGCGGCGGTGCCGCGCCGCCGGCGCTCGAAGACGACCACCTACTGCGGTTACCCAAAGGCCGACGGGAGCCGCGCGGTCAGCGCGGCAGAAAAGGGCTTGCGGAAGTGTCTGCGCTGCAATTCATTCGAGCGGTCCGAATGGACTCGCGAACGGATTTGTTCGGGGTGCGGCGACAAACCCCGCGTCGTTGGCGTTTTCCGGCACAACCGCAATCTCAGAGATCCACACGAACGGCGGTCCTTGCTTCAGATTCCTTGAATTACTAAGCAAAGTCCGTCGCCCGGTCTGCGGGTCAACCCGGAAGAGCAGGGTTGGGTCGGTGACCCTATTCGCCGGGTTACCCGCGCCAACGATTATTCCTCCCGCCCTCGGCTGCTCCAGGGCGATGCCGGAAAGGCGCCACCCAAGCGGTCCTTGCGCAGCATTGTCGAAATCGCTGAGGACAGCACGGTTCCCGGTATTGGGATCAATTCGCAGAAGCAGATTTCTGGGGACGGGCGCAATTGACGACCCATGCGAATTGACCAGGATCTGCCCGGAGGTCTCGACGGCAATGCCGGTTGAAGGTACCAGGTCGGTGGCACCCTGTGCCGGGCTGTTGAAATCGCTGAGCAGCGATCGTTGACCCGTAACCGGATCGACCCGGTACATGTCTCCTACGTCCCGGCTGGGGCCGACGGGGACGAACCACGTGACGCTTGCGACCACCGCCCCGGTTTTCTCCAGCGCGAGGTCGGTAAAGTACGCGACGCAACAATTGAACACGTCGCCCTGAGCCGGGTTCGCGAGATCGCTGACCACAACGCGGGTGCCAGTCAGTGTATCTATGCGAACAATTGACCTCGGAGCGCCACCGAATTGCGGTTGCGCCCAATTTGTCATGAGACGTCCGGACGCATCCACTGTCGAGCCAAAGACGTCTCCACGAAATGGCCCGGTGGTGAAGTCGCTCACGAGGGTCCGATTACCGGTGCGCGGATCGACCGCGTAAATGCCGGTAGTAGCAGCGGCGACGAAAATCTGCCGGCGTCCTATGGCGACACCCGCGAGAAACGATCTGTCCACAGGCCCTTGTGTCGGATCCAGAAAGTCACTGATGATAGTGCGGGCGCCGGTATTGGGATTCACAAGAAACAGCTTGCTCGCACGAGCGTCGACAACCAGGATATCGCCTCCATGGACAGTAGCAGCCTGCGCGAGGTTGCCTGCCAGCAGAAGGGCGCAGAGCACGCCGAGCCAAGCGCGAAGGAAGCGCCGACAAGAGACGCGACATGGTGCTTTCCAACTTGAACCGGCGATGCTGTGGCCTAGCACCGTGATCCACTTTGTCGCGTTTGCCATCACTATTCTCCTTTTGAACCGTGGCGCGTGGAAGCCCAGGAGGTCGAACACCGTAAGGCGTACTTCTAGCGTATGAAACTGGCGGTCAATTGCAAGGTTGTGAGCTGCTACAGCAATGTCGGTGCCGGAAGACGTGTTCGGGCGGCCCGCAGCGGAGACGCGCGTGCCCCTCCGTCGCACACAGCGAGCAGATCAAAGGGCAACTCCAGCCAAACCGAATTTTCTCGTGATGGTTTGCGCCCCAATTCAGCGCGTGGTAGACGGCCGCGAAGATCCGTTTGATCATACGCGCCCAGAACACAGCAATGGCTTGCAACCGAGCCGGGCATCACGGAGAAAAAGTTGCATGACCGTGTCGTCGTCATGACATGGCGATTTATGTCCGGAGGCTCGCTCGCCGCAGGTCGCTCGAGGGTCCATTGTCCGGCTCGCAGACGACCGTGAATTTGCTGAGCAGCGACGGGCCAAATGTATTGCTGATCGCGACATCGGCAGCATCGCGGCCGCGCGCCATCAGAATCCGTCCCGTGCGCGGCGCGTTGTTACGCGGATCGAAAGTCTCCCAGCCGTTGCCTAAATACGCCTCGAACCATGCGCAGAAATCCATCGGTGCGTAGGGAGGTGGAAGTCCCACATCGCTGATATAACCCGTGCAGTAGCGCGCCGGAATGTTCATCGCGCGGCACATCGCGACGGCAAGGTGCGCGTAGTCGCGGCAGACGCCCGCACCGTCCTGCCACGTCTGCCACGCCGTTTTCGTCGGGCGGGCGCAGTTGTAGTCGAAGCGGACATGGTTGTGCACGAAGTCGCAAATCGCCTGCACGCGACTACGTCCGAGCGGCGTCTGGCCGAAGAGTTGCCACGCACTCTCGGAGAGCAGATCGGTTTCACAGTAGCGGCTGCCGAGCAGGAACATCATGCATTCGTCGGGGAGTTCTTCTATCGCATGTTGATAGTCGCTGGAGCCGGATAGTTCGTGATTCGGCGGCACCTCGAATAGGCCGCGTGCCGACAGCGTCAGGACGCCTGGCGGCGCAGTCAGACGCGTGCAAAGGTTGCCGAACGTGTCCTGATACTGCCGCAGCGGAACCGACGGTACGGTGTTTATGTGATCCGGAACGAGCATGTCCTGTGCGCGGGAATAGTGCGTGTTAAGCATCAGAAGCATCGGCGTCGGTTGCGGACACTCGTACACCAATTCGTAACCCACGCGAAGTCTCATTCCATCACCCTTATCGGCGGCACTGCGGGCGCCTGACTGACGCCTTGACGAAAGTGAGAGCAACGGCCGTTCCCGAGGCGGCGTTCTCCACGCCGATGCCGGATGCCCCGCGACATTCCGAAGACTCCGAACATGCCCGCTAGCGATACCGGTTCCAACTCGCCTCATCTCGATGACGGCGAGCAGCAACAGGCAGCGCAGCACGCCTCTCCCCGTGCGCTAGTGATTCGTTGAATGCGATGACCGCAAGCAGGTCGCACTACTCCCCGAATGCGTCGATGACTACATCGGACAGGACAACCCGGTCAGAGTCATAGACGCCTTCGTCGACGAGTTGGACGTTGCAGACCTTGGTTTCAACGGTACCATGCCGGCGATCACGGGCCGCCCGTCCTATCACCCTGGCGTGATGCTCCAGATCGGCAATGGGTCGGTCACGGTCTTTCGCGTCAGGCAGGTGCCGGCCATACACGGTCTGTCGCGATCCGTTCGCGAATGTCCGCTGACGAGGGGATAAACTGCCCTTTGACGCGATAGGCGTGACCGGCGACTCGGCCGAAGCGAGCAGTTGCCCATCGCACCCGGGCCTTGCGACAGACGCGGATGCACGTTAAGCGGGATGGATCATGACATACATACAACGTTGGCGAGAGCGCGCCGCACGGCTGCGCAACGGCGGCATGGTCATTCTGCTGGTGCTGCTCATCATCACGGTGTTCGTTCTGCCGGTCGTTGTTACGTCGAACAGTGTGATCGACAGAATCGCACAAGACGTGCTTCTGTCGTCGATTCTCGTGTGCGGAGTGGCGGCGGCCCCAGGCCGCTCGAAAGGACTCGCGTGGATCGCGTTGGTCATGTTCGTCGCGATCGTCGTGCGCTGGATAGGATGGTTATCGCCAAATGGTTCCGGGCTGCCGATCCGTGACGCAGTTGGAATCCTTTCACTTACGCTGCTTGGCGCGCTCATGGGGACGCAGGTGTTCGGAGCCGGTACGGTGACACGCGACCGGATCGGGGGAGCAGTCGCGCTTTACATGTTGGTCGGGCTCGTTTGGGCTGACGCGTATCAGCTCATCAGCATCGTAGTTCCCGGTTCTTTTGTAGGCATTTCGGCGCATGACGGTTCCGTAGCTCGCTCGACGTTGGTGTACTTTAGTTTTGTCACGTTGACAACCGTAGGGTATGGCGATATCACGCCCGTCGCGCACGTGGCGAGGTCGCTTTCGAATCTCGAAGCATTGATCGGTCAACTCTATCCCGCTATCGTGCTGGCACGACTGGTGTCCTTGCAAGTCGCAGGGAGCGGGTCCGGTTCGAACAAATCCTGATGCCACTGTGCCGACCCTGAGGGTCAGGTTTCGCCGATTGTGCAAAGGTTCTCTTAGGACGGAACCGCTTCCCTTCAATTTTAGTGTTGCCCCTGCGGACGACGGTCAACACGGATTCATGCTCTTCTGGAAGGACTTCGGCCGCAAGCGCCAAGGCAGCGACATCGCGCCGCCAGTGAGGCGAGACGTCACTTCAATGCCAAGGCTGGCGCGGACCTTCTTTCCAGCATCTTCCTTGAACACCAGGCCGCCGCGTCATATCGTATGGAAGGCGCTACTCGGCTCGGAAAAAGTCGTGCTGGCCGGCTGGAGCGGTGGCGGATTGCTACTGGTGATTGAAAACAGCGCCGACGACGCCGTGCCGCAGCCGCATTCGAAGATGCTGCATGATGCCGCGCTATCAACCGACAACACCTTCCACGTTGTCAAGGGAGCGACCCACTACTACGCCGGGCAACGCGCGTTGCTGGCCGAGGCGACCTCCCTGATTTTCGACTGGCTGTCGGCGCGCCGTATCGGCGTGCATTGATTTTCCCTGGAGATTGCAAGTGAACCTGTTCCACCTGCTCGACGGTTCCGCGCAGCGCTTTGCCGACCGCGAGGCGGTTTTCCACGGCACGGAACTCTTTGCCACCTATGCGGAACTGCACCGGCGCGCACTCGCGCTGGCGAATGCACTGGGCAGCATGTACGAACCCGGCAGCCGCATCGCCATCGTCAGCGAAAACCGGCCGGAATATGTCGAGCTGATGTTCGGCGTTTGGGGGGCCGGCATGGCGGCCGTGCCATTGAACGCCAATCTGCATGCGAAGGAAGTGGCGCAGATCGCCGAGGATGCGCAAGCCGCCGTGGTGTTCGCCTCGCCGAAACATGCGCTGCCGCTGGCAGGGCAGTTGCGCGCACAGCGTCCGGTAGTGGCCATCGGCGAGACGGCTTACCAGCAATGCCTGGATGCCGCCCCTGCCATGCCGGTCGAGGTGCGGCCGGAGCAGCTCGCATGGCTGTTCTACACCAGCGGCACGACCGGTCGACCGAAGGGAGCCATGCTGTCGCACCGTAACCTGCTGGCGATGGCGGTGGCGCACCTGGCCGACATCGAGCAGATCGACGAGCACGCATCGCAAATTCATGCCGCGCCGATGTCGCACGGCTCGGGCATGTACATACCGGCCTACATCGCGCGTGGCGCGCGGCACGTGATTCCCGCTTCGGGTGCGTTCGAGCCGGACGAATTCCTCGCGCTGTGCAACGTGCATGCATCATGCGGCGCTTTTCTCCCGCCTACGATGGTGCAACGCCTGCGGCAGGAGGTCGAGCGCAGCGGGCTGCGTCCCCGCCACCTGCGCTGCATCGTCTATGGCGGCGGACCGATGTACGTCGATGAGCTGACAAAATCCATCAACACCTTCGGCCACGTACTTGCACAAATCTACGGCCAGGGCGAAGCGCCGATGACGATCACCGGCATGCGCTGTAGCGACCACGTGGACGCCGGCGAGAACGTGCTCGGTTCGGTTGGTTGGCCGCGCACCGGCGTCGAGGTCAGGGTCGTCGATAGCCAGGACAGGGATCTGCCCGCCGGCGAAATTGGCGAGATCGTCTGCCGCGGCGACGTAGTGATGGCGGGCTACTGGAACAATCCGGCGGCGACGGCGGACACCTTGCGCGGAGGATGGCTGCATACCGGCGACATGGGCTCCTTCGACGAGCGCGGCTGCCTGACGCTGCGTGACCGCTCGAAGGATGTGGTGATCAGCGGTGGCAGCAATATCTATCCGCGCGAAGTCGAGGAAGTGCTGCTGCGTCATCCCGGCGTGGCCGAAGTATGTGTGGTCGGCGCGCCGGACCCGGAGTGGGGCGAGATCGTCGTCGCCTTCATCGCGCTCAGCGGCGGCGCGTCGGTGACGCAGGAGGAACTGGACGCGCATTGCCTGGCCAACATCGCGCGCTTCAAGCGACCCAAGCGCTTCCTCTTCATCGACGAGTTGCCCAAGAACAGCACGGGCAAGGTGCTGAAGCGCGAATTGCGCAAGCAGATCTGAATACCGGAAGAGTCTACATGGCAACAGCAATCGCCGGCTGGGCGCATACGCCCTTCACAAAGTACGACAACGAGAGCGTGGAGAGCCTGATCGCTTCATCGCAGGGGACCGGGCTCGGCCAACAAGGGACGTTCGCGTCAATGCAACGAGCGTCCGCTTAGGGTCGATGGTCCGCCAAGGCGGGATTTTCGGCTACGATTTTCACCAGGAAGTCCATGACTGCCCGTATTTGCGGCGAACGGCGCAAGTCTCGATGAACAGCCATCCAGATATCTCGCGAAAACGCTTCGCCACCGTACGTGAGGCGCTGCAGCTTCGCATCGGTATCCGCCAGGAAATCTGGGAGACCCGCCACGCCCGCGCCTGCCCGCGCCGCTACCAGATGGCCATTGATATCGCTGATTTCGCAGGCAATAGGCCTTTTCCCTGCAACGCTCGTCAACCACTTCTGCTGTGGCACGCCGACGAAGCCAGCGTCATAGGCGATGAACTCCCAGGCGGACGGATCGTGCAGATGAGGATAGTCCTTGCTCGCGTACAGACCAAACGACACGCGCCCCAGCTTCCGCGCGACGCTCGTGAGTTCCTCCGGCCGAGTCAGTCTCAGGACAACATCTGCCTCCCTTCGGCTTAGGGAGACCTGACGTGCTTCGCACGAAACGGACAGTTGTACGCCTGGATTTGCACGACGAAAGTCTGCTAGATGCTTAACCAGAAAATTCGCCACGAGGACGGGCGGTGCGCTGAGCGTGACCTTGCCGCTCAGCGGCGAACGGCTGGCGTCCAGGAGTCGTTCGACAGCGTACGCGCCTTCTTCCATTTCCTGCGCCAATTCGAACACGCGCTGGCCGATCGGCGTGAGCCTGCAAGTCCTGGGCTGGCGCTCGATCAAGCAGGTCTTGATTTCGCTCTCCAGTGCGCTCAAACGCCGACTCACCGTCGCGTGATCAACCTTGAGGCTTCGGGCGGCGCCCGACAGCGTCCCGATGCGAGCAATAGCCAAGAAATATCGAATGTTTTCCCAATCGAACATCGGTGCATTAACGCAAGGTAGGGTTGCAGATACGGGGAATATTCGCACAAATCCGAAATCCCTATCATCGGACTATGCAAGCCGGTAGGGTTTATTTCTGATGAGCATTTCCATGCGCCGCGACCGACGTGGCACGTTCACCGACGCATTGATCCTTGGGCCAGTGCTTTCGGTTGTCCTTCTCGCTGCTGTCGCGAAGGCGGCGCTTTTGACTGGCGCGTTCTACGTTCTTTTTCCCGAACTGGCCGCGTTGAGCTATGACGTATTCACGCGCCCCGCGGGAGAGTGGGCACGCTCGCCGGTCATGCTGGCGATCACGCCCTCTGTGACCGCGGCACTGGGCACCGCGCTCACGCAAGCGATGGTGTACAGCCTATGGTCGGTGGCGATGACCATTGCCGGCGCGATACTGATCATCGGTTTGATGCGTTCGCCCATCATGCCAGCCATTTCCGCAGCCTTTCTGCCCCTCGTGTTCGGTATCACGAGCTGGTGGTATCCAATCTCCATCGCTGCCGTGATGGCGATTCTGGCCCTCGTCTCCACGATCTATGGCCGTATATTGGCTTCGGGCGATGTTGGTCAGGCGCCCGCGCTCGATACCGTGGCCCAAGCCGATGAAATTGAGCGTGCGCCCCGGCTCAGGATGTGGCTACCCATTTTCATTTTCTTCGGGTTTGTTCTCGTGGCGTACGGATTAGCCCGCGTCACCGGTCTACGGCTGATCCTGTTTCCCCCACTTGTTATGACCGCATTCGAGATCTTCACCAACGCTAACATCCGTCCATGGGCGAAGCGGCCCCTCACTTTGCCCCTTGTCTGCACGATCACCGCCGCTGCGGGGCTCGCCGCGCTTTTGTGGTTCGGCGCCGGCCCGTTGTCCGTCGTCGTTTCGTTGCTGGTCGGAATCGTGACGTTACGTGCACTGCGACTCCACTTTCCACCCGCCCTGACGGTGGGTCTTTTGCCACAGATCATGCTGCACCCTGATTGGCGTTTCGTGCTCGCTGTCACACTGGGTAGTGCGGCGCTTGTCGGCGCATTTCTGCTCGCTCGTCCCCTATTGCTTGATCAAAGCGCACGCTCACAGCGGATGACTGATCAGGTTCACTAAGCTTCACGCGCCATCCGCCCGCTATTTGCCTATTTTTCACCGCCCCAAAGGAATACAACATGCCTCGCTTCCATACTATCTCAGTGTCTGAAGCCACCGGCCACACGGCCGAATTGTTTAAAGGTGTCAAAGCGGCTGTCGGCAAGGTCCCGAATTCATACATTGGAATCGGTGCTAATAGCCCGGTCGCGCTGGAGGCAGTACTCAATCTTGAGGCATCGCTCAAAAAGAGCAACTTGAGCGCACGAGACATCGAAGTCGTTAAACTGGTCGTCAGACAGACAACCGGCTGCGGCTATTGCGTCGCCGCACACACGCTGTTGAGCAAAAAAATGGGCCTTGACCGTGAGGCCATTCTGGCGTTGCGTCAGGCCCGGCCGTCGGGCGACGCGCACGATGATGCGTTGGCCAAGTTTGTGCTGCATCTAATCACAACGAGCGGCACAGTTCAAACCGATGTGATAACCGAGGTCAAACAGGCCGGTGTCACCGATGCACAAATCGTCGATGTCGCGATGGCCATAGCCAGCATTGCATTCACCAATCTGTTTAACCGTATCAACGACACTACGCTCGACTTCCCTGCTGCGGACTAGTGCGAAAGCATCGGCTCCTTCCATTCATAGTACTTGCGTGAGCCAAGCGAGCGCAAGCGCTGCTGAAAATTGCTCGATGTTCGCGCTGACGGCGATCAACGGGTAGCAACAACTGAGGACGCAACGTCTGTGGCGATAAAGCTTTCGTTTGAAGTTCTTGCGGTCTTGGACGCGATTGACCGCACTGGCACATTCGCTGAAGCAGCAACGTCGTTGCATCGAGTTCCTTCGTCACTCACGTACCTCGTGCAGAAGCTGGAAGGCGATATGAACGTCGAGCTTTTCGATCGCAGCGGCAGACGAGCAAAACTCACGCAAGCCGGTCGCTTCCTTGTCGATGAAGGGCGGCAACTTTTACACGCTGCTCGACATCTGGAAATCAGAACAAAGGGAATACAAGACGGCTGGGAATCGGAGCTGCGGATATGCCTCGACGCAATCTTGCCTTCCGCATCTTTGTGGCCGTATGTACGTGCCTTCTACGATCTCGAGATGGTTACCCAACTACGCCTTTCCACCGAGGTGCTTGGGGGAGTCTGGGATGCGCTGATTACCCGACGGGCCGATCTGGCCGTGGGTGCATTTGGTGAGCCGCCGCATGCCGCCAACATCGCAGCTCGACCAATCGGCACGCTCCGACACGTGTTCGTCGTTGCACCGGACCATCCACTAGCAGGCATCCTCGAGCCGTTGCGAAGCGAGACGATCGCAAGATACCGAGGTGTTGTCATAAGCGACACTTCGCGCAAGCTGCCACCTCAATCGGTGGCCAAACACGATGGACAGATGGTGATTGTCGTGCCGACACTGGGCGCGAAGGTTGAAGCGTTGTGCGAAGGTATCGCTGTCGGAATGCTGCCCGAGCGCGTAGCGGAAGGGCCGATCCATGAGGGGAGACTCGTCGCCCGACACATTGTCGGCGTGCGTGAACTGACAAATTGCTACCTGGCCTGGCGCGAAGACAAGGTGGGGCGAGCATTGGAGTGGTGGATCGAGCGACTGGACACATCCGATTTGGCTGAGCGGTTCCTGGCGGGACTTGGTGACACGAAAGAACGGCAATCGTCCGGTCAATAGGCACGACCCGGCCGCGAGGAGACAGTCGTCCGGCGCTACCGAATGGCCGGTCACGACGTGAGCGGACGTTCCTGTTTTGCGGACGCAATGGCTCCTCAGGGTGGCGGATTCAACCGGTGGATGCAATAGTTTGCAGGAATCAGTTGACTGCCGAGTTGCAAAGTAAAACGCCAGTTTCAACGAATACAACGGGGCGAGCCCTCACCCCCGCCGGGAGAACCGTGCATGGACCGCCGCTCACAGAACGCTAGTGAACCGTCGAAGCCACCGCCGACTGCGGCGCGCTAGGGTCTGTTTACATTTGAAAAAATGTGTTTGCATCCTGTCTTTTGCGCTGCGACACAGGATGGTACGAACGTTACTGAGCGACGAAGTATGGAACAAAGTCCAAGCTATCCTGCCGGGCAAGGAACGCGACCCTGGCCCAACGGCATTCAACAATCGCTGGTTCCTCGAAGCGGTGCTATGGATTGCCCGAACCGGCAGTCCGTGGCGTTAAAAAAAGCGGGCCGCAAGCGCTCGGACGTTCCCGAGGCGGATTGAGCACCAAACTACATCTGGCGGAGGATTCGAAGGGTCGCCCGTTGCGACTGATCGTCACTGAAGGACAGGCCGTCGACATCACGTGTTCCGTGCAACTGGTCGAGCATCTGCGCACGGGAGCGGTTATCGCAGACAACGGCTACGATGCTGACCATTTCGCAACGGATTCGGGCTACCCGCGCAAAGGTCGTGATCCCCCCGCGTTCAAATCGCAACACAAAGCGCCGCTACAACCGTGTCCTGTACCGTACACGCAACCTGGTCGTGCGGTTCTTCAATCGCATCAAGCATTGTCACCGCGTCTCCACTCGACATGACAAGCTCGCGGAGAGCTATCTCGTGTTTGCATCGCCTGGCTGCGCGTTTGGCCCAGTCGTAAATGTAAACAGACCCTAATAAAACAGTTCCCGATGTCGAGCTATGAGTTGCTCACTCTATCGTTCCCAATCTCTTCGAGGATGAGCCCCACGGTTACGTGGCATTTCCATGGTGGCTAATGCGTCTTTAAAGTATTCCTGAAGTTTTGATGCAATCGGTGGAAGTTTACGTCCGCTTTGTTCAATGAGTAATAAACGTTCAGTCAACTTTTCCACGAGTGGCCGAAAGATAAGCTCGTTATTCCGAATCTCTCGTTCGATTCCAAGCCGGCTTTTGAACATGAGGCCGGCCCCGTCCCGCACTAACGCTTTCAACGTCTCCACCGAGTTACACATGATAAACGGTTCGAGGTCGATGTTCTGTTGCGACAGAGCGTCGTTGACGACGGACGTAACTGAGATAGAGGTTGTAGCAAAACAAATCGGATAGTGCGCGCAATCCACGACCCTGATCGATTTCTTTGAGGCCAATGGATGATCAGGGCGCATAACCACGCCTATCTCAAGTTCGGCCGAAGCGATGCGACGCACCCCACGAGTTATCGGCGAATTAAACGACACGCCAATATGGGCCTCGCCTGACGCAACCAGGGTTGGTATGGCAGCCGAGGGAGCAACGGTGATGGAAAAGGTGATGTGGGGATAACTCTTGCCGAATTCAGTGAGCACTGTTGAAAGTAGATCAATTGCCACCCCCTCAATGACCGCAATAGAGACTCGTCCTCGGCGCAGGCCTCGCAAATCCTCGATCTCGGATCTGGTGCGCTCCAGATCCTGCAGTGTCCGTCGGATATGTTGAGCCAGTATCTCGCCGGCGGCCGTCAAGCGTAAGCCAGATGCATGACGTTCATAGATCGCCGTGCCGAGTTGCTCCTCTAGCAACAGTATCCGCCGGTCGATTGCGGAAGGGGTGACATGCAAGGACATCGCCGCTTTGCGGATCGAACCAGTGCGCGTGACTTCGTCAAGATATTTCAAGGCTCGGCTATGCAGGTGCATGGGGGGCTCCTTTCATGCAATGTGGCGTCCAGTCGGGATGGGTGTATACAAAAAGTGGACACCCGAGACTAAAAATTGCGCTTTTAATCGACACCGAGTCCGCCCAATATTGCCCTACCGAAGCTCAGATATACAAGGATTTCAATATGAAATCGGATACCTCGATCCTGCGGGGGGCACACGTCATAGACCCCAAGCAAGGAATCGACGCCATTGCTGATGTTGTCGTCGCGAACCAGCGTATCGAATTCGTTGGTGATGCATCGCACGTTGATGGCGAAGTGCTTGATTTGACCGGCCATTATCTATCGCCTGGCTGGATTGACATTCACGTTCATACATACGGCACGCTTGGTTTTTCGGATCCCGACGCAATTGGTGTCTACCAGGGGGTTACCACCTTTGTGGATGCGGGAGGCGCAGGTATCGGTGTGCTCGACGAGTTCGTCGCAACAATGGATGGTCTCCATACGAGCCTTTACGCTGGTCCGTTCGTGCGTCCACTCGGGTTGATCGCGTTAAACTTCCTTGAGGGTGAGATACGTAGCTTGGGAAATATTCCCCTGTCCGAATGGGTGGATTTCATGAAGCAGAAGCGAGGCATGCTCCGCTATCTCAAATGCAACGCGATGGGCAACTATGGGCCAGGGTCGCTCAAGATCTCGAAGGGGCTGGCGCAGGTTCTTGGCGTACCCCTCTACATGCACATTGGGGAGTTTCAGCAGCACAAGGTCGAAGAGACTCTGGCTATGGAGGCTTTCCGGATTGCAGAGCCGGGTGACATGATTACGCATGTCTATCACGGAAACATGGGGAAGGTAGTCGACGACCACGGCAAAGTCCTCGATCTTGTCCGTCGAGCGCAGGACCGGGGCGTGCTTTTCGATATTGGTTTCGGTGGCTACAACTTTGCCTGGAAAGTGGCTGAGCAGGCGTTCAGTCAGGGATTACTGCCGGACACCATCAGCTCCGATCTGCAGCAGTTCAACGTTGTCACCCCGGTCAAGTCTCTGGCGAACGTGATGACGGCAATGATGATCTTGGGAATGGGCTTGTACGACGTGATCTCAAGAGTGACCGACCGAGCCGCGCGGGCTATCTCCTTGCAGGATGAGGCAGGTACTCTCGCTCCAGGTATGCCCGCGGATATCACGGTGTTCGACCTGGTCAAAGAGCCCCTTGTGGTAACCGACTGCATTCTGCATAAACGCACAGCTTCCGCGTATCTGAAACCTCTGATGGCGTTCAAACACGGGCAGCGTTTCGACTGTGACATGGAACGAGCAAAGAAAGAGAGTAACTGGCTGGTCCAGTACTCTGACGAAAAGGTTCCACAAAGGGCGAAGTGGCTAACTGCTCCACAGAAACAATTTCTGAGTGATCTGGTCAATGCGCTTGCTCACGTGGAGTGGAGTATCACACCAGAGGAAGAATTCGATTACGACAAAGCATTGGAGCTACAGCGAATCTTCCATTTGGTTAGGAAACGCCACGTTTTGACGCTCAAGGCCTGTTTGGATTCACTCTATTCCAGTTTCACCGATCACCAATTCCCGATACAGGCTGGGCTATTCATCATGTGTCAAGAGCGCGACTTCTTCTTCTCGCGTATTCGCGAGATCCTTGCCAACCAAGCTTCTGCTGAGATCCTGTGAACTGCGAGCAAGCACATAGTGCTGATGCTGAATGGGCTATAGCATCACCGGTACCAATTGGTGACCTCAAGTTTCCGCTGCGCGTGAAGATCGGTGATGAGACGATCGTGATTCACCGGACCAAGGCCGGTTTCCGGGCGGTGGATAGAGGTTGCCCACACCAGGGCGCTTCTTGGACGCAGGGGGACCTCATTATGAACGAATCTATGATCAAGTGTCCACTCCATGCCTTTACTTTCCGACTCTCCGATGGAAAAGGCGTGAACTGTCCTGGATTTCGGATCAAGGTTTTTGATGTGAGGGAAACCGACGGACTGCTCTATGTTCGAATCCCAAAAAAGGTTGTCGTGAAGGATGCTTAATCGATTTGATTGCATCTTGCTACGGGAAATTGGCCTCGTGATCGATCTTTTTCGCTTATTCCGATAAGCGCAAAGCGAACCACGTCGAGCGTCCACATGCCTGGTTGCATAACTTCCGCCGCCTGCGTATTCGCTTTGAACATCGTGGGGACATTCACGATGCGTTCCCCAAACTGGACTGTTGCTTGATCTGCGGAACATTCTTCAGCGAGTTCAACAGCGTTTATAAAAACCGTCTCTTACTACACGTTTCTTTTGCCATGAACGTTGTCGTCTCCCGTATTGAGGATGTCGCTGTCGACATCCGCGCGTTCGAATTCACGCCGCTCGACGGACAATCATTGCCCGGTTACGAAGCGGGCGCGCATATTGACATCTGTCTGCCGGGCGTAGTCCGTCAGTACTCGCTATGCGGCCGTCGAGAAGCCACTGGCGCTTATATGGTCGCGGTTCAGCGCGATGCCGCGTCGCGAGGCGGATCAATCGCGATGCATGCGCTAAGGGTTGGCGACGTGCTGCGCATTGAAGGTCCGCGCAATCACTTTCCGCTCGAGGCGGCCGCTACGGAGTCGATCCTGTTCGCCGGTGGTATTGGCATCACGCCGCTGCTCGCGATGGCCGAACATCTTGCCGCGCTGAACTCATCGTTCGAGCTTCACTATTGTGTGCGGGAGCGCTCGCGTGCCGCGTTTCGTGACCGGCTGGATTCGCCGGCGTTGCGCGAGCGTTCATTTCTGCATGTCGACGCGGAGCGGGGAAGCCCGGCGCTCGATGCGGCGCTTGCGATGGGTGCGCCCGCGCCGGGAAAGCATCTGTATGTCTGCGGCCCGGGCGGGTTCATGACCCATGTGCTGACTACCGCGCAACAGGCAAGATGGGACGACGCGCATCTTCACCGCGAATATTTCAGTGCGCCGGCGCAAGCGTCCGACGCCGCTTCGCCGCACGACGCGTTCAACGTGCGGCTCGCGAAAAGTGGTCGTGTCATTCCGGTCAGCGCGTCCCAGACCGTCATCGAGGCACTTGCCGCGCATGGGGTCCGCCTCGAAACGTCGTGCGAGCAGGGAGTTTGCGGTACCTGCCTGACACGCGTGCTCGAGGGCGAGCCCGATCATCGCGACGTGTACCTCACGGAAGCGGAGCGGGCAGGAAACGATCAGTTTCTGCCGTGTTGTTCGCGCTCGCGCACGCCGGAGTTGGTGCTCGATCTGTAAGCGGCTGCGCGCTCCAGCGCGGGAGATGTCGCCCTACTCGACCTTCGAGCGCGTCCTCTCGTCGGCCAACGGCTGATGAAGCGCCGTCTGCTGTCGCTCGCCTAAGGCCTGCTGCTCGCGCAGTTGTTTAGTCGCGGCACCCGCCTCGGCAACGAACCGCACGTTGTCCTTGTTCAATTGACTGATCGATGATGGGCGCTCCTTCTGCGGCCCACCCCCGGAAGCTACTCAAAGAACAGCGCGGCGAGGCGAAGTCCCTTGCCGGCCACAGTTATATTTTTTTCGACAAAATTACTGGAGAATCCATGAAGCCTCTCGTCCACCGTACGCTAAAAACCGCAGTCAAATTCACAGCCCTCGCTAGCATATTCGGGTTGTTGGTCACAAATTCAGCACATGCGCAATCAAGCGTGCGACTGTATGGTTTGGTCGACGAATGGGTTGGCGAGCAGAAATTCCCGGACGGCAAGGGTGCAGCGGTGGTGTCGGGCGGTGGTATGGCCACCTCTTACTGGGGTTTGGGTGGAGTGGAGGATCTGGGCAACGGCTACAAGGCGATCTTCGCTTTGGAAGGCTTCTTCCGGGCTCAGAACGGCGCGTACGGCAGCTTCACGGGCGACACGTTCTTTTCGCGTAACGCGTATGTCGGTATCGCATCGCCGTACGGCATCGTCACGGCCGGACGTCTGACGACACCGCTATACGTCTCGACGATCCAGTTCAACCCGTTCGTCAACTCGTACACGTTCTCGCCGATGGTCAAGCATACGTACCTCGGCCTCGGCTCCTTTCCGACGTACACCACCGACATGGGCGTGGTCGGCGGCTCGGACTGGAACAACGCGGTGGAATATTCGTCGCCGAACTTCAATGGCTTGAGCGCCAACGTGGTGTATGCCCTCGGCAATACGGCGGATGAGAACGGTGCGAAGAAGTGGAGCGCTCAGTTCCTCTACTTCCATGGTGCGTTCGCGGCAACCGGCGTGTATCAGTACGTGAACTTCAACGGCGCCCCGGGCGACCTGACCAGCCTCGCGCAGAGCGTCGGGCTCGCGGGCATGAAGAGCCAGAGCGTCGCTCAACTGGGTGCGACCTATGACCTGAAGTACGTCAGGTTCTTCGGTCAGTACATGTACACCGACAACGCGCAGGACACCGGCAGCTGGCACGTGAACACCGCACAGGGCGGCCTCACGGTTCCGGCGGGCCTGGGCTGGATCATGGCGTCGTTCGCGTACTCGCGCGACGGCGGCGGTCTGGACCAGACGCGTCAGACGACGTCAATCGGCTATGACTATCCGCTATCCAAGCGCACTGACGTCTACGCAGCTTACATGTACGACCACCTCAGCAACCAGACTTCGGGCGACACGTACGGCGTAGGTATCCGCACGAAGTTCTGAATCTCACAGAACGACTTCTGCAATCGGCTTCTCGAGTCCGTGCGTCGAGTGTCCGTACCGACTGACAGCGAGGGGCCATCTTCGAACTAGGTACCGGATGAATCAAATTTGCAAACATGGATGGTTGATCGGGCATATCCAGCGCCGTCGCCTCGAGCAGCTGTCAAATCGCTGTGATGTGCAGCACAACGCCGGGCAGACGGCAGCTCAGATGCTTGTGGCCGACCGATTTCCCCCCAAATTTTTTACGACAACATGGAAACACCGTACAGGACTGGAGAATCACGATGAAGATAACATGGCTGAATGCGCCACGAGTCGCCCGTTTAGCACTTGTGCTGTCAGCAGCGATTGGTGCATCAGGCGCTTCGGCAACCGACGCCCCCGGCGTCGCATTTGTCTACCTTGGCAACCCGGGAGACGCCGGCTGGACCTACGGGCATGACCAAGGTTCGAAGGAAGTCGAAGCGAAGTTCGGCAACAAGATCAAGATCACACGCGTGGAGAACGTGCCGGAATCGGCCGACTCGGAGCGCGTGTTCCGCGATCTGGCAAACAAGGGCAACAAGATCATTATTGGCTCGACCTTCGGCTTCCAGGATTTCGAACTGAAGGTTGCGAAGGATTTCCCGGACACGGTGTTCCTGCACGCAACCGGCTACAAGAAAGCGCCGAACTTCGGCACCTATGCCGTGCGGATGTATCAGGGAGCGTACCTCGCGGGCGTCGCCGCAGGCTACGTGACGAAGACCAATACGCTCGGCTTTGTCGCGTCGGTGCCGATTCCCGAAGTGGTCCGCAACATCAACGCGTACACGCTCGGCGCGCGCTCGGTGAATCCGAAGATCCATACCAAGGTCATCTGGATCAATAGCTGGTTCGATCCGGGCAAGGAAAAGCAGGCGGCGGAAACGCTGATCGGCCAGGGCGCCGACGTGCTGCTGCAAAACACCGATTCGAGCGCCACGCTCGCAACCGCTTCGGAAAAGCACGTGCATGCGTTCGGCTGGGATTCGGACATGAAGAAATTCGGCCCCGACGCGCACCTCGGTTCGGTGGTCGCGCATTGGGGCGTGTACTACACCGCGGCGATCCAGCAGGTGCTGGACGGCAAGTGGAAGAACGATCCGGTGTGGTGGGGCATTCCGCAGAAAGGGGTTAGCCTAGATGACCTGAACACGTCGGCGCTTCCGGCCAATGCGCTGAAGGACGTGGCGACAAAGCGCGACCAGATCGCGAGCGGCAAGTGGGATGTGTTCACCGGTCCGCTCAAGGATCAGGCGGGCGAAGTAAAGGTGCCGGCCGGCAAGACGCTCAGTGATACAGACCTTCAGCGCATCAACTGGTACGTCGATGGCGTCGACGGTTCACTGCCGAAATAGACGTTGGAGTTTCGGGACTGCTTAGGCCATCCCGGCGCTTCCTGCTGATTGTCTGAATCGTCGCGATGTCCAGTCGCGGGGCCACCACTGCACGGATCGTCGAATAGGCACCGGTCGATGAGCGCCGTCATTGCGTCATCGGATGATCGGCGCGTAGCCGCTGCATGACGCTGCTCTGCCCGCAGGGGAAGTAGCGTGGTCGGGACGCTCATAAAGGTCCCCTTTCAACTGACCGGTGAAGGCTCGGGCGGCCAAACAACCAGGGCAAACGACTGCGGACTCCGACGCGGCCGCCGAGCCTGGCGACGATTCGGAGCCGATGGAGCACGCCGAACTCGGCGCACGCCTATCGGTCGTTTGACCGATGCCATCAAGAAAGGCCGAATGCCATGATCTCTACCAACACAGGATTCTTGTCGCGATGACGCTGGTGTGATCCTGCCGACAGCTCATCGCGACGAGAGCCTGGCGCGTCGTTCAAGGCGACGCGGTCGACAAAATTTTGAAGGAGTTCCAATGGCTGATCATCTTTCAGATACCACCCGCCTTCAGGGTGAGCAGTGGCTCAAACACTATTATTTTATCCGTGCCGCATTTTCTGTCGTGTGGGTCGCGCTCGCGTTCGCCATCGGGCAGCATGCCACGGCGATCGGAGCAGCACTGCTCATCGTCTATCCCGTATGGGATGCGCTGGCTAACTATGTCGACATGTCGCGTAGCGGTGGGATGCGCGAAAACCCTACTCAGGCTTTCAACGTCTTCGCTAGCGCGGTGATAGCGATTGCGGTGATTGTAGTATTGAGCGTCAACACAAGCCTGGTCCTTGATGTATTCGGAGTCTGGGCCATTCTGTCCGGATTGCTTCAGCTCGCCACCGCCGTTCGCCGCTGGAAGCGCTTTGGTGCGCAATGGGCAATGATTTTGAGCGGGGGCCAATCGGCGCTGGCGGGCGCGTTTTTTATCGCGCAGGCCCATGCATCAGTGCCTCCGGCGATTGTCAAAGTGGCTGGCTACGCAGGTGTCGGCGCGATCTATTTTCTTGTCTCCGCGTTGTGGCTATCGGCCGGCCAACTGCGGCGCAAGTTTGCATCGACGCATTAAATGACCGGATTATCGTGGCCGTATTTTGCAGGTGCTGCGATTTGGCGACGACTACAAGGTCAACGCTGGCATAAGTCGAATAGGCTGCTGAGCAATGGTACGTCTTACGTGTTAGCGGCGTGGTGCTGCAACCCTCGGTCGCCGCCTCTCGCTTGCGCTCTCATCCGATTGATGTCGATACAGGTGCGCCCCTATGAATTTAACAAGATGACCGGTGGCTGTACCGCTGAAGCGGTCGTTCCGACCGCGCGTGTTGGAGTAACGGCTCCGGGTCGACTTCGTCGGGTGCAACCACTGCACTTTCAGACTACCCGCCAAAGACAACACCCAGAAATCCCAGGCGTTAGACTTTCAGCACAGGCTGTAACCGTAACCGCTAGAATTGCGGCTTTAGCCCGGAATACGCCAATGTCTTTTGCCTCGCTTGGCCTGATCGATCCCTTGCTGCGTAATGTGCAGGACCTCAATTACCAGACACCTACGCCGGTGCAGGTCAAGGCGATTCCTGCTGTGCTCAGTGGCAAGGACGTCATGGCTGCGGCACAGACCGGCACTGGCAAAACGGCGGGTTTTGCGCTGCCGCTGTTGCAACGGCTGGTGCAGCACGGCCCCGCGGTGTCCAGCAACCGCGCGCGTGCTCTGGTGCTGGTGCCCACGCGTGAACTGGCCGAACAGGTGCTGCAAAGCTTTATCGCTTACGGCAAAGGCCTCGACTTACGGTTTCTGGCCGCCTACGGCGGTGTGAGTATCAACCCGCAGATGATGAAGTTGCGCAAAGGCGTGGATGTGCTCGTTGCCACGCCGGGCCGTTTGCTAGATCTCAATCGCCAGAACGCAGTGCAGTTTGATCAAGTCCAAACGCTGGTGCTGGATGAAGCCGACCGCATGCTGGATCTGGGCTTTGCGCGCGAACTCAACGCCGTCTTTGCTGCGTTGCCCGCTCAGCGCCAGACCCTGCTGTTCTCTGCCACGTTTACGGATGATATCCGCGCCATGGCGGCCGGCATTCTGCGCGGCCCGGTCAATATCAGCGTCAGCCCACCCAATGCCACGGCCGGCAAGATCAAGCAGTGGGTGGTGCCGGTGGATAAAAAGAACAAGCCTGACCTCTTCATGCACCTTGTGGCTGAGAACAACTGGGAGCACGCGCTGGTGTTCGTCAAAACCCGCAATGGCGTGGATTACCTGGCGGCCATGCTGGATGAAGCGGGCTATGCGGTCGACACCATCCACGGCGACAAACCGCAGCCCGCGCGCCTCCGTGCGCTGGAGCGCTTCAAGACGGGCGAAGTACATATGCTGGTAGCCACCGATGTGGCTGCGCGCGGGCTGGATATCGACGACCTGCCGCTGGTGATCAACGTTGATCTGCCGATCGTGGCGCAAGACTATGTGCACCGTGTTGGCCGTACCGGCCGCGCGGGCGCCAGCGGCGCGGCGGTGTCCCTTGTGTGTGCCGATGAAGCGCCGCAACTGGCCGCGATTGAAGCGCTGATCCGGCAAACGCTGCGCCGTGAAGAAGTGCCGGGTTTTGAAGCCGAACACCGCGTGCCGCAAACTAGCGCGACGGGCCAGATCATCAAGAAACCCAAAAAACCTAAGAAACCGAAAGTGCCGCAAGCTACGCCTGGTGCCGTGCAGGTGCCCAGCAAAAAACCGCGACCGCAGAGTGGCGAAAACAAACGCAAGCCTGCGGCGCAGCGCGCTGTGGCCTCGGGTAAAGGCACAAACTTGTCCAGCGGCAACCCATTCAGCGTGCAAAAGCCACGCAGCAAACCCGCCAGCAAGCCAGTTGCGGATTCACGTAAGCCGGCTGGCAAACCCGCTGGTGGCCGCGGCAAACGCCAACCCTGATCCATGGGGATGAGTAACGCCAGGCCCTGGAACAGGCTGGCGGTTTGCGGCCCGCTGACGGGCAGCGGCGCGGCTGCGGCGTGCATCAGGTCGGCGGGTAACGGCGCACTGAATCCCGGATCGATAACAACTTCGGGGCCGAGCGGACGTTGAAATCGCGCGCAGCGAGCGTTCGATCGAGGTCGTCTCTGGTGAATGTGTCCGCTTCTCAAACGAAAGCCGTCATTTGATTCCCTCAACGCGAACTACCGCCTTGAGTCGGGTACGGAACTCCAGACCAGGTCGGCGGCCGCGCTTTGCAGCGCTGACCTCGTACTTCCGAATTCGGCCCGGAGTGTGTCAAAACGCGAAGGAGAAACGATTCGGGAGGTTTCCTGCGGGGTCGTGGCTTGGTAGCTCTCGCAAGGCTATGGCGGTCTGCCTTTCGCGTGCTCCGGTTTGCCGGGAACAGCGCCACGTCGCGTCTAGGAGGGCAGTCGAGTTTTCTGCTGGCCCTTAGGCCCGAATAGCTTTCATCAGCGCGACCGCGCCGAGTAGCTTGATCGTTCGCTTCATGTTGTACGCCTGCACGTGCAAGCGATTTCCGTGGCCACACGGTTGAGTGTTCTGGTCAGGAAATGGGTGGCTCCCATCCACGACTTGATCGTGCCAAATGGATGCTCGACCGTTCGGCGGCGGATGAACGCTCTCTTCACCAGCGAGATGGAACTCAACGGGTCGAGCACAATGGTCCAGAGGATGATGGCGCTTTGCCACGACGCACTCTGAACACGTTTCGAGCTCAAGCTCGTAGCAACTGCTTTCAAGTCGCGGGCAACAGCGACTGCGCTTGCTCCGCGCCGAAATCTCTACATATCACGTTGGGAAAAGCGGCCGCAGTTGGACATCTGTTTGAGGGCCTTGGAGGCTACGCTTAATAGACGAAGCGCGCGGCGATGACTGGCGTCAACGTCGCCGCGCTGGTCGCACGTTTAGAACTGTTGGAACATCTCCTGCACGCGAGCAGGGTCGTTCGTCACCGTCAGCGCGAGCATCAGGAGAACGCGAGCTTTTTGCGGGTTGAGGTTGTCGCCGAGAAGACCGATATAAGCCGAGTCTTCGGGGACATAGCCACTGCCGGTTCGCGACGAGCGGACCACGACGACTCCTTTATCTACAGCCTTCTTGATAGACGGCAGCGTGAGAAGAGACTCGCTACCCGCGCCGACGCCCGCCACGACGATGCCGCGAGCGCCGTGAGCCACCGCAGCGTCATACATGTACCCCCCGTCGTTCTGGTGCCCATAGACGATGTCGACTTCCGGCAGAGAATCCAACTTCGATACGTCGAACGGAGTCTGCGTTGTTTGCAGCTTGGCTACAGCTGTTTCGAAGTGCGGCACCTGGTCAATCAACGTGCCGATAAATCCATCGTCCGAACTCTTGAACGTGTCGAGCGTGTTCGCGTTCGTCTTCGTCGTATATCGAGCCGAGCCGATGCGGTCGTTGAGGACAATTAGTACGCCACGTCCTCTCGCAGTTGGGGAGGCGGCAACTGTTACGGCTTGAAGGATATTGCTGGGACCGTCGGCGCTAATTGCTGTCGACGGGCGCATCGAGCCAGTGAGGACCACCGGCTTGTCACTTTTCACCACCAGGTTGAGGAAGTAGGCCGTTTCTTCGAGCGTATCTGTTCCATGCGTGATGACCACGCCAGCGATGTCAGGTTGAGCAAGAAGTGTATTTACCCGCTTGGCCAGCTTCAGCAAAATTTCATTAGTGATGTTCTCGCTGCCGACGTTCGACACCTGCTCGCCAGACACCCGCGCCACCTTTCCAAGCGACGGAACGGACTTCAATAGAACGTCCGCAGTGAGGACGCCGGACTTGTAGCCGGTGGTTTGCGTTTCGCTCGCGCCGGTTCCAGCGATAGTGCCACCCGTCGCCAGCACGGCGACATGGGGCAGCGTCGTCTGTGTTTGATTTTGAACTTGCGCTATCGCCGTTCCTGACGAAATAAAGCCAAATACCAAGGCCGAACAGAAAAGATTCCTGTACTTGCTCATCTGAGCACTTATGTCTCGCACCATGAACTCCAGATTCAAAGTGTAAATGTTGCCTGCGCCTCCGCGGATGACGCGGGAGAGGATAATCGGACCTTGGGACTGCCGGCATTACCACCTCTGGGGACACCGGAACTCGATTAGTTATCGGTCCAATGGCAAGAGTTTAGTGACCAACAGAACAAAGCCAATCGGGGTTTCCTGATTATTAAAAAACTTGATACTGCGCTATGGATAAGCTGACAGTGGGCTTTTCCTCGGGGAATTTCGGTTGCGCAAATCTTTTTGAAGAGACGTGCGTAGAGGACAAACTCGATATGAACCGCAGCCTTCCAGCGCCGAAAACCAGAACCCGCTACTGACTCCGTCTTCGACGGCGGTCGCCGCGTTCGCGCTCCTGCTGGCGCTTCGCCAAGAACAACTTTGTGTCTCTTGAGAGTACGCGCACGATGGCGTTGGAGTTTGATCGTGGTATGAATTGGACGTGACGCCACTGGCAGCGGCTTCGTACGGCGACAGTTTCCGTGGATTGGACAGCGACGTGTTACGTGGCCCTGGCAGAGAACATCCCAAGGATTTCAACGGCTTCCACCAACAGCAGTATCTGGTCGCCGTCTCTATTGTTGTCGTTTTGAAAACTGTGAATTCACCGTGGCTGCGTTGATGTCCAGTGCATAGTGCTTAAAATGGATTGTGTGAGCAAACGGCTCGCGCGCATCAGAGTGGTAACAGAATCGCATGATTCAACGATGTGGAGCATCAGATGGACATCCTTGACCTGGCTCGGAAATCGGGCATGACAGTGGTGCTTGACGCGAAGATTGGACGTCAGGAGTACCGCACAGTGCACGGCTCAGTCGCGGCGCTCGAGCGCTTCGCCGAGCTTCTCGCCGCGTCCATGCACGATGAGCTGGCGGAGCAGGATTGATACGCGTTGACAGCAACCTCAAACAGGAATCGCAATGAACTACGACTCATCGAAATCCAGAAACATCGGCCGCGCTGAGCGCACGAACGACCATTACGATGGAGGTTCGCCCTCCGAAGAGGTCGCACAGGCGGTCGCCAAAAAAAGTGACGCAGCAAGGAACTGGGCGTGGGCGCACAGCAACGAATCGTACGATTGGATGGACTCTCATAGTCTCTTCAACACCCGGGACTCGATTCATTGAGCGATTTACCAGGGGGCAACGGTTTTGCGCGATCGCAGCGTTGAACTGTATCGATCTTTGAAGTTGGCTTAACCCATCTCGAGCAGCAGACTGTCGGCGTTCATCTCGATCTGTCTGACGTAGACGGATGCAAAAGTGTCACTATTTCGAGACCGATCAAAAGTTGAGGAGGTCGATTTCGTCTGACCGCACTGGCTGATGGCAGGGTTACAGGGTCTGTTCTGTTCGTTGCTCGGTCCCGGCCTGGTCATGGTACCGCGGTGCATTCACCGTGTCGCGAGGCGGCTATCTTGAACCCCGAGATGCGATGTGAAGAGAATTCCCCGTTCAAAACCGTGACTCTGACCTGCGCCATGCAATGCGCTCCTTTGTCAGTCCAGCGCATCTGTCGCTTCGTGGCCATACGGTAGCTGACAACCTGGTTCACCGCAGACTCGGCGATGCTGCTGCTGATCGGCAAGGCCTGACGATGCCGCGCGCTGTAGTTGACCAACGTGCGCGTGTTGTTCCTCAGGTAACTGGAGACGGTATTCAGATTCCACCACAGCGTTTTGAATTCGTATCCTTCTCTCGCCAGCAACCGACTGTCGAGCGCCTTGATCCGCTCGACCGCCTTGCTGCCCTTGCCATGCCAGACCAACCACTTCGCGTGCGTGATTTCGGTCTCCACTGACTCCTGGTCCATCGAGTCGATCATCTTGCTGCCGAACACGGAACGCTGCGTCGCCTGGAACTTCATCGCAATGTGGAACCAGTCGAAGATCCGGCCCCGAGCCGGTTGACTGCCCTCGACCGTCTTTGCAAATTCACCAGCGTCGTCGCTGATCACGGTCACGCGTTCATCGCTCGCCACACCGTTCCAGCTGAGGAACTGATCGAGTCGCGCTGCAGCCGAGGTAACCTCCCTGTGCGCAATCACAGCCAGAACTCCGTCACCTTCCTCGACCGTATCATTGTCTCCGTCGGCCAACCTTGCTTCGATGATCAACCGCATGGCTTGCTCCCACCGTTGCGAGACCGATCAGCCTACTCCAGACGAAACCGATGCCGCTGTCGGAAGCAAAAACGCTCCTCCGCGGGAGCCTCCCCAACTTTTTGCACGCTCTCCTTTACGACCACGCGCCGATGGAAAGCTTCTGGGGCTCGCCCAAGACCGACCTCGCCACGCGCCAGGACGCCCGCGAACAGGCTCGTCTGGGCTACCTGTCTCCTGCCGCCTTCACGCAGCCGTTATTCAAAAATCAACCCGCTGCTTAACCGGTTGGCCTCCGCCATTGGCGACCGACCTCAATAATCCCGCGGCGCAATGTGAGCGAGGCGGGTCAGCAGATCGGACGTTGTGCCCACGTCAGCATATTTTTCGGACATGTCGAACAGGTTCACCGCATGTGAAGTCAGGCTACGGTCATACACGCAGTCTTGCGGGACGAACACTCGAAAGTTCAGCGAAAACGCGTCGACAACGCTTCCGCGCACGCATCCACTCGTGGTGCAGCCCGTCACAATCAAAGTATCAGCCTGCGCGTCGATCAGATGGCTGGCGAGCGCGGTCCCAAAAAACGCGCTCGGATGTTTTTTTGGCAGCAGAACGTCGCCGTCGCGCGGCGCAACCTCTTCGACGAAATCGTAGCCCCGAGCGGGAATGTTCATTATTGACGGGATTTTTTCTGCCAGTCGTCCGCCCTCTGTGGACTTTTTGGGCGCGACATGCGGGTACAGTACGGGCCAGTTTTTCGCCCGGAACACTTCGAGCAACTCTGCAATGTGGTCCACCGCGGCCCAACCCACGTCCCCGCAACTCGTCGGGAATTCCTTGATCGATTCCCAGAAGGGCTGACGTTTGGTGCCGACAGTTCGGTACTGTACGTCAATGATCAGCAAGGCGGGACGCTTGCCCAGGCCGGACGGACGCCCGAAACCGGCAGCACGGTATTTTCGCTGCTCGTCATCCAAGATGATGTTTTCCCAAGGTTTCATGCAAATGCTCTCCGTATTCTCCATGGTTCAAGTAGGGCCAGCACGTCACGGCTTAAGCGCCGATCCCGCGGTTTCTTTAAGCGTGAAGGCTGAAAAAAGCGTCACAACGGCCGTGCCGATAAGAAAATAGGCTGGGGCGATCGACGAACCCGTCACAGATACGAGCCACGTGCAAATAAGCGGCGCAGTTCCGCCCGCGACGACGCCGCCGATGTTGAATCCCAACGCAACGCCGGTATAGCGGACGCGGGTCGGAAACAGCTCGGCCATCGTTGAAAACGCGACGCCCATCAGGGCCGATTCAATCAGACCCAGTACAATCTGCATGCCAACGGCAGTCAAGCCGCCAGCATTCATCAAGTTGAAGCACGGTACCGCGAGCACCAGTGCGGCCAGGCTCGACACGACGAAGACTGGCCTGCGCCCTACCCTGTCTGACAGCGCACCAAACAGTGGCATGCAAACGACAGAGACGGCCAGCGTCAGCGTCGTAGACCAGAAAGCAAGCTTCGAACTCACTCCGACCACGCGCTGCAAGTGGATGTTCACGTACACGTACGCGATGTAGTAAAGCGAGAACAGCAGGATCGATAGCCCTATGCTTTTGGCAAGGGGCCCACTATAAGACCGGAGCAGTTCGATAACCGGCGCGGATTCGGTCCTGTCGCTCTCAGACAGCACCTGAAACGATTTGGCCTCTGTGAGTCGGGAACGAATCCAAAGTCCGATCACACCAATCGGGATCGCCACCAGGAAAGGGACCCGCCATCCCCATGTGGTCATATCAGCTTTCGAAAGAGTCTGGTTCAATGTGGCAACGACAATCGAGGCCAGCAGAATGCCCGCAAGCGCGCCGGTCTGAGTCGTAGAACACAGAAGTCCCCGCCGGTGTGCAGGTGAATGCTCCGCGACAAACGCGATTGCGCCGCCCAACTCGCCGCCCGCAGCAATGCCCTGCATGCATCGCGCAAGAACTAACAGGGCACTTGCGCCTACGCCAATCGCCGCATAGGTGGGAAGAAAACCAATCAGTCCACTTGCCACAGACATCAACAACACGGTCGCGGCGAGTGCGTTCTTTCTGCCGAAGCGATCACCAAAATGACTGAATACCAATCCGCCAACCGGTCTCAGCACAAACGCAATCGCGAAAGCTGCCAGCGTGTTCAAGATTGCGGAGGTTGGATTGCCGGAAGAGAAGAACTGGGTAGCGAGGATCACTGCGACGTAGCCGTACACGCCAAAGTCGAAGTACTCCACGATCGAGCCCACCGCGCCCGCGACAACAATACGCGGGGAAATTCGCGCTGGAAAAGGCGCATCCAATTCGGACGTGCGATCGATGTCCAGCGCGGGCAGGCTTTGAGTGCCAAGACTTGCTTGTGTTTCCATGATTCTTTTCCTTGCAAGCGTTCGTTACGATGAACTTGCTTAACGCGACGTCAACGGACGCGACAGGTAGCGCCCATACCCGGGCTTTCCAACGATCTCGCCGTCCAGCATGATCGTCTCTCCACGCACAATCGTGCGCACGGGCCAGCCTTTCAGCGACCAGCCGTCATAGAGGCTGTAGTCCGAGTACGAACCGAGCTCTTCTGCACGCACTACCCGACTGAGGTTGAGATCGACAAACGTCAAATCAGCGTCGGCGCCCACCGACAGTGAGCCTTTCGCCGACGCCATGCCGAAGATTTGCGACGGAGCTTCAGTCAGTACCTCGGCTATTCGTGACAAACTCAGCCGGCCCTTGTGGTAACCCTCGCTGAGCAGCACCGGCAAGATTGTCGCCGTGCCGGGGAACCCTTGCGAGGCAAGCCAGAAAGGACGCTCCTTGGTGGCTTTCTTGCGCGGCACATGGTCGGAGGCGACTACGTTTATGCTGCCATCCTGCAGGCCTTCCCACATCGCCGCCACGTCGTCCTTGCTGCGAAACGGCGGGTTCGCGCGACCCAATGAGCCCAGTTGCGAATCTTCATCGTGCGTCAGATAGTGCGGGCACGTCTCGACATATACATGTGGATAGCGCTCACGCCAACGACGTACTTCATCAAGCGCCATACGCGTGCTCAGATGCGGGATATAGATGTGCGCGCCGAAATGCTCGGCAAAATACATCGCACGGATACAACTCTCGGCCTCGGTGAAAGGTGGCTTGACGGACGCCCAATCCTTGAGCGTCGGTGCGTCGAGATCCTTCATCGCCGTACGCAGACGGTTGACGATCTCGATGTTCTCGGTATGGCACACGACCTTTACCCCGTCCATACAGCCCGCCGTCCTGAGCAAATTGAACAGATACCCGTCGTCCGTTCCGTCGAGACCGAGATAGCGTCCTTCCTCGCCCTTGAAGTTCATGAAGTACTTGAACGACGTCACGCCGTAGTCGCGCACGTAGGCCGCCATGTCGCGCACGTGTTCTTCGTTCGCGACACTGAAGTGAAATCCGTAGTCAATATGTGCGCGAGCCCGTGCGTATTCCTGTTCGCGCTCGAAAACTGCGCCGTACGCTTCGTTGTTGAGGAAGTAGCCGAGAATCGACGTAAAGCCGCCTTGTGCGGCATACGCGGTCTCCGTCGAATACTCGGTGATCTTCTCGCCGAATCCGAAATGGACATGTGCGTCGATCAGGCCCGGGAAGATATGCAGGCCCTGTGCCTCTATGACAGATATCGACGCATCCACCGGTGTTCCCGGCAAGAACCGGCCGGCAATCTTGCCGTCCCGGATCAGCAGGTCGAGCGGTGCCGGGTCCTTTCCCGCCTCGACGATCTGCGCATGGCGTACGACGAATTCCTTACTCATCTTGAAGACTCCGCAAATACTGTGATCAATGTTGTCCGGGCAATATACGGTCGAGTTCGTCCAGATTGCGGGGCAGCAATCCCGCCTCATCTATCCGCAAAGCACGCAAGCTCGACGCCAGCCAGTCGCGTTCGAGCGCCTCGCCGATAACCGTCAATCGCGCACGGTTATCACCGATGGGCCAGCGCAAAAGCGTCTCCGGCGGATAGAAGTGCGTGCCGACACCCTGAATCAGCACGGCCGCCTGAGTCTCTTTCAGGCGAAATAATCCCTTGCAGCGCAGCAACCGTGCGCCGTATCTTTCGACGACCAGTTGCCACCACGCCGCGATGCCGGGCCACGAGGTGTCTCCATCGATCCAGAAGCTCTCTGCGCCTACTGACGTCTCATGCACGCCACGGGCGTGATCGTGGTGCCCGTGCTCATGCTGATGGGCCAGCGCTTCCAGCGGCGCAATCGGCACTCTGTCGGGCGTCGCCTCGCAGAAGGCGGCGTGAAGCGCGTTATCGGCTGCCGCATCGATCCGGCTTGCTCGCGGATTCATCGCGATCGTCATGGTGCCCACAGCGGACACTTGCGCCGCGTCCACCAGATCCGTCTTGGTTATCACCAGCACGTCCGCCACCGCGATTTGCCGAGCGGTCTCGCGCTGCATCCTGATCTGCTCTGCGGCCAATCGGGCGTCGACCGTGGTGATCACGCGTCCGAGTGCAATGTAGCCCGCGAGCGCCCTATCACCGATCAGCGAATGCAGGACGGGCAATGGCTCGGCGAGTCCTGTCGTTTCAACAACCACCTTGCGCAGTGGCATACCGATCCGCTTTGCCTGTGCGGCAATATTGAGCAAGGTCTCGCGCAGCGCGCCGTTCAATGAGCAGCACAGGCACCCCGAGTCAAGCAGCAACACGTTGTCCGACACCTCACCGAGGATCACCTGATCGATACCGATTTCACCCACCTCGTTGACCACGACGGCCGTCCCCAGAGCCTCGGAGCTCTTCAGGAAACGATTCAGGAAGGTTGTTTTGCCGCTGCCGAGGTAGCCGGTCAGCACGTCGCAAGGAATCGGCGCGCCGTGCTGAGACACTTCCCCGGCTACATCGTGGAGTTTTTCCATGATCATTTAAATCGTTACGTTTAGCGATACATCGTTACGATCAGCATAACACGCTAATTTTTTTGTTTGCAACTGGCCGCAGCGAAGTCGCTTGATGGGCGTCGCGGCCTGCTAATCTCTCGTTTCACGCGTGAAAAAGAGAAGGACGTATGACGGAGAAGAAGCTGAATTCGGTGGATGCGGTCAAGGTATCGGTGCGCATCATGGAAGCAATGGCGCTGGCTCAACGCGCTATGGGCGTGACTGAACTGGCGGACTTGCTTTCAGAAACGAAACCGCGCGTGCATCGACATCTCGTGACGCTGAAGGAAGTCGGCATGATTGAGCAGGACGCCTCCAACGATCGGTACCGATTGGGATGGAGAATTTTTCAGCTGGGCGAAGCGGCTGGAAACCAGTTTGATCTACGCCGCCTTGCTCAACCCTATCTGCTCGACCTGCGCGACGCGTTGCATGAAACGGTCGTGTTGGCCGTACCTACCAATGGCCTGCCGATGGTGATCGACTCGGTCGACAACATCTATGCGCGCATCTGCGTGAGCGTCAAACCGGGGAACCGGCCGCCACCGCATTGCTCAGCGCTTGGCCGCGTCACAATGGCATTTGCCACTGAGACTGAGCGTCAGGCGCTGGTCGGGGATTTACTGAAGGAAGACTTGAGCTTTTCCAAAGCGGCGCTGACGCGACTCGAGAAGCGCCTTGCACGCATTCGCTCAACGCGGTTCGATGTTTGCGCCGGAGAAATGATGCCAGGTATCAATACACTGGCCGTGCCGGTCTTCCGCGACGGCGCGACGCTCGCCGGCGTGATCGCAATCATCGGCTCCGTCGAGAGCATCACTGAGCCGCCTGCGGTGAAACAACTCAGTCTGCTGCACCATGCTGCATCCGAACTATCGCGACATCTTCACGGCGACGTCTATGCCCTCGATGTCGGCGGCACGCCTGCCTAAACGCTCAGCACGTTCCGCCAGCTGTTCAGGCACATGACTGGCCGGACGACTTAGGCGGGCGACGCGGAAGTCGTGCGAGCCTCGCCAACTTTTGCGCGCTCTCTACTTCTAATCAGACATGCCATGTCCATTCATGTTCGTTGCGCGCGTAACTTCAATAGCGCCAGCACGCCATCGATAGTGGGCGTTTCAAGCCCGGCAACATCGCGCATCGCCTGGATCGAATCGACGATCACCTCGTACTCGAGCGGTCGTCCACGCTCCAGATCCTGAAGCATCGACATCTTGTGATGCGGCGCTGCGCGTGCCGCCGCCATGCGCTCAGAGCTCGCGATGGGTGGTGCGCCGCCTAATGCTGTCGCGACGGCATCGGCCTCGGACATCATGCGCCGGAGGAGTCGCAGCAATTCGGGACTGTCGCTGATTTCGCCCCGTGTCGCCAACGTTAAAACCGCAACCGCATTCCAGCACATGCTGCTTATCATCTTGATCCACGGCCAGCTGCGAATGTTGTCCACCACGGGCGAATCGAAACCCGCCGCGATCATCGCCTCCGACAATCGCTTCACATCCGAACGACATCGAGCAGGATTTTCTTGCCGTCCTTATACGAGAACACCGAGATCGCACCGTGCCTGAGATCGCCCTGTGCCGTGAAGCTCGTCTCGCCGATCACACCCTTGTAGTCGGCGGACGGCATGGCGGCCACTACCTTTGCCGCGTCGATCGAGTTTGCCCGCTTCATCGCGTCGACGATGATGTACACCGCGTCGTAAGCAAAGGGCGCATAAACCTGTAACGGCTGATGGAAACGCGCCTCGTACTTCCGTGCAAACGCCGCACCGCCAGGCATCTTTTCCAAGGCCATGCCGGCCTCCGAGCAAACCACGTTATCCGCTGCCGCGCCCGCCAGCTTGGGGAGGTCTGAAGAACAAACGCCATCGCCGCCCAGAATCTTTGCCCTCACACCCAACTGTCGCGCCTGCTTCGCGAACGGCCCGCCGGTTGCGTCCATTCCGCCGTACAGGATCGCGTCCGGATTTTCGCCCTTGATCTTCGTGGCGATTGCGCGAAAATCGATCGCCTTGTCGTTCGTGGCGTCGCGTGACACGACCTTCAGGCCGGCGGCTTTAGCCGCTTTCTCGAACTCATTGGCAAGACCTTGTCCGTAGGCTGTCGAATCGTCCACGATCGCAATGGTTCTCACACCGAGGCTCTTGCCAGCGTAGATGGCCAGCGCGGGGCCTTGTTGCGCGTCGGTGGCGACAACCCGGTACGTCGTGTTGAAGCCCTGCTGCGTATAGGTCGGATTCGTCGCTGCCTGCGAGATCTCGACGATGCCGCCATCCTTGTAAATCCGCGACGCGGGAATCGAGGTGCCGGAATTCAGGTGACCAACGACGCCGACTACCTTATCGTCGACGAGTTTCTGCGCAACCTGGGTGGCAGTACGCGGATCGCCCGCATCGTCTTGTGCATCGAGCTGCAATGTGATTCGCTTTCCTCCAATCACGAGGCCCTGTGAGTTGATTTCTTCGACCGCGAGCCGCGCGCCGTTTTCGCTGTCCTTACCCAGGTGCGCGATGGCCCCTGTGAGCGGCGCGACGTGACCGATTCGCACCACCTCCTCGGCGTGAGCAGCGAACGAGCAAGCGATTGCGGCAGCCGCGACCGCGATTTCCTTGTAATGCTGAGTCATGTCCCCTCCTCTTCGTGCGGCGCCAAAGGCGCCTGTTCAATCAATGACGAATCGCGTCAGCCAGCGCGGTATCGACGCGCTTCAACGGTTCACACGAGGTGCTACCGATCGCCACGCCATAGAGATTCTTCGGGTCAGGCGGCGTGGGAATAAGATCGAGTTCGATGCCGATGTTCCGTTCGCGTGACGCGGCATTGAGGTAGCGCAGCGCGGAGAAGTCTTCCAGCGCGAAACCGACCGAGTCGAACACGGTGACCTGCGAGGCGGATTCGCGGCCTTTTTCCGCGCCGGACACGATCCGGTGGAACTCGACAACAGGAAAGTCCGGCGTGAGCTGCTGAATATCGCCTTCGATGCGCGTCTGCGGCTCGTACTCGACAACGACACGTGCGCGCCGGAGAACATCGGCATGCAATTCCGTCTTGCCGGGACAATCGCCGCCGACGGCGTTGATATGCATGCCGTCTTCGATCATCTCCGGCGTCAGAATCGTCGCGTTTGTCTTGTCCGCGGTAACCGTGGTCACGATGTCCGCGCCGCGGACCGCGTCCGCCGCGGAGTCGCTCCGGATCACTCGAAGCGTCCTGTACGGCGCGAGGTTGTGCACGAGCTTTTCCGTCGCGGTCTCGTCGACGTCGAAGACTCTGATCTCGTCGATGCCCAGCATCTCGTGAAACGCAATGGCCTGAAATTCGCTTTGGGCTCCGTTGCCGATCATGGCCATCGTGCGCGAGTCCGGTCGTGCAAGGTAGCGTGCAAATAGCACTGAAGTCGCGGCCGTCCGAATCGCCGTCGTCAACGTCATCTCGCTCAGGAGCAACGGATAGCCCGTGTCCACATCCGCCAGCACGCCGAATGCCATGACCGTGAGCAGATCAGACTGTGTATTCTTAGGATGCCCATTGACGTACTTGAACGAATACAGCCGGTTATCCGACGTCGGCATCAGTTCAATCACGCCATCAGTCGAATGGCTTGCCAGCCGGGCAGTCTTTTCGACGTATCCCAACGGCGATAGTCCTGTTCGATGTAAGACGCCATGGTCGTCAAAACTCGTGTCATGCCGACCTCGGCGACCAGCTTTGAAACATCCTTTACATCTATGTATCGCGTCATGCTTTTAGCTCCTTGTGTGCGGGCGACGGTCAGATCGCAAAGCGACGAATCGGTAAAACAACATCAGGCTCTGCCTTCAAAGCCCAACAGAACGTTGACCGCGTTGATTCCAATCTCGTCGACCATATATCCGCCCTCCATCACGAAAAGCGTGGGGACGTTGAAGCTTGCGATCGCCTCGCCGATGCGCAGATAGTCTGGCGTGCGCAGGCGGAAGTGGCTGATGGGGTCGTCTTCGAACGTGTCGACCCCAAGAGAAATGACCAGTGCGTCGGGTGCATGCTGCCCGATCGCCGTGCCGGCGTGGCGCAGCGCGTGGTCGAAGCCTTCCCAGGCCGTTCCCCTCGGAAGGGGCAGGTTCAGGTTGAAACCCTCTCCCGCGCCGACGCCACGTTCGTCGGCATGCCCCGAGAAATATGGATAGGACACCGTGGGATCGCCATGAGTCGACACGAATAGAACATCAGGTCGATCGTAGAAAATGTCTTGCGTGCCGTTGCCGTGATGGAAGTCGATGTCGAGAACGGCTACGCGCTTTGCGCCGCCGTCGATGCAATGCTGGGCCGCAATCGCCGCGTTGTTCAAGTAACAATAGCCGCCCATGTATTCACGACCAGCATGGTGACCGGGCGGGCGGCAAAGCGCGAATGCGGCGCGCGCGCCACCCAACAACGCATCCATGCCGGTCAGTGCTGAGTTGGCACTGGAACTGATCGCGGCCCACGTACCCGCGTTGATGGGGGAACCGGCGTCCATCGAAAAGAAGCCAAGCTTGCCATCGATGAATTCGGGCAACTCGTGACCGGGCAGTCCCCTCACGGGCCAGACGAGTGGCAGAGCCTGACAGGTTCTGCCCGTTGCAAGCCACTCGTGCCACGCTCCTGCCAGAAAGTCGACGTACCGCTGGCTGTGCGCGCCTGCGTAGTCCGCGCATTGGTAGGCCTTCGGGCTGATGACATCGCCGAGTCCGGTTGCCCTCACTTGCGCAAGCACCGTCTCGGCGCGGAGGGGCTTCTCGAAGGAATCGGAGATGGCGCCGTCCTTTAGTTCGACGCCATGGTGCAAGCGATGATCGCTACTGTAAATGGTGAGCATGGTTGACTGCCGCGTTGAAGACAGCCAACAGTTTATTGAGCGGCGGCCGCATTGGTTTTGCTTTCGGATGCGGAAAAGCCTAATATTTTGGGAAATTTGTCTAACAGGAATGAAAGATGAGCACAAATCGCCCAAAAATAGAAATGGACGCTGTCGACCGCTCGATGTTGCGCCTGCTTCAGGACGATGGTGCCGTGTCGAATGCCGCACTCGGTGAGAAACTCTCGCTGAGCGTGACGCCATGCTGGAGGCGGCGCAAGCACCTGGAAGACGAAGGTGTGATTACCGGTTACCAGGCGAACATCGACCGGCGCGCGGTCGGCCTGAATCTTCTTGCGTTCGTGCATCTCCGGTTCAATGTGCACTCGGACAAAACCGCGGATAACTTCGAGGCCGTCATCCGCGGTCGACCGGAAGTTCTCTCGTGCCACAAAATCACAGGCGATGCGGACTATATTCTGCAGGTGGTCGCCGCTGATCTGGACGCATACGGTGAATTTGTCGAGCGGGTGCTACGACGGCAGCCGGGCATCGCGTCGATACAATCGAGTCTTGCGCTACGCGAGGTGAAGTTTTCGTCCCGGGTTCCGATTCCTGACGCCTGAACACATCACTCAAAAGTGGGCTGCCGATTCGCCACTCGTTGCGACTCAACTCGGAGCGGGCTGTCAACGCGCGCTCGACCACCACGCGCTGCACCCCGTTGTGGACCCTCGCCCTAGCCGCGCGTGCGTCCGATATCCGTTCGGAAGAGCATTCTCTCGATGACTTCCGCCCTGCTTGCTGGCCGCATTGAACTACCCCTCGAGATGTCCCGAAAGGAAAAGGGCCAGCTAACAGCAGAGATCTCTGCCGAGATACGCAGCGACCGCCCCTGTCAGCGCGATGCCGTGCAATTCCTCCGGCGATACCAGATGCGCGGCGATAATCTCACGATTATCAAGCCGCAACTCGGGTATGCAATCGAGGTGCAGTTCAAAGAAATGCACCCGGTCTCTTCGCCCATCCCAAATGCCGCAGGCGCTGCCCGCGGGAAGTAATGGGTACGACGAGAGACCAATCTCCTCCCCCATCTCGCGCTGCGCCGCTGTATCAGGTGTCTCACCGGGCCGGACACTACCGCCGGGAAAATTCCACTCTGCCCGGTACGATGACTCCACCAGTAACAGCGCCCGCCCGACGTAGATTGCTACTAGTGCTCCCTCATGCCGAGGCCGTCGAAGGTGCCACCAGGCGCGAGCGAACGGGAATCCAAGACGAAGCACCATGCGCCAGACAGAGTCGATAGGTATAGCTGGTCGCACTTGCTCAAGGCTCCGCATGAGGTCTCCCCTCCCTTATAATCCCTGCATTGATAGTGATTTCACCGGCGGAGAGCCCCACTTTATGAGTCAAGCACACGGGCGATACTCGGGATCTCGGGACAAGGGCCCGCGTCAGTCGCGCCAACCTTCAAAAACGACATCTTACCGACAGAACAAATCATACGTAAAGGCGCCACCTGCCCGAGACCCGGCCCAGACGGCGTCTATTTTCAAAACGCGTTCCTTTAAATTTTTGGTCGATGCAGTGGGCGCGGAGAACATCGCACTAGGACTCGATTCCAACCTGACGCGCGTAACCGAATTGATGAATGGCGAGAGATTCACACCTGAGACGGCCTTCCACATCGAAACGACGCTCGGGCTACCGGATGGGTTTTTCGATCAACCTCATCCCACCCTCCCGTCCGAGACCATCAGTCGCTTGAGGGCGCCGCTCGACTTTATTCACCCGAATGCTGAACCGGAATCAGCGCACGGGCAGGTATTGGAGACGGCTCCCGCCACACAGGCGAATTCCCGCCCTACCCCCACAGATCGTTTGCCCAGGGAATCAGAAATGTCAAAGAGGACAGATGGCAGTTCGACAAAGGCCGCCGCGAAGAGTAATCCCGCAGGGGCAAAGCCTGCCACGACTCCCCCGTCGAAATCTGCGTCAGCGAAAGCCAAAGCGTCTCCAAAGTCAGGGACTCAGCAATCGTTGCCACTGAACGACGTCGCAGCGTTGGAAAACATCCGTCGTGCCAATCTGCATGTGCTTACCCACCGTAAGGGATCGAAGGTGCGGCTCAGCGCAGTAGTGAGTATCAGCGCCTCCAACCTCGACAATCGTCTGTATGGACAGAAGCGCATGGACGACGCCGAAGCCAACCGCTTCACCGAACGTCTTGGTCTGCCAACCGGTTGGCTGGACGTTCCCCGTTCAGTCAGAGACATCCCTGAATCGGTCTCGGCTCTGCTTGATCCAGATCCACGGTCCGGTCGACATGCGACTGATCAGCAGGAACTACCAACTGCTTTAAAACCGGAAGCTACGGTGGCAAGAAAGTCTGCGGTTAAGAAAGCGAAAACCGCGCGCCGTCGAAACACCGACCCGTCGGAGGCAGATCACACGGGCGTCGCCGCCGAAACGAAGGCAGTTGTGGAGCAACAGGATGCGATGCTCCCATCAGCCGCCGATCCGGACGTTCGGCAAGCTGTTGACCGCGATGTCCCGTCGTCCGCCTCTCACCCGCAGCCTGCGCTGGCCTCCGTCACAGAGGTTATCGCGGAGCCACACCGTTATGCTTCCGTGACGAGCCTGGACGATCTGATAGGTATTGAACCGATAGCAGAGGCGCTGATCAAGACGCTCGCGGGTAAGGCACGCACCGGCCGCCTGGACGAGATGAAAGCGTTGGAACTCTTGCGGCAGATCGTGGCGCTCTGACCTCAATCGACAATTCACCGGTATTCCACGGCCGCCGGAGATTCCGCCGGAACGGAGTGCCTTTCCAGCAAACGCTGCGTATCCGATCATTGAGATGGGAACTGCGCCTCGTCACATGGCGGGTTTGCTGGAGTGTCGTGCGAGATCTTCGCGAACGTCACTTAACGGTCGGTAAGCGCCCGCCGCCATGATACCCAGCGGTCACTTACTGCTTGCCGGAAGCGAGCTGCTGGTTGCGCTCGGCAAGAAACTGGATCAGACCGTCAACACCGCTTTCCTTGATCTTGTCACTGAACTGCTGCCGATATGTCTGGATTAGCCAGACGCCGAGCACATTCAGGTCATACAACCGCCAGCCCTGCGGCGTGCTGTACAGCCGGTAGTCGATCTCTGCTGGTTCGCCGTTCCTGATTGCAACCGTGCGCACCACCACGTCCGTATCGGTTGGAGCGATGTGTATCGGCGGGTAGTCGATCCGTTGGTCTGGACGGAGCTGACCGATAGCACCCGAATAGGTGTGGATCAGGAGCATCTTGAACTGTTCGACCAGTTGCTGCTGCTGCGCGGGCGTAGCCGTCCGCCAGTAACGGCCCATCGCCAGTGACGTGGTGCGGTGAAAATCGGTGTAAGGAAGAATGTCCCGGTTTACGATATCAATGATGCGAGGAATATCGTCTGGCGCGATCGCTCGGGTCCGCACCTCGTCGAGTATCTGTTGCGTCGCGGTCTTGATCAGCAGCTGAGGCTCAGATTGGTCGACTTGCGCGTACGCCGCACCGCCGAACGACAACAACGCTGCGCAAAGAGTCAGTAGAGAAAGTGTCTTCATGTGCAGAATCCTGGCTGGACGCGTTGGCTTGCTGCTACGAAGTATCCTCCATCTACGCCCGAATGCGTCGCGGCAGCACTCGTCGCTGTTTCAAGTCCGAAGGCCATCATGCACTCGCTCACAGGCACTAACCGAATCTCGGTCAGATCACCAGCACGCGTTTAGCGATGCGCGTGGCCGCTGTCTTCGTCGTGAGGCGCCGCTATTTGAACTTGACGAGATCCTTGAAGATCAGTTGCCCCCAGGTATTCCCCCTACCTTGGACAAGCAAGCCGCCATCCTTGAGCGGTCCTAGCGCAATCGGCGCGAAACCGAGTTGTTCGGCCAAAGCAGCGACCGATGCCACCGCATTTTCGTCATCGCTCGACAAAAACACGACGCGGCTGCCGCCATTCACGCTTGGATCAGCGGCCAGAACGGCAGCGGGCAGATGGTTAAAGCCCTTTACGAACCTGGCGCCGGTAAACGCTTTGGCGACAACCGCGGCCGACGGCAGACCTTCCAGGTCTGCAACGGGAACACCGTAAGCATTGGTCGTATCGATGATTGTCTTGCCCTGCCAGGCTGGGATCTGCTTCGCGACTTCGCGATGTTCCCAGAACGGTACCGCCAGGAAGATCGTGTCGGACGAGATTGCATCCTGCAGCGTCCCGGGGACAACGGTGCGGCCAATCGCTTGTGCCTGCTGCATCAACGTCTCGGGAGAGCGCCGGCTGGCGACGGTCACATCGATGTTCTTTCTTGCAAACGCTCGGGCGAGTGCCTGACCTACCGCGCCAAAGCCAATAATTGAATAGCTCATGCGAACTCTCCATTCCGTATTGACAAGGAATCCATATTTATCGACCCAAATCGGATCATCTTCGTCGAGTTGACAGGTCCTTCTACACGCTTTTCGGCGCGATTTCAGATGGCCGAGAAGCCGCCGTCGACAGACAACTCCACCCCATTCACGAAGCTCGAATCGTCTGAAGCAAGAAACAGCGCGACCGTCGCAATTTCCTCAGGACGACCCATCTTTCCCCGCGGAATCAGGGATTCGAACATCCGCTTCGCCTCCTCGGTGAGAACCTGGTCCTGCATCGGTGTGGCGATCGGCCCCGGGCTCAGCACGTTCACCCGGATATTCCTACCCTTCAGTTCGTTAAGCCAAGTGCGTGCGAATGAGCGCAACGCCGCCTTGCTCGCCGAATACACGCCATAACCAGGAAAGCCTTTCACCGAAGCAACGGACCCGGTCATGAAGATCGATCCGCCATCGTTGAACAGCGGCAACGCTTTCTGAACCGCAAACAGCGTTCCGCGCGTATTCAGACCGAAGATCGCATCGAAGTGCTGCTCGGTAATCTCGCCCAGAGGGACAGCTTCGCCCGTGCCTGCGCTCGCGAACAGGATGTCGATCTTGCCCTTTTCCCGCTTGACTGTATCGAACAGGCGGTCGAGGTCGTCCAGATTGGCCGCGTCGCCGCGCACGCCGGTCACGTTCCGGCCAATCAGCTTGACGGCCTCGTCGAGCGCCTCCTGCCTGCGGCCCGTGATGAAAACATAGGCGCCTTCTTCAACGAACCGCTTGGCGCTCGCCAGCGCCATGCCGCTCGATCCACCCGTGACGACTGCAACCTTACCCTCAAGCTTTCCCATGACATCTCCTTTCGTGGTGTCGGACAGCGTCTCTGTTCCAATTTGCACAAATGCGCTGTATCTTATGGATCAGTGATCCATATTCCGATTCAAATATATGGATCACTGATCCATTTGTCAAGGAAAGTTATGCGGGCCGACGCCAGAAAAAATTACAACCACCTGCTTGCAGTCGCACGTGACGTCGTCACCGAGAATGGCGCCTATGCATCCATGCGTGACATCGCCCGCCGGGCCGAGGTCGGGTTGGCCACAGTGTTGCGTCATTTCCCGACGCGAGAAGCCTTGTTCGAAGCGTTGCTGCGTGCGAATCTGGACGCACTGACGCAAAAGGCAGGCGAACTCGAAACGTCGAATCCGCCGGGCGAAGCGCTCGTGTCCTGGTTTCGCGAAGGGGTCGCATTCGTTCATAGCTATAGCGGCGTTGTCGCCTTGATGGCGAGCGCCCACGCGGACCCGGACTCCGCGCTTTACGCTTCATGTGCAGCGGTGCATGAAGCAGGCGAGCGACTACTGCGCCGCGCTCAGGGCGACGGAACGGCGCGCGCCGATATGGATGGGGTAGATCTGTTCGCCCTGATGTCGGCGCTCGGCTGGCTCGTCGACCAACCCTCATTCGCGTCACGGGCCGATCATCTCCTTCACGTTATTACGAGCGCCATCCTGACAAATCGGCCTGGCAACGATATCAAGAAGGCAACGTAACAGAGCGCAACGAATTGTTGTCTGCATTGCGTCGGATGGCGTCCTCTATGACCGGCGCCGGCGACACTATGCACAAACGTCCTGGCAAAGGTGACGAATGCACTGATCGTGTCGGGAGTTTTGAGCGGCTGTTATCCGCCGGGCTGGACAGCAGGACCACGCGGGACTCAACTAGGCACGGCGTGTATGGGGGCCGACACAGCGTTGGCGTGCCCGGGACCGCCCGTGATCGCGGCCATGCCTACTCTGCCGGTCATCCGCGCCAGTGAGTCGGCCATGTGAACGGTAACGGCCTCGTGCCTCGTATGTATCAGCTTGATTCCTGTCTCGAAGGACGCGCCGAAGACCGGCACGATGTGATTGCGCTAGACCGTAAGGATCTGCCCGACTCCATCCCGAAGCACAGTCTGCGGAGTCAGGTCTGCGCCACGAGTCTCTGTCATTGATTACTCTCAAGTCACCCGGACCGGCGGCGTCGAAAATGTAGCATCCTCCTCCCGGATTACCGTTTCACCGGGCTTCACGATGACAAACTCCACTGGCTGCCTCGCGATCTTCACAGTTCCTCCTGAGAGCTTCGCCGTCGTAAAGGCCGAAGATTCGAGATTCCCCGCCGCTGGGAAGTCTTCGCGGAAGTGAGCCCCGCGGGAATTTTCGCGCGCGAGCGCTGCTTCCGTGATCACGCGGCTGACGGAGATGAGATTTCTCAGGTTCAACCAGTCATGCCACTGAGCATTCAACGCGCGATCGCCATCGACGACGCCAGTATCCATCAGCTTCGCCTGCATATCAGAGAGGCTGTCTCGTGCTTTCACGAGCCCCTCTTCATTTCTGATGATCCCGACATCCTTCCACATGCATTCGAAGAGTGACTCGCGGATCGACTCAAGGTCCTTGCCCTTTCTGGCAAACGGTCGCTCTGCCTCGTTGATCGCGGCGAGAATCGACTGCTCGTCGGGTGCACGATAGCTAGTATTGACCTGCACCCAGCGCGCCATGCTGTCGCCCGCGATGCCTCCAAACACAGTCGAATTCGCAACACCATTACCGCCGAGACGATTCGCCCCATGCACGCCGCCCGTGTCCTCGCCTGCGGCAAAAAGCCCGGTCAAGTCCGTCTGACAGTCCGCCTTGAACACCACGCCACCCATCATGTAGTGCGCGGTTGGAACGACTTCGACTTCGCCGCCTGCCAGATCGAATCCACAGTCAGCGCAGCGTTCTACCATGCCTTTAAATTGTTTGCGAACCTTTTCAGGGCCAAGATGATTCATCTTGATATACACACCGCCGTTGGGCGACGTACGGCCCGCACGCAACTCCGAATAGATCCCGCGCGAGACGATGTCACGCGTCGCGCGCTCGCCCCTGGAATCGTACGATTGCATGAAGCGCTCATGCTGACCGTTGAGAAGATGCCCTCCAGCCCCTCGCAGCCCTTCTTCGAGAACAGTGCCAGTCATTCGAGTATGGCTTCCTGCGAGAAGTCCGGTCGGATGAAACTGCACCATCTCCATGTCCCGCAGCGTCAGCCCCGCACGCAGTGCCATTGCGAGCCCGTCGCAACTCTTGTCACCGGACGGCGTGTGATATTTGTACATGGTCGGCCCACCGCCGGTCGCAAGCAATACCGCTTTGGCCTGCACGAACACGAACTCGCCGCTTCGCATATCAATCATGAGCACACCGGCTAAGCCATCGCCGCTCGGCGTCTTGATCAGTTCGATCGCGCGATGTTCTTCCAGTCGGTTGATCCCCCGACTCCAAACTTGTTCGGCCAGGCGATTGATGATCTCGATGCCGGTCAAGTCGCCCTTGTGAACAGTCCGATCGAAGGTCTGTCCAGCAAACGCCTTCTGATGTATAGACCCGTCGGGATTACGATCGAAGAAACAGCCGAGTTCGTTTTCCAGCTCGCGCACTCGCTCGACCGCTGTGCTCACCAACGTCCACGCCAGTTCCTGATTCGACAGCCACTTGCTGCCTTCAATCGTGTCCATGAAATGACGTTCGATGGAGTCTCCGGGCGCCAGCGCGACGTTGTACCCGCCCTGAACCATCCGGGTGCAGCCGCACTTGCCCAAAAGACCTTTCACAGCGACGGTAATTGAACATTTTGGCGCGTTCTGATGCGCGTGCAGCGCGGCAAAGAGGCCAGCACCGCCCGAGCCCAGAATGAGGATATCGGTCTGGATTCGTTTGACGTTCATGATGCACGCACTCCGAGGCTTTCGAGGGCAGCCGCTCGACGCTTGGCGGTATCGTCCTTGACGGCATCATAGAGACTGGTGCCCTCACTATCCATCGCGACGAGCAAAGGCCCGAACTCCTTGATTTTGAATCGCCACAGCGATTCGGGGTTGAGATCGTCGAGATCCACCGCTTCGATGCTCTCGATCCAGGTCGTCTCGAGCGCCGCCGTACCGCCGATGATGGCAAGGTAGACACCGCCCAGCTCTTTGAAAGCGGCCTTCGATCCGTCGCGCAGGCCGCCTTTCCCGACGATCACCCTAACGCCGTACTGTTCCATGAGCGGCCTTGTAAAGCGCTCCATGCGATCCGAGGTGGTCGTCCCAATGCAGATAGGTTGATAGCCTGCGGGGTACTCCGGGCTTGGGGGGACCTTTCGAACATTGGGCGCCGTGTGAATGACCGCATGTCCGCGCAGGTCAAAGTCCGTCGTTCGCCCCTTGTCGAACAGGTGAATCTGCGTTGCGTCCCGGATGCCGTAAAGCGTTGTTTCAAGCGTGACCGTGTCGTTGACGCGCAGCTTGCGGATCGTGGCTTCGTCAACCGGAGTGGCGAGTTCATAATGGGCCATGGCGTCAGAATCCGTAAGTGATGCCTTCGTTCGAGAAAACCGCTTTTGCGCGGCGAGCCGAGTGACATTGCATGTTCACCGCGATTGGATTCATCGTGATATGCGTGGAAGCAAGTTCGATATGCACCGCGAACGCAGTGCTGTCGCCGCCCAGTCCCTGCGGTCCGATGCCAAGCTTGTTGACCGCCGCAGAGAGCTCTTTTTCGAGGGCCGCGCCCTCAGGATCCTCGCAATGGGTGCCCAGCTCTCGTGTCGCAGCGCGCTTGGCGAGCGCGACAGAAAGGTCGGACGTCCCACCAAGACCCACACCAACGATCGTCGGCGGGCAGGTCTTTCCGCCGGCCGAGACCGCACAGTCGATCACAAAGGTCTTGATCGCGTCGATACCGTCAGCGGGAACCGCCATCTTGAGAAACGAGTTGTTCTCGGAGCCGCTTCCCTTTGGCACCATTTCCAGCGACACATGGTCCGGCTCGGCCGAGAAATCGATATGAATCACCGGCACCTCTATGCCGCACGACGTATGGTTGTTTTTTCGTGAGAGAGGATGAACCACGGACGAGCGTAGCGGATGTTCTCTTGTCGCTCGCTCACAGCCACGGCGGATAGCTGCTTTCAACTCGAAGCCTTCGAATTCGACATTGCGGCCGATACTCACGTTGTAGATCGGAATTCCCGTGTCCTGACACAAGAGATTTTCAGTTTCTTCCGCCACCCGAATATTCGTTTTCATCGTCCCGAGCACGCGTTGAGCGATGGGCGACGTTTCATTCGATGCCAGCGTTTCGATTCCAGCCTTTACATCCGGAGGAAGGATCTTCAGCGCACGGATGTAAAGCTCCTTTGCCGTCTCCTCGACAGCGTTCAGGTCGAGCCTCATTTTCTCGTCTCCTACTCTGATTGTGGGGTGTAGTGTGTTGGACGAACTTCAATGAACCAGCGCCAAGAGAAAAGCCAAGCCGGTGCAGGCACTCGCTCCGGCGCCCAGTGCGAGCCAGTTCTTTCGCAGACCGCTCCAGGGCAGAAACTCGATGGCGAGCAAGCGCAAGCCGCCCATCAGATGAAGCGAAAGTAGGATGACCAGCCCCCATTCGGCGAACTTGAACAGTGGTCTGTCGGTGAAACGCAGAAAACCATCCAGTGAGCGGTCATGTGAAAGCGTTTTGCCGAGCGCCCAGAAATGCACTGGAATAAAGAAGGCAAGCGCAAGTCCTGACAAACGATGGACAATGAAGGCCCAGTACGCGGGGTGGGATTTCGCCCGGAAGTCGTTCTTTCTCATCACAGGATCACCCCCGTCACTGCTCGCATGCCGAGCGTGAGCAAGCCAAGCGTCACCACCGAACAGGCAAAATGAGCAGAACGACCACGCCATGCGAGCCACTCTTCCGCGATCCTTAAGAGGCCAATCGGCACATGAACTGCACATGCCAGGACAAAAAGCGTATAAAAGCCGGCAAAGAACCAATTCTTGTGTGTGCGTCCGAGGATCGCATGCTCGCTGAGCCCGCTGTGGACGGCATAAATAATGACGACGATGTGCAACACCACGCAGGCGGCGAGCACCATCGCGCTCATCCGCTGCCAGTACCACAAGCGAGCCTGCATTTTTAAAGAGAGTGTTTGCATCACAGTTTTCCCTCGATCGCGGCCTTCATCACGAGCCGCTTCAAACCTGCGATGCCTGCTGTCGGCGACAGCTGCTTTGGGCAACGCTCCGTGCAGGAGCCCTGCGTGTGACAAGAGTGACACCCGGCATCACCTGCGACAGCCCGCAGGCGCTCGACGCCTTCGACATCCCGTTCGTCGTTCATCAGCGTCCAAGCACGGTTCATCGCTGCAGGTCCAAGATAGTCACGCCTCCACGTCACGACGTCGCAGGACGAGTAACACACTCCGCAACCGATACATTCGATGCCGGCGTCGGCCGATGCGCGCTCCTTGCTTTGTGGCGACACCTTGCTAAAGTCGTCGGACCGTGTTCGTTCGCCTTTGAACCGTCCCTTCGCTTCCGCCCATTTATCGAAGAATTGCTCCATGTTCGTCGCCAGATCCTTGATCACGGGCAAATTGGACAGCGGCGCGATCTCCAGTTCTTCTTCGACTGCAACCTTCGATACGTGGGTCCTGCAAGTCCACCGAGCCTTGCCGTTTACGTTCATTGCGCATGATCCGCACATGCCGACCCGGCACGCATATCGGAAGGCCAGATCGGGCTGGAGATTGCGCTGGATGTACATGACCACATCCAGCACAGTCTGGTTTTCGAACCGTGGCACGTCGTAAGAAACCAACTCGCCGGAGGTCCGCCCCCTCCAAACCTTCACGCGGAATGTCTTGTTGCTCATGTCGTCTCTGGTGTAGTTGTGCATCGGCTAGAAAAAGTCTGCGCCCGCGCAATGCAAAGAAAAAGCGAATAATTCCTCGTTTTAGATAAAGCTTTTATCTACGTTTCCGCAGCGCGTCGCTTTTGTACGAATGCCATCTTTGTCTCGTCGCGCTCTTTCTCCAAGCCAGAGATGACAAGCGTCGCCACCGCATTGCCGATCATGTTCGTAACCGCCCGGATCTCCGAAATGAAGCGATCAACGCCGAGAATTAGTGCCGCCCCTTCTATTGGTATATGTTTGAATGCGGTCAATGTTGCGAGCAAGGTTACGAAACCCGCCCCTGACACGCCGGCGGCCCCCTTCGAACTGATCATGGAGAGAACCATGAGCGCAATCTGTTGTTCCCAGGACATCGGTACGCCATACGCCTGTGCGATGAACATTGCGCAAATCACCTGAGCGACGCAGGTACCGTCGAGATTGAAGGAGTATCCCATCGGCATCACAATACCCACGACCTGTTTCGGACAGCCGAGCGCTTCCAGCTTCCTGATGAGTTGAGGAAAGACGGATTCCGATGAGGTGGTCGCAAGCACCAACAATATCTCCCCCTTCAGATGACCCATCAGCCTCCAGAGACTGAAGCCGCTCATCCGACAGATCGTTCCAATGACTACAACTAAAAAGAAGATCGTTGCAACATAGACCGTGATCAACAACATGCCCAACGAGTGCAGTGCGGACAGCCCGTATTTTCCGACAGCAAATCCCATCGCACCGAGCGCACCGAGAGGCGCAAGACGCATGATTAGCGCGACAATGCGAAACAGGACATCGGAGACAGATTCGAAAAAGGAAAGCAGCAATTCGCCTTTCGGACCTAAATATGACAGCCCTATTGCAAATAGACACGCAATCACGACGATCTGCAGCATGTCCCCGGAAGCGAACGGACTCATAAAGCTGCTGGGAATCATGTGCAGCAAAAAGTCGACGAGATCACCGTTCCCGTGTTGCACCGAAGTCTGGTACTGGGCCAAGACGTGCGTATCGGTCGTACCGACCTGCAAGTTCAAACCCTCGCCCGGCGCAAGCAGGTTCACCATGAGCATGCCGACCAGCAGCGCCAACGTGGTGACCACCTCGAAGTAAATGAAAGTCTTTCCTGCGACTTTCCCCAACGACCGGAGGTCACCAATCTGCGACGCGCCACAAACGATCGTTGTAAAAATGAGCGGGGGCGTGATCATCTTCACGAGTCGGATAAAGGCATCCGACATCGGCTTCAACGACTGTCCGAAGGTGGGAAAGAAATGACCAATTAGAACGCCGATTACGATCGCGATAAGCACCTGCACGTAGATGTGTCTCAAGCTGCGGCCAAGCATGGTGTCTCCTTTGTCTCATCGCTCTCAATGCTTCCCAAGAGCCGATGAGATCGTTCTTTGGTGCCGCGCCTCATTCGCCTCTTTTAGGGCGGTGCAATACGTAGGCGCGCCGCCTTACCTGGGATGGTCCTCGTGAACAAGGTTGGTTACGCGCTTTCAAACAGACGCGTCAGTACGAACTCGCGATGGCCGAGCGCTTCCGCCGCGGTAAGGCGGCCGTTGATCGTGGCCAACATGCATTCGAGCAGTTTGTCGCCGCTCTGATCGAGATTCTGTTCGCGCTGCAGGATGCCCGACACGTCGACGTCGATGTGTTCGCTCATCGTGCGCACCGTGCGCGGGTTCGCGCAGATCTTGATGACTGGCACGATCGCGTTGCCGATCACGTTGCCTTGTCCCGTCGGGAAGAAGTGCACGGCGAAGCCCGAGGCCGCGCAGAGCGTGACCATCTCCGCCGCCGCCGATGACGAATCCATGAACCAGAGACCAGGGTGCGTCGGCGTTTCGGCCTTGTCCAGCACGCCGTCGACCATGCACTTCTTGCCGATCTTCTGGATGTTGCCAAGCGCCTTCTCCTCGATCGTCGTGAGGCCGCCCGCGATGTTGCCCTTGGTCGGCTGCGACTCGGAGAGATCGTCCGTCTTCCAGCGGTTGATCATGTCCTGATAGCGGTCGAACATGAAGTTGAAGCGTCCGCGCACGCCGTCGTTCGCGCAACGCGCAGCCACGATCTGCTCGCCGCCCGTCAGTTCCGATGTCTCGCCGAATACGAGTGTGGTGCCGTGTCCATAGAGCTTGTCGAACGCATTGCCGACAGTGGGATTCGCGCCGCAGCCGGAAGTCGTGTCCGACTCGCCGCATTTAGTCGAGACCCACAGTTCGCTCAGCGGGCACTCCTCCCGATCGAGCGACGTGGCGTACTGCACCATCTCTTTCGCGGCCTTCGAGGCGCGCATGATCGTGTCGTGATCGCCGTGCAGCTCGATGCCGAAGCCCATCACCGGCTTGCCCGACTTCGCGATGCCATCGACGACGCGCTTCGTCCAGCCTTCCTCGATGCCGATCACGATGACCGCCGCGACGTTCGGATTGCTGCCCGCTCCGATCAGCGTGCGAAAGTGCAGGTCGAGGTCGGCGCCGAATTGCAGGCGGCCGTACGGATGCGGCAGGGCCATCGTGCCCTTGATATTGTTTTCCACTGCCTGCGCCGACGCGTTGGACAGATCGTCGACCGGCAGGATGATCACAAGGTTACGAACGCCGACGCGGCCGTTGTCGCGACGAAAGCCGCGGAAAGTGGTGTCCAGACTGATCACGCTCATGATGTCTCTCTCAAGATGGGGAATGCGTTGATTGACTGATGCCGGGTGCGTGGCTTACCAGCGCTTCGTCTTGATGTTGTGCACGTGAGCGTGTTCGCCCGCCGTGATGGGCGCGACCACCTTGCCGATGTCGACGCCGTACTTGAACACCGTGTCGCCAACGGCCATGTCTTTCAGAGCGACCTTGTGACCGATGGGAATGTCCTGCTTTGCCGAGACTGTGACGATTTCATCCTCGTCCATGATCCAGGCGTTAAGGTTCGTCCCTGCGGTAATACCTTCGACAACGGCAACACCGACCGTATCTTTAGCTTCATGCAAAACGGCGTGAATCATTTTCCACTCCCTATCGTGAACATGTTTACTTAATCTATTTCTTGCTGGCACCAGCGAAGCACCGGGATCCTCGTTTCAAATTCGTCGCATGCTCAGCCTCTTAAAGGAAGAAACTCAATACGGTTCTCGTGCAGAGATTGATGCCGGATAAGAGCAACACGAACCAGAGCGCTTTGAGCAGCTTTCCCGCCGAGACTTTTCCTCGAAACCACGCGCCCAGACCCAGACCAACCGCACCGCAAGGAAACAGGCAGAGCGCGAGCGTCAACACCTCAGGATTTTTGTATAGGCCTGATGCACTGAACAACAGGAGCCTCAAGAGCGCTGTAATCGTGATAAGCGTGCTGATCGTTGCTCTGCGTTGTTCAGCGTCGTTGAGCCGGCCGGCCAGATAGATCGTGTAGAGAGGGCCACCAGTTCCAAATATCGCCGTCAAACAACCGCCGGCAAGCCCGAGCGGCACTGACCATGCTGTTCGGATCGTGCTGAATTCTTGCCGCGAAACTAGACGCCACACCGAATAAACCAGAAGGGTCGAACCCAATAGCAACTTCAGTGGCCTTTCGGGCACCGCCACTAGGACAAAGACGCCGACCAGTAATCCGATCGACAACCAGGGCATCAGACGGCTTAGTTCAGATTTCGACACGAGTCGAATGCCGCGCATGCCGACAAGGAGTCCGGCTGCGAGATCAAGGATCAGCAGCACGGGTGTCGCCGTTCTCAAGGCCACCACCTGCGTCAACACCGGTACCGCGACAATCGACGAGCCGAAGCCAGTTAATCCGTAGACGAAATACCCTGCGGCGACGCTCATCCCAGCTATGAGCAGATCGACCGATTGGAGGCCCACTCCCGTCGCCGCTATAAGCGAATCGGGCATTTGCGAGAGGAAATCAATCACTGTCGTTACGCCAAAGAAAAGGCGCAAGCGAACGCCCGTTCGCGGACCTGAGTATCAAACGGGCCATGAATCGATGACCCGTCGTTGGTGCATGTTGATGCATGGACTTGCGTATCCATGGCGCTGTCTCCGTGTTTTATGGGGCTTTTCCTCTTCTGTTGGAACGATTATGATCGGGCTTCACATAAAGAAAAACCGAGTAATTATTGATCTAAGAGAAAGGTCTGCTTTCTAATTGCCCCGATACCAAGGCCGATATGCCGTCGATCAGAACGCTCAAGATCTTTCTCACCGCTGCTCGCTGCGGGACTTTCGCGGCCGCAGGGGACGTCGTTGGCTTGACGCCGGCTGCGGTCGGACTGCAGATTCGATCACTTGAGGATGAATTGGGTGTTCAACTTTTTGATCGAAGTGCGCGAGCCGTAGTGCTGAATCCTGTCGGTCGGTCGCTAGTCCGCCGCGCCGAGCAAGTCGTGAGTCAGTACGAACTGTTGGAGGCTTCCGTCAGCGGAGGAGAAATGTCCGGCACCGTCGTTATTGGGGCACTGGTATCTGCGCTAATGGGCGCTTTTGCGGATGCGTTGTGGTCGATCAGGCGCCGCTACCCTAGCCTCGACGTGCATTTGTTGGCAGGAATGTCGAGCGACTTTGCACTAAAGGTCGAAAGTGGAGAGTTGGACGCTGCGGTGGTCACGCAGTCGCCAAGGCCGATTCCGTCAAGCCTGAAATGGTGTCCGCTGTACTCTGAGCCAATGGTTTTGATCGCGCCGAAATGTCCTCACTTCGAACTTCCGGAGGACCCGCGAGCGATGCTTGAAACGGCTCCGTTCATGAGATTCGAAAGAAGCACGTGGACCGGCATTCTCGTCCAGGACGTACTAAAGCGTTGTGCTGTGCAATTGAACGAAGCCATGGAGTTGAACTCCATCGAGGCGATCATTGCACTTGTCCGTCAGGGCTTCGGAATATCGATCGTCCCCAAGTTGGCGAATGTCGCGTGGGAAAAGGATGATGCGCTGGCGCTATTTCCGCTCGAAGGCGTCGACGTTCGACGACATGTCGGCTTGCTCGAGCGCGCCAGTCATGGGCGGATGAACTTCACTGAAGCGATCAAGAAGTACTTTGATCAAGGCTGACGGCACTCACTCTCGCGTCTGATCGAGGATCCGCGCTTGATCAGCCTTGCGGAAAGCGGCCATCGCGACCTGCAGGTGCAGCAGGCCGATCTTGCCGCGGACGTCAGAGCCGTCGTCGAGGAATCGCACGAGGCGCGGCGATTGCGGGCAGGCATGAGGTGTGTCCGTTACTTGAATCCACGATATGCAACAACGCCGGAGCAAACCTGCTTCGATGAGAGCCAGCATCTGGCTGGCTGCCGCACCCGCACATTCAAGCTGCCTCCAATGATTCCACGGTTCGATTTGCAGTTTCCGGCGCGAAGATCGTCACGATCAGCATGCCGGCGATCATGATCGCGACTCCGATCATCATCGACACGTGCAGGCCGACGTTCGACAGCAACACTGGGAATACAGCGGTCCACACCACGCCGCCAAAGAAGCGCCCACCAAGGCCTTCGACCACGCTCTGTCCGGTTGCGCGGATCCGTGTGGGGTATTGCTCCGCGTACCACATCTTGAACGACGGCGACGCGCCAGACGACGAGAACATCACCATGCCCCACAGCACCATAGCCAGCGTGCTTTGAGCCAATGTGAATTCATACGTCGATATCGCAGCGAGCACCGTATAGACGAAGAACACTTTTTTGCGCCCGAAATGCTCGGCGGCAATGCCGTTCATGATCTTCCAGGGAATCTGCGTGGCCGTGGTGATCAGCGTCAGAAAGAGCGCGCTTTCGAGCACGACGTGCTTCTCGATGAAAATCGACGGCAGGTAGTTGACCGAAATGTAGAACATCGAGAAAAGGCTCGTTGCGCCGATCGTCATCACGATGGTGCGGAACAGATACGGCGGTGTCCACACCACGCCAAGCGACCACCAGAATTTCGGTGCAGCATGACCGCTCACGCTGGCGCTCTCGGTCACCTCGTCGACCACCGCCAACGGCAGACGCACGCCGAGCTTGCGTTCCGCGGTGGCCTCGAACCGGCAGATGATCCCGTCGGCCTCGTGATAGCGCCCAACGCGATGTAGCCAGCGCGGCGACTCTGGCAGGAATTTCCAGATCAGCACGACGTAGACGACGGGCAAGCCGCACAGGAAAGTGAACACGCGCCAGCCGACTTCGGGCGCGAAATGCGGAATCACGGCCATGCCGATAGTCGGCGGCAGCAGATAACCGATGCCGAGCGCTGTCTCCAGCAGTCCGGCGAACGCGGTGCGCGTGGTTGCCGAGACGATTTCGGAAGTGAGGGTGTAGGGCATGATGAATGCCGGCGCCATGCCGAAGCCGGTCAGTCCGCGCAGGATCACGAGCGTCGCGAAGTTCGGACTGAATGCGGATATCGCAGTGCCACCCGCGAACCACACGACACCGAAGATCAGCAGTCGTTTGCGGCCGAAGCGGTCGGCCATATAGCCGGTGGGGATCATCCCGACGACGATGCCGAGCGCCGACGATGCGGCGAGCATGCCGGTGTCGCGCGGCGTCAACGCCATGGTCTTCCGGATGATCGGCAACGTGATCGACAGACTGCCGATGTTAAGCGCTTCGATGACGAGCGCACCCGCAGCGAGCAGCACGATCACCCAGCTATGCCAGGTGGTGGGAATGCGCTGCAAACGCGCCAGCAAAAGTGCGGGTGACGGCGGCTGGTTATCCATTTTGTCTCCTCCCTGTATCCGACCTGGACGGCGACCGGTCGGGGATAGTTGTCGTAGGGACCTGCGTCTGAAGGACTCACTTCTCCTTCGCGTACCCGATGGGCGTCGCGCCACGAATTTGCGTGCGGTGCATCACGCGCTCGTAGCGGTCGTCGAAGCTGTCGCGCCGGTGCATCGCGCAGCGGTTGTCCCAGATCACGAGGTCGTGCTTCTGCCACTGCTGCGTCCAGCTGAAGCACTGTTGAGTCGCGTGAGCCCATAGATAATCGAGAAGACGTTCGCTCTCGTCGAGCGGCAACTCCGGGATATACGCGTTACGGCGGCGTCCGAGGAAAAGACACGCGCGTTCGGTGACGGGATGCACGCGCACCAGCGGATGCCGCGCGCCGATGGTCCGGGTTGGCTCGGCGTTATCGGCGAAGCCGCGGCGCAGCTCGCCCGAACTGTTGCGAGATGCGTCGTGCACGCAGGTGAGACTGCGCACGCGCTCGCGTGAGGTCTTGTCGAGCGTGTCATACGCGAGGTGCATGTTGCAGAACGACGTGTCGCCACCTTCGGGCGGCACTTCGATGCCATACAGCAGGCTTGCGCTGGGCGGCGTGTCGTTGTACGACATATCGGTGTGCCAGTGCGCCTCGTAGTTGCCGAGGCCGCCGATCGCCATTCCGTCCACTTTCACGTTCGAGATGATGGTGACGTATTCGCGTGCTTCCGGACCAATGGCGAGGCGCGGATCCGTGTGATCCATCACGTCGCTCGCGCGGATAGGCACCGGGTCCAGTGCACCGAAGCGGCGGCTGAATTGCATCAGATCACGGTCGCTCAGCTGCTGTCGACGAAAACGCAGCACGAGGTGGTCGGCCCATGCGCGTTCGATCTGCACGAATGACGCATCGTCGAGCAGCGCCAGATTGACGCCTTCGATCTCCGCGCCGAGGGCTTCACCAAGTGGCGTGACCTTGAGCGCGGTGCCTGCAAGCGTTGGAGCGGACATGATGTGTCTCCTGAACTGTTGCGACGAGCGCCGGAACGCGGCCCATGCGGGTTTACTCATCCGTTTTATTCAACTTTTTCTGGCAGGCCGGTATGACGCTCCTGCAGGTCAGCGCGCTGACCGCGGATCGCGTAATCGCACTAGGCTTGAGTCATCGTGCAGCGTTTCACTGGACGAGGACACCATGACCATCACCATCTTTCATAATCCGGCTTGCAGCACGTCGCGCAAGGTGCTCGACATGCAGCTTTCGCCACGCGAGTCGTTGCGTATCCAGGAGCCTGCTTATACCGACCCTCGCCTTGGTGATGTATCGCTATCGAACGCACGCATCGTCGAACTCATGGTGCCCAATCCGGTGCTGATGAACCGGCTCATCGTCCGCACGCCGCACGGCATCAAATTGTGCCGCCCGGCCGAAGAAGTGGCGCCGCTGCTTCAGCCCATCTGATTTATCCGGCGCGCGGTGCGTCTGACGCCCGTGCATGTATCACGTCGGTCACGCGTCGAACAGATAGCGCCGCACTTTCTCGTCATCCAGCGTCACGCCAAGCCCCGGCCCTTGTGGCACCGCAAGGTGGCCGCGCGTCAGATCGAGCTTGGCGGTCACGATGTCGTCCGCTGTTTTTAGCGGACCCACACATTCCAGCCCGTCGAGCACGTTGTCGCTGGTGCATGCGAGCATTATTTCGGCAGTCGTATTGATTCCGAGCCCGAAGCCGTGGCCGATCACTACGGGCATACCGGCTGCCGTCGCGGTTTCCAGCATCCGGCGGCAGCGTAGCAAGCCGCCTTGCTTCATCACCTTGAGCTTGACGATGTCGGCGCAGTCAGCGCGGATTACGTCGATCAGGCTGCGATAGTCGGTGATCGACTCGTCGGCCATCACCGGCATGCCGACCGCCTGCCGCACTTTCGCCATGCCGGCGAGATCTTCCGCAGCCACCGGCTGTTCGAGCAGTTGCAAACCCACCGGCTCGAGCAGTCGCCCGAGAGCGATCGCGTCTTCCACGCTATATCCCGCGTTGGCATCCGCTCGCAGCGCCATCCCGGAACCCACAGCTGCACGCACGGCCATCAGGCGGTCGCGATCGGCGTGAATGCCGCCGCCCACCTTGATCTTGGCCGAGCGGAAACCACCATCGAACCATTTCCGCGCCTCGGCGGCTGCCTCACCCGGCGACACGATACCGACCCACGCATTGAAGCTGACCGTGTCCTTCACAGCACCGCCCAGGTATTGATGCGCGGGGATGCCCAGATGCCGCGCCAGAAGATCGACTGCGGCCATTTCGATGGCCGCTTTGGCGTCCAGATACGCGTCGATTGTGCGATCCATCGCATCGATCAGGCGATGCGGGTTACCGGCATTCATGCCTTTGACGCATGGCGCCAGCGCTCGCCGGATGACCGTAAGCGACTCCTCGACGGTCTCAACCGAATATCCTGGCGACGGATCGATATTGCCGAGACCAATAGAGCCGTCTTCGGCCGTAAGACGCACGATCGCGCTTTTTTGCGTCGTCTTGGTCGTATAGGCATTCTTGAACCCAGCGCCGACGAGCGGTACAGCGACGCCGAACACGTCGACGCTCTTGATGGGCAGATAAAGTTCGTCCATATGATCAGGATGCTACTGTGAGATTGGCCGGCTCATAGGGCGCAACTTTACCGCCCTTGATCTGCGTACGGTGCATCAATCGCGACGCTGAAGGATCGAACGAATCGCGTCGATGCAGCGTGCAGCGGTTGTCCCACATAATCAGATCGCCCTCCTGCCAGACCTGGCGGAACGTGAACGCTGGCTGCGTCGCGTGTGCCCAGAGCGTATCGAGCAGGGCATTGCTCGCGTCGAGATCCATGCCGACGATATAGCTGTTGCGCCGCCGCCCAAGAAACAGTGCCGGACGCTGCGTTTCAGGATGACGGATCACGAGCGGATGATGCGCGCCGGGCGCCTTGCGCGGATCGGTCACTTCCTGCATGCCCTTGCGCATCATCCCTGCGCTGTTGTACGTGGCGTCGTGAATCGCGCGCTTGCCGTCGATCTGCATTTTCATCGCGTCCGGCAGCGCGTCCCACGCGAGATACATGTTCGACCAGAACGTGTCGCCGCCTTCGGGTGGGATCTGCAGCGCATGGAGCAGCGCGCCACGGGGCGGCGATTCGATGTACGTCATGTCGCAGTGCCATACCGCTTCGCCGTCACCGAGGTTGCCCATCGGGACGCCGTCCTTCTTGATGTTGGAGATAACGTTGATCTCGGGAAATTCGGACAGAAACGGCTTGCCGTAAGGATTCGGCCCCGGTGGATCGAGCTCGCCGAAATGACGTGTAAATGCGAGCAGTTGTGGATCGGTCAAGATCCGACCGCGAAACCGGAGAACCAGATGGTCAGCCCATGCCTGTTTGATTCTGTCGATCACATCTGCCGCCAGCGGTGCCGACAGATCGACGCCGGAGATTTCGGCCCCGAGCGCATCGCCGAGCGGAGTCACAGTGAAATGAGCCATGGATTTGCACTCCTTTTTCTACGGTTGCCTTTCGAATGCAGATCAATATAGTCAGTACCTGTAATAGCGTAAATGAGATATTCAAGGCATCACGTGATACCTTTTTCATATCTCCTCATCAACCCTCGGATGGTGATGTCATGAAGCGATCTCCTGCGGCACTGCAACGAAGTCATATCGAAGCCCTGATCGCCATCGGTGATGGTGGCTCGGTACATCGCGCTGCGCGCAGTCTTGGCGTTGCGCAACCGGTGCTCTCACGGTTGCTCGCCGATGCGGAAAGCCGGCTGGGAACACGACTCTTCGAACGGTCGAGCCAAGGAAGCCAGCCCACGTTGCTCGGCGAAACCGTGCTCGCGCAAGCGCGCTCCGTGATGCGCGCGATGGACCGGCTGAGCGCGAGCGCCGCGTCCGCGCGGTTGCCGGTCCGGCTCGGTTGCATACCCCGCGCAATGCATACGCTGATCCCGCCGCTCTATGCGCGGATGTACGCAGGGACGCACGCAGACGATCCAGCTGGCACCGACGACACGGCATTCCGCTGTAAGGTGATCGAGGGCAGCTCGACTATGCTGTTTGAACTACTGGAGGCAGGCGAACTCGATTTCGCGATCCTGCGCTGCGCCAGCACGGTGAAGAGCGACGAGGTGAAGATCGAACGTCTATATGCGGAGCGCACCGTAATCGTCTGTTCAAACCACCATCCTGTGCTATCCGCGCGGCCGCTGCGGCTTGCCGACCTGGCTGCGCTCGACTGGACGCTCCCGCATGCCGACACGACCTCGCGTATCGCCTTCGATCTATTCTGGACGCGACGTCGTCTGCCGCCGATCGAGCCAGTGCTCGAGACACGCTCGTTCGAGTCGAATATCGAAGTGGTGGCACACACGCGGCTCCTGTCGATCGCGCCGGAGTCGATCGCCCGGCGCTACATGCGCTTCGGCATGCTGAGCATTCTGGAGATCGAGAGCGCGTTGCCATCGAGCCCGATCATGCTGGGCTCGCGGTTAACGGCGCGCGAAGAACCCGTGTTGAAGCGCTTTCGCAAGCTGCTGCAGGAAACGGCGGGCGAGTTGGCTTTGGGCTGAGTGGTGCTCGATTGCTTCCGTGATGGGACGTATCGTCCTTTGAAACAGCGAACAGCAATCTGATCGTCCCCGCGCTGCCGCCGGCGACGCATCTTGTATTCCGCATGCCTTGAAAATCGCTATCGTGAGAGGTAGTACACGAAAGCGAAAGGCCGCGATGGGCCGGCCTACGGACGTTCAGCATCACACCGTTGGACATCCGGCAGTTTCGGCCCCATACGGACGCCAACTGGAACAGCAGACACGATTCGCGCTGCGGCTATCGACCGCACCGAAGAGTGAGCGGCAAGCTCGCCCCCTGGCGACGCCCGCTGCGGCCTCACACATAGCGCACCCAACGTTGCGCGTCTCCCTGGTTTGACGTTTGCGCCGCCGCAGGACGCGGCGGCGCAGGTCTTTCAACTGAAGCTACTGCGCTGCCGGCGCGCCGACGCCATCGATGTCCGGTGCCCAACCCGAAGGGTTCGAGAAGATCAGCGCGTTCGCGTTGCCCGACTTGAATGTGCCCGTCACAGCGAGAGTCGAGATGGTGCTCCACCCACCGCTCGGCGGAAACGACACAGTGACAGGCGTTGATCCGTTAAAGCTGATGTCCGCGGAGCGCGGCGCCGAGTCGCCGTTCGCATAACCCACCAACACGGTGTAGGTGCCGTCCGCGGGAACACTAATGTTGTTGATCGTCAACGTCCCGCCGTTGCCAACATAGCCGACGTCCGAGCCGCCCGAACAAACGCCGCATGCCGAAATACGCGCGCCACCGGCGAGTACGCTGCTCGACGCTTCTGCCTCGTAGGCGGCCTTGAACGGCGGAAGCGTCACCGGGCCGGCGACGACAGACACTGTGCCAATATCGGGCGCAGGCGCGGTGCTGTCCGCGCTCGACAGCGTCAGCGAGTTACCCCCGGGCTGCAGCGGCACATAGACCGTGACCGTGCCAACTCGCCCTTCGCCGCCGGTCGGCGGAAATGCCACTGTGGTCGTCTGGCCGCCGTTCGTCGAAAGCTGTGCGGTCAACGTGTCGCGAGAGCGGTTCGCATATGCAATCTCAACGTAGCCGCCGGTGCCGGTTGATGCGACGTTGCCGAAGGTTACCGTGCCAAGTCCCCGAACGATCCTGCCGCCGTCGCAGTCCGGGCAGTGCGTATACGATGCACCACCGCCAAGTGAAGTCGGCTGGTAGGTCTTCGCGGCGACGTCCTGTCCGCTTACCGAGAGCATCACGGCGCCGCCCGCGGGTACCGTGGGCGCCGTATACGAAGTGACAAACGAGCCGAGTTGCTTGCCGGCCCACAGATCACGCACCATCGCACGCGCGTTTGGCACCAAGCCGAGTTGCTGCCACGTGATCGTCATCGGCGCGTCCGTCGTGCCGTTGTTGAACAGCACGACAGCACGCTGTCCCTGGCCGGCGAGAAGCTTCGCCCACACCTGCTGTGCGCCGGATTGTGCGACCTTTACACCTTGTGTGCCAAGCGGGTCCTGGTCGACCGCAATGACGTCGGTGTTGGTCGTCAACTGCGTGGTATCTACGGTCAGCGGCTTCGACAGGTCGGCGCCGAGAATCAGCGGTGCGCCGGCGATCGCCCACAGGCTCATGTGCGCCTGATCGTGAACCGCCGTCATGCCCATACCGACCACCATCATGTCGGGGTCGTTGTAGAAGCCAGTGTGCTGGGCCTCGGGGTGATAGTTGCCAAGAAAGTTGCCGGTCACGCTGCCGAAGTTCGGCGCGCCGCTGTTCGGCCCATAGATGTCGCCCGTCGTTCTCCACATCCCGCCAACCCCGGCGGCCCACGCCCACGGTCCCTCGTTGAAGTCGGGGTACGTGCTGTTGCTGGCGATGGTTCCCCAGTCGCAGATGCTGAGCGTCACGCGGTGGCCGGTCTGCACGTATGCCTTGTCGATCGCATCGGCGATGGCCGTATAGGCTTGTTGCGGATCATAGCCGGCTGCGCCGCCCCCGCAGAAGTCGACCTTCACGAAGTCGAATCCCCACTGCGCGAATTGCAGGAAGTCGTGATCGTAGTGCGCGAAGTCGCTACCGACGAAATGCGTGCCGTTGGTTCGCGTGCCGCAACCCTGCGGGCCGGCGTCGATGTAGATGCCCGCTTTCAGTCCCTTGCTGTGGATGTATTGCGCGATGGCCTGCATGCCGCCCGGCCATTGGGTGTTGTCGATGACGAAGTTGCCGTTGGCATCCCTCGCCCCTGAGGTCCACCAGCCTTCATCGGTGTTCACGTACTCGTATTGCGCGCCGGATTTTAGCTGCGCATTCAGTGCGGAAAGGCCATCGGCTTCGGCCTTGATCGTGTTGTAATTCACGTTCTCCGCAAGGCTATTCCATGACGACCATCCCATTGGCGGCGGCACCACGGCGATTTGACGCGAGGGGCGGCGGCTTTGCTGCGCCGCGGATTCGCTTTGCGCGGCAGAGGCCGCCGTGGCTTGTTGACTCTTCGCCGAGGCGACGGCGCCGCTACCGCCCGGCGCATCGCCGCCACAACCCGACAAGCCCAGCGACACACTCACGGTTAATGCGGTTAACAGCGAAACGGCACAACGTCTGTACACGAGCAGGTTCATGTCTGTCTCCTGGTTGAACGCTTGACTCTTGCGGCAGGGCTGTTTTCGGGAGTGACTATATTCAGGTCCGCTCAGGAACTCCAAAAACTTTTTTGTTATCCCAGCACGTGGGAATATTTAGGGTTACAGAAATTTATGCGTAGAAGATAAAATCGAATGACCGCTATAAACGAGTACACGGACTGCCGAAGCGTTTGCAGTTTCAAGCCTCAGTCCGTCGTTTCGGCAAATGCGGAAGTGACCAGTTCGACCTGGCTATAGCAATCGAGAAGCGGTCGCGATAGTCTCCAGTGTGCGGGCCGCACGGACCGTCGCTGCCGAGCAAGTTCAGGAACATAACCGGGGGGCGTTTCACAATGTCTGACCAACGCGGTAGTCAATCTGTCACGATGTCTGACCGAACCGGTAGTAAATCTGCATTGCGTCAAGTTGCAGCTTCGAGGCTTTTTCTCGGCGCAACCATTGCGATGTTTTTGTCGGGTCTCGGCGCGTCGGCGGCTGCACCACAGATCGTTCTGTTCCTGGTGAAGGAACTCGGCGCCTCGCTGCCGTTGGCGGGATTCTATTACCTGACCAGCCTTGCAGCTCCAGTCGCGGGGTATTTCGTCGGCCGCTACTCTGATCACACAGGGAATCGCCTCGGTCTTTTTCGCATGTGTGCTGTGGCGGGCTTTGTGGGCTGGGCGGGGCTGGCCGTCTCTACTTCGGTCTGGATACCCTTCATCATTTCGGTCGCTTTGCTGGCCGTTTCCGGTGCTACCGCCTCGCAAATTTTTGCGGCTGTCCACGATGAACTCAGCGACAAGCCCGACGACGCAAATGAAAGTGTCGTTGCCATTATCCGTATGGCGCTTACCGGCGGATGGATCGTCGGGCCTGTGCTGGGAGCGTGGGTGGCGGCTGCCTATGGCCTGCGCCCCATGCTTTGGATGACCGCCATCTGCATGCTTTTACAGATCGCACCTCTCGGAACGCTGAACCCAACCGTCAAGATCAAGCCGGCGTCGGCGAGCGAGCCCGCGCGTCACTCCAGCCTACGTGCCACGCTTCCACTGCTGACGTTCACAGGACTCTTCGTCATGCTCTACGCAGGGGAGCCAGTGAAGTACGGATTCCTGCTGATCTACATGGAAGAACACCTCAAGCTAGGCCCGGCTGTACGAGGAACGGTCATCGGGACACAGCCATTCATCGAGCTGCTCATCATGCCTTTCAGCATCGGGCTGGGCCGCAAGCTTGGCAACGTGTGGTTGATGTGTATCGCGGCCGCCATGGGGGTGTTTGCCAATCTTTGCTTTGCGCTCTGGTCGTCTGCAGCGGGCATGTTCGCCGGACAGATCCTCATGGGTGGTGTTTGGGGCATATTTATGGTTCTGGGCATCATCGTCGCTCAACGCCTGCTTCCCAACGCGGTAGCGACGGCGTCGGCAATCTTCATGAGCTCGACGGCCCTCGCCTCGGCGTTGGGAGGCATCGCGAGCGGTTTCGGGGTCGCATTCCTGGGCCTTCCCCATGTCTTTCTGCTGCCAGCGCTCTTCGCGGGTATAGCAGTTATTGGACTGGCATTGATGGCAAGCACCGAAAGCTTCAAGGTGTATTGATTTCCGGCCAGTCCCTTCGCACGCTTCACCGTCCCGTTAAGGCAGTCCTTCGACGGCGCGGGCTGCTCTGCGGATATATGGCGCGGCACGCAGTACTTGCGCGTTTGGCTCCATTTGTGTCGCCAGCGCGTTGAGTACCCCAGGCAAGTTTGAAGGCGTTCCCCTTGCCGGCCAGTTCGCACACGCGCTCGAGCACAGATGCAGCGTCCGATTCCGATCGAGAACCGGCCGTTGATTGCGAGGACAGGAACGTCTGAGTTGGGTTGGGAGCGCTCATTCGCTGACAGTGAGACCTGACATTCGCGGCCATCGGTGTGCGAACGTCACCGCTGTCCAGTGCGTCGTCGACCAACGTGGTGGCGCCCATGCGCTGGACGCCACCGTTCGCACACTTCGAACGCTACATTCCTGAAGCAGTCTGAATTGCCAGGCTTGGGCAATAATGCGTTGCGCTGAGAAATGCCGCTTGCTGCGATCGGTTTCCAGCGGCGCTCGACGTGGGCGGATCGATAAAGACAGATGCGTTATTCGATCCCGCAGGCGCGGTGAAGGTCATCGTCACTTTCCACCACTTGCCCGCTCGCACCGCGCTCAGCGAGGTCGCTTGTCCGGCGCCCCATGTTCCCCTCACGACCTGCCCCGTATTCGTGTTGACCACCCACCCGAATTCCGTGCCGCTCGAGTCATCGGTCTGGATCGATCCGCCAGGAAAGACCGTCGCGTTGGAGGTAGCCATAACGTAGTCCGTGAAACTGTAGGTTTGGCCGCCCTGAACCCGGATGATTTCGCGGATATTCGCAACCGACGAGCCATTCGTACCGATGACCGTCGCCGCATGCTTGCTGTTCCCGCTGATATCAGTCGCAGGCACAGCCGTGCCGCCATTTTGCTGGCTCCATGCATCTGGCATTGCAAGACTCAGCGGCGAATTCACCAGATTGTTCGCGTAGCAGGCGGCCGAAGTCTTATTGGCCGGCGGCCCGTAGAAGCTCGCAATGCTGGACTGGATCCCGTTGTCCGTCACGTCGGATGTCGCCTTGGTGATGATCGCGCCTTCGAAGAACTGAATCGGCGCAGCGCTGCCGTCGCCCCCTTCACCAAGTGAAAGACCGCCTTGCCATTGTCCGTTGAAGGCATGGCCCGCATCGCCGCCAAAGTTAAGGGCTTCTGGCGGAGCCTGATCAAAGAGCGGGGTGAGCACGCTCTGCGAAGCAGAACCGCCCTTGACGACGAAAATATTCGATGCGTTCACCGGCGAATACTTGGAAAGTACCGTGACAAACTTTTCATTCTTGGGCTGCTGTGGGCCGTACAGATAGACCCCCGCCTCGGCATCGACGCCCGGCCAGTTGGTATCCAGTCCGTTACATACCGGATCCTTCGCATTGGGTGGCTGATTCGAATCACCATCACAATAGCCGAACACCGCTGCGTTGCCGTTTGAGAACGCCAGCGCAAACATCTCGCCCTCGATTTCGCCATGAGCAAAGGTGCTGGGGTTAGCGCTGTTCTCCATGTTTCCGTACGTGCCGCAACACGTAGAGGACTGGCTGTAATGTGCGCCGGCCACCATATACTCGGCGATCTCGGTATCGCCGATCGACTGGTTCACTGTGCCGAACCGGTTCCGATAGGCTTGTCCCCCCAACGTATTCAGCGCTGGAATCTGCGCGCCTTCGAGCGGTACGAAACCCAGCTTCGCCGGTGTGCCGTGCGCCGGCAAATCGTTACCGATCGATACCTGCAAAGTGGGCGACTGCGCGGTCAGCGCGGTGGGTGGCTGCGACAACTGCACAGTCAGTGTCCCACCCGTTCCTGGGAGCGTGATCGTCGCAAAGCCGTTGATGACCGGTACGGTCGTCGTCTTCTTCGATCCTGAAGCGCTACTCGCAAGGGTCAGTGATTCTGTGCCGTCCTGATTGAGTGTGAGAACGGCGGGCACGTTACCAAACGCGCCTCCCTTGAGGGCCGCAACTGAGTCGATCTGATCGTAAATGTATGAGACGGCGCAGGACGTATCGTTGCAGAACGCGTTTGCGCTTCTGACATTGGCCGAACCGATTTGCTGCCGATCGCCGCCGTTCGGCAAGGTGCTCGACGTATAAGGGTAGATGTCCTGCTTTGCATTGTCAGAGGCCCGTTGAAGCTGGAACAACGGGCCTCTATAACTCCTTGTCAGTAAGCGTGTCACGCTGTGAGCCGCGGAACACGGTGTGTTGGCCGCTGCGGCAGTGTCGCAAGGTAACGGAAGCGCATTCGCCGCTTCCGTTACTGCACTGCTATCTGGCTGCGATGCAATGTTCGCTGATGACGTCGGTGACGCACTCGTGTTCGCCACGCCTTGCGCCGCAGATGTGCCGGCGCTGTCTCCATTGCATGCAGCGAGTGCAACAGTCGCCGCCAGCAAAACAGAAATCAATCCAACTCCTCTGGACATCATGACCTCCTCCTATCAAACCGCGCTTCGGGTTAGACTTCATAAACTTAGTTATGCAAACTGATTTGCAGCGAATCATCACCGATCAAGCAGATAGTGTGCGGAACCGTCACTCGTTCCCGGCGATTTGGAGAATGTTCTGCTGCGTGACGCGACTCGCCAGGCAGAGGGAGCACGATGCCGGCCAGGCGCCAGCGATCTCAACTATTAATAATATTAGTCAACAATATTGCCTCACCATCTCAGGATAATCCCCTAGCTGCAGCGCCGCAATTCAAGCTATCCGCCCGTTGAATCCTGATTTGCAATGGGCATAACAGGGTCCTGTGTCAATATTATTGCTAATAAAGAACCTTTCATAATTGAATGGTTTGGCGTCGTCCAACTCACTCGCGCCCGCTTCCGTGGTGCCATCGTGTCCCATGCGCAGCGCTGGTTTTCCCGGCTTACACGTCAGGGTACGTCGTGCGCGGCCGTGCTAGCGGATGCTGATGAAGCAGGGTCGGCTGTAAATGCAATTTTCTATCAAGAGAAGCGATGCAGCATCGCAACGCAATTATTCTTAAAGTTGTCGGTCAACAAAAAACGTTCGCTTTAATCAATTTGTAACGTTCAATAACACATAACCACCGCGCGGCGCGTGTACTGTCACGTTGTTGATGGTCGAGCGGGCGAAGACTTTGAACATCAGCATTCCTGATTTGTGCGGCAAGGCGATCCAACGTCGCGTTGCCGGTCACGGTTTCCCACACTTTAAAACCTGTATGCGCGCCTGCCGCTTGTCTTGCGCGGATACTGTCACGTTGCTGGGATGTTGGCGGAAATGCAGCGACAATTGCGGGTATGAAACGGACTGCTCTCCAACACAGCGCACCTGCCAACGACGCTATGTCTATGCCGGCTAGCGATTTCCGCCCGACGCGATCAGTTATGCGGTGTGGCTGTACTACCGTTTTCAGTTGAGCCTGCGTATGGTTGAGGAGTTGCTGGCAGCTTGCGGCATTGACCTTATCTATGAAACGGTGCGAAGCTGGTCGGTGAAGTTCGGCCTGGGTATCGCCCGGCGCATCCGCTCTACATCGCTGACATGATCGCCAAGGGCAGATGACATGCCACAAAGGCATTCGCTTGTCCGTCGCACAGCAATTCTACTCCCTGGTTTCATAAACCAGCGCAATTCACCCGCTGGCTTCGCCCAACCGTCCTTATTGCGACGAAACCAGTTTATGTACCGTGCCCGAAAAGATCCGCTCGATGACTCGCAAAAACTGGCAGCCAGTTGTGAGAAAGAAAATCACTCTATTTACGCATAGTGCAGACTGCGAAGTATTTTCAATCTCCGGTAATTTTTTGAGTAAAGCGAATGAGTGGGTCTTTAGTTTTCGGAAAAAAGTGCATACATCGAGAGGCTTTTTTATAAAGGCACAAATTTCGGAAATCCGAATAACAATTTGCTTATACAACCCGTCGATCCGCATTTTTTTTCGCCACGTCTTGATTCACGTCTCTGACATATGCAAACGATAGATTTTTCTGGCTGAGGCTCAGAAACGCTCAGCACAAGCAGCTCCAATTTTAGATCAGGGGTAACAGAACAGATCTGAGACGTTCAGTTCAGGAGCAGAGATTTCAATTCTGTTTGTTTTCTGGAGATATGAAATGAAAAAATGCAGACTGGTTCAGTCTAGCATTACATTAGGATTACTTACCGGCTCTATACTCTTCCCAACCCTTCAAGTAAGCGCAGCACCTCAAAGCAATATGGAACTGTTGCCGACCGGCCAGTTCATCTCCCCGAGAGCCATTCCGGGCGCCGTCCAGCAATTGCTGAATCCGCAGCTTTCGGCCAAGTCGACCCAAGTGGTCAGCGGTGCCATCAAGTCGCAGCTCAGCCCGGACGGCAACACGTTGGCCGTGATCACCGCTGGCTACAACACCGTCTACACGGGCGCCAACAACAGCACGCTGGACAAGGCTGACTCGACCCAGTACATCTTCATCTATGACGTGTCGGGCGCGAACAAGGCCCACCCGATGCTGGCGCAAGTCATTCACCAGAACAACGCGTTCGACGGTCTCGCCTGGAACGGCAACCAGACCCTGTACGGCACCGGCGGCGCCGACGACAAGGTCTATGTGTACAACCGCGCTTCGGCTGCCCCGTCGGCGCAATGGTCCCAGACCGCGGCCATCGCACTGAACCACACGACGGGTATCGGTTCGGGCGTCAAGCCGAACGCTGGCGGCCTCGCTGTCTCCGCTGACGGCCGGAACCTGGTCGTTGTCAACAACTACAACGACTCAATCTCCATCATCGATACGGGCTCGAACACGCTCGTTTCCGAATACGACCTGCGTCCGTTCAACACGTCGGGCCAGCAGGGTGTCGCCGGTGGCGAATACCCGTGGGCGGTTTCGCTGAAGGCCGACGGGACCGCGTTCATCTCGTCGGTGCGTGACCGTGAAGTCGTGGTGCTGAACCTGGCGAACCCGGCCGCGCCGCAATTCATCACGCGCATCCCGGTGAAGGGCAATGCATACGGCATGGCCTTCTCGCCCGATCAGTCTAAGCTCTACGTCGCCGTATCGAACACCGACCAGGTCGCCGTCATCGATACCGCCAGCCACAGGGTTGAGAAAACGATCGACATCGCCAGCCAGAATGGTGACGGCAACGACCGGGGTAGCGGCAATAACAAGAAATACAGCGGCCGCGATACGGTCAACGTGACCGTTTCGAAGAACGGCAAGACCCTGTATGCGGTCAACAACGGCGACAACTCGATCGCTGTGATCTCGCTCACCGGCGAGAACGGCTACCACGTCAACGGTCTGATCCCGACCGCCTATGCGCCGAAGGACATCACGCTGAGCGCCGATGGCTCGCAGATGTACCTCATCAACGGCAAGTCGGTCACGGGCCCGAACCCTCTCTATACCTCGGGTACCACGGCCCAGTACCAGTTCGGCCTGGAACAGAGCAGTCTCGTCAGTGCTCCGGTCCCGACGGGCGATGTGCTCGCCCAGCTGACCACCCAGGTGGACGAAAATAACCACTACTCGGAGAAGGAGTCGGATAGCGATCGCGAGACGATGCACTTCTTGCGCGCTCGTATCAGGCACGTGATCTACGTCGTGAAGGAAAACCGCACGTTCGACCAGATCCTCGGCGACCTCGGCAACGGCTCGAACGGCGATCCGACGCTGACGATGTACGGCAAGGCCACCACGCCGAACTTCCACAACATCGCCAGCAACTTCGTCACGCTCGACAACTTCACCGATCCCGGCGACGGTTCGATGGACGGCTGGTCGTGGGTGCAGCACGCACACGTCACGCCGACCGAGGAAGTTTCGCAGCAGGAGAACTACGCCGGCGTCAGCCGCGGCATGGCGTATGAATCCGAAGGCGACAACCGCGGTCTGCCGGTTGGCCTCCCCACCACCGCCATGCGCGACTTCGCCACGAATGGCAGCTTCACAAGCGCCACGTCGTCGCTGCCGGGCGGCGCGGCCAACGCGCTACCGGGCAGCGCCGACGTGTCGGTGCCGGATGCGCCGTTCGGCTACCAGAAAGCGAGCATCTACGACGCGGTTCTGCAAGCAGGCGGTGCGGTCCGCAACTACGGCGGCATGGTCAACAACGTTGGCTCGATCGGCACGATCGCCAACCCGCTGCTCAATCCGGCTGGTGCCAACATCGTCCAGGCTCATCCGCTCAAGCCTTCGCTCGTCAACCTGACGGACCAGTACTACCGCGGCTTCGACCAGGCCTATCCCGACACCTTCCGCGAACTCGAATGGAACCGCGAGTTCCAGCAGTACGTCGCGAACGGCCAGCTCCCGTCGTTTGAAGTCGTCCGCATGGGCTCCGACCACACCGGCAGCTTTGCCCAGAACGTCGGCCAGATGGGTTCGGCTGAGCAGGAAGAAGCCGATAACGACTTCGCAGTTGGCAAGCTGGTCGAAACCGTCGCGCACAGCCCGTATGCGCGGGACACGCTGATCGTGGTGGTCGAGGATGACTCGCAAGCCGGTTCCGATCACGTCGACTCGCACCGCTCGCCCGCTTACGTCGTCGGTGCGTACGTGAAGAAGCACGCCGTCGTCAGCACCGCCTACAGCCAGGTCAACGCGCTCCGTACCATGGAAGACCTGCTCGGTACCCAGCATATCGACCTGAACACGGCGTACGCGCGTCCGATGTCCGACCTCTTCGACACGAAGTCGGACGGTTCGTGGACCTACACGGCGGTCGCTTCGACGATTCTGAAAAACACGAACGTGGGCAACGTGGCGAGCGGCACCGACGGCAACCAGTTTGCCCAAGGCGAGGACATTCATCCGCTGCATGCCGCGACGTACTGGGCGAACGCGACGAAGGACTTCGACTTCTCCAAAGAAGATCGTATTCCGCCGGATCTGTTCAATCGCGTGCAGTGGAAGGGCGTGATGGGTGACAAGCCGTATCCCGTCCCGCACTCGATCTACTCGAAGGCCGCAGCCGACGGTTCGAAGTCGGTCGCCGCTGTCGACGACGACGACGATTAAGCAGGTCGTCGCGTGGTCCGGTTCCAGTGCATCGGGCGGCCTTGCACTGCCTGATGCGCGAGATCCGAAGTAGCCAGTCACGGCGGGTCGCTGTCCCAACGGACGGCCACCCGCCGACCTTCTCACTACCGTCTCCAACAATAGCCAGCACCGCGTGAAGCCAACGAACGTATCCAGGTCCCGAACCGCAATTGCCATATCGGCGCTATTTGCCGCTTTGTCATTCCCCAATTTGGCGAAGGCTCAACAAGCTCAACAGGAACAGCCTCAGCAAGCACAAGGTCAACAGACGCCAACCCGGCAGACGCAACCCGCGAGCACGCTCGGCGAGATTTCCGTCACCGCTGCGACGGCCGCGGCCGGGCGCGACCATAACGTCAACGACCCGTATCAGGTCACGGGCGTCAGCAAGACGGGTACCGCGCTCGGCGACCTGCCGATGAGCGTGCAGGTCATTCCGCGCGGAATTCTCGACGAACAAGGCGTCACGTCGTTGCAGGAAGCGATCCGGAACGGCAACGTGTCCGGCGTGAACTATGGCGGTACCGATTCGAAAGGCTTCACCGACCACTTCATGATCCGCGGCCTGCAGGCGCAGACCTATGACGACGGCTTCTCGGACGGCGACCAGGTCAACGGCCCGACGCATTCGCTGCTGGGCGTCGAGCGCATCGAAGTGCTCGAAGGACCGGGGTCGGCGCTGCTCGGCAGCGGCCCTCCGGGCGGCGCGATAAACCTGATCCACTACACGCCGTCGGCGCAGTTCCACTGGGGCGGCAATATCCAGGCCGGCTCGTTCGGTACCGTTAACGCCAGTGGCTACGTCACCGGTCCAACCGGCATCGACGGACTGAACTATCGCGTGGACGCCGGCGCCGGCCGCTCCGACGGCTACCGCGACCTCGCATCGTGGAACAAGGAAATCCGTCCCGATCTGCAATGGAAAATCGGCGACCACAAGATCGAGTTCTCGATCGACGCGCAGGACTATATGGCAACGCCCGACTCATACGGGATGATCTATTACAAGGGGGAGCCGATCCGCAATGTCCCGTTCGACGCCAAATATTCGACGCCGTTCGCGAACGCACACGGCAACGATGTACGCGCCACGCTCACGGACGAGTGGCGCATCAGCGACTACCTGACGATCAACAATCGTTTGTCGTACATGCACCACACGCTGGACTTCTACAGCAACGGCGACAGCACGCACGCGAAGGTCAAGGGCAACACATTCACCGGCCGCCAGTTGCGTGATCAGGACGATTCGCTCAACACGCTCGACTACCAGTTGGAGCCGGTCTGGAAATTCTCGACGGGCAGCATCCACCATACGCTGCTGACGGGCTTCGAATACCTGAACCAGGATCTCAACACGGTGAAGGCGACGGCAGACCTTCCGGACATCGAGGACATCTTCGCGCCGGTTCCGACGGAAACCTCCATCGCAAGCCTGCATTTCCAGTGCGCGCCCTCTCACTCGTGCCAGAACGACCATGTGTACGCGAACTTCTACAGCATTTACGCGACCGATCAGGTGGACGTGACGGACAAGTTCAAGATTCGCGCGGGCGTGCGCAAGGACTGGTTCGATACGTCGCTGACCCTGAACCCGCTCCCCGGCGAGCCGAACCGTACCGCCAACGACGGCATCACGCTGGTTCAGGGCAATACGTATACGCGCAACGATGCGCCGACCAGCTGGAACGCCGGCGTGCTGTACAAGGTCACGCCCTGGATGACACCGTATTTCGGCGTATCGCGCAGCTACCTCGCGAATTTCAACTCGGAGAACGATGCGTTTTCCATCGGCCCGCCGGAATCGGCGTTGCAATACGAGCTAGGCGTAAAGTGGTCGCTCGACGACGGGCGCTACGTGCTCAACACCGCGCTGTTCGACGTGCAGCGGGAACACGTGGCGACCCCGTTCGGCGACGACCAGATCGCGTTCGATTCGCAGCGCACGCGCGGCGCCGAGGCCTCGCTCGACGCGGATCTCACACCGAACTGGCACGTGTACGCGAATTTCACCGCGCAGCACGCGCGTATCACTTATAGCCCAGACACTCCTGGCGCAGTCGGTACGGTCCCGCAGGGCGTGCTCGCCTATATGGCGAACCTGTGGACGACGTATCGCTTCAGTCTCTTCGGCAGGGCGGGCTTTCATGCGGGTGCCGGCATCAATTACATGAGCCGGATGTCGAACGGCTTCGCCAACGGCTACGACTGGGCGCCTGCCTCTTTGATCGAGAACCTGCAGTTCGGCTATGCGGAGCCTCACTGGGGGGTCGATCTGAACATCGACAACGTCACCAACCAGCGCTACTACATCGCCACCAACGTGGTCGGCGCCTACCTTGGCGCGCCGTTGGCCGCCTACGTTTCCCTGCATGCGGATTTTTGAGGAGGATCGATCATGTCGATGGACATCCTGTTACGCGTCGCCGATCATTCCGGCGGCGTGCTGTATGTGATCGCCGCGCTGCTGTTCGTCTCACTGACCGTGGTCATCGAGCGGCTGTGGTTCCTGCATCGTGTCGCGCGCGATGCGCACGCGGCGCTTGCCGAACTGGACCATCAGAAGACGCTGAACGCGAGCGCGCTCGCGGCCTGGGCCCAACGGCACGACGGGCTCCCGACGGGCAGCGTGATCGCAACCGCGGGCCGGCTCGCCGGACGCGCCGATCGCGACACGCTCGCCGCGAGCCTCGAGGAAGCAGTGATGCGCGAGGCTCCCCGCATCGACCGTTTCCTGTGGGTGCTCGATACCGCGGTCACGCTGGCGCCGCTGCTCGGCCTGTTCGGCACGATCGTCGGCATGTTCGACGCGTTTCAGGTGCTGTCGAATCCGGGCAACGCGCCGATCCAGGTGACGGGCGGCGTCGCCGAGGCGCTGATCGCGACTGCGTCGGGCCTGTTCGTCGCGATGATCGGACTCGTGTTCTTCAATGCCCTGCATAATCGCGTGCGACTGGTCGTGCATCAACTCGATACGCTGAAGACCGCGCTCGTCAATCGCCTGACGAGCGACATCCCGGATGTCCAGGTCGCGCGGGAGGCGGAAACTGAAACCCCCCACGGGGTGATCGGGTCGCTCGCCCGGCGGGGAGCATAACGTGAAGTACTTTGAGGCACGCAAGGCGCGCATAGAGATCATTCCGATGATCGACATCATGTTCTTCATGCTGGTGTTTTTCATCATGATCACGCTGCACATGATTCCGAACGCGGGCCTGCGCACGCAGCTGCCGTCGGCCGCGAGCGCACAGAGCCTGCCTCCGCCGAAGGTGACGGTGACGCTCGCGGCCGACGGCAGCGTGTCGGTCGACGGCCGCACGCTCAGCACGGCCGATCTGACCGCGCTGCTCGCGAAGCGCCCCGATCCGGCGCATACGGTGGTGACCATCGCGGGCGCGAAGGACGTGCAGTTGCAGAAGCTCGTGAACGTGATGGACGCGTGCCGCGCGGCCGGCGTTACGCAGGTGTCGCTGGCCGCGCAACCGGAAAAGGTGGACTGACATGTCGTCGATGCCGACCGTCGCGCAGCATGCGCCGCACCCCGGCACGCGCAAGCCGCTCTATATGTCAGCCACTCTCGCGCTAGCCGTCGAGGCGCTCCTGCTCGCGGGCGTCGGCGCATGGCTGACTCATCCGCGCATCTCTGCGCCGAGGCGGCCCGAGCCGATGACGATCACGCTGGCGCCGCCGACGGCCCCGGCGCCGAAGCCCGCGCGCATCCCCGGGCGCGAAGTGTCGAAGCCGGTGCCGAAACCGGCCGTGGAGCCGCGTCGCGCTCCAGCGGTACATCAGGCGCGCGTCGCGCACGCGGCACCGCCGAAGCCGCAGCCGGCCGCGCCGATTCCGGCGCCGAACACCGCGCCCGCTCAGAGCGCCGCGCCGGCCGAACCCGCGTCCCCTCCCGCACCGCGTCCCGCGCCAGCGCCCGTCCCCGCTCCGGCCCGCCCCGAAGCGAGTTTTGATGCCGCGCTGCGCGCCGCGATCGAAGCGGCGCTGCGCTATCCAGAATCGGCCCGCATGGAAGGGGTAACCGGGCGGACGCTCGTCCGGTTCGTCTATCGCGACGGCGCAGTGTCCGACACACACGTCGTGACGTCCAGCGGCATGGGCCTGCTCGACCATGCCGCGCTCGCGGCCGTGCGCGACGCCGTGTGCCCGCCTCCGCCCCATGGGCTCGAGGGCAAGAGCCTGCCCGAGCAGCTATGGGTCGATTTCACGCTCGACAGTAAGGGGTGAAGACTATTGTTAGGTCGTTGGACCAATGAGATCGCGCCGTTCGTCCACTGTGCATGACCGTATGCGGAATACAACGTCGGCCTCGAAAACACATCGATGAGAAAGAAATCGCATGGCATTGCGCCGCGAGACGCGCTAACGCCGGCGGCCGGGTCCGGTCCATTTCGTCCGGCATCTTCTCCTGCCGTGGCGGCCGATACGGCTCCCACGAAAGTCAGCGCCATGAACGGGCCAAAGCACAATTCCGAAATTCGATCGACAGTATCGAGGACCGGTTCGCGCGTTTCGACATCTTCCGGATGCGTCATACCAGTAGTGCACATGATTTCTTCATGGGCAGATAGCGCATGGTCATACTGGTTGGCGGCCGAACTGGCGATCACTGGCACAGCACCAAATTTGCTGCCAACGTCACGGGAGCAGATGGCCTCCTTGCGCCGACCAGGGAGAACCCGAATTTGGGTTGTGCCTCGGCGCGCCACATTTGTCAGTATGGTCTGGCGCGATAGGGGCAACGCGCTGAGGCGACTGGGGGTGGTTGCGGCAGTCACCGGTTTGGCTGACTCGAAAGTGGATTCGATCAGCGTAACGCGCTCCCGATGCTCCAGGAATTGGACCAAAGTTGCATTGCCGCTTTTTGTTCCGCAGCCTACATTATGAAAGGAACTCCGGAAAGTACCTGAACCGGGACTCGCGAAGACAGGAATGGCGAAGACAGAGGCGAAAAAAGACCGGTCCGTCATCGTGTTCATAGCGGCGGAAATGCCGGCCAGATTCGTTCGCGGCGCTTCGGTGGCGCCGACTTTCAATTCGCTCGACTCCGGGACTCTGAGCGAATTGCAGCCGCCCATCCATGATTTCTTCTGAAGGAACCGGAGAGTCACCTCAAAGGTCTTGAGGACCGGCACTAGTCAGTCGAATCTGAACGTGATCGTCCGCAATGGTCGACGACTCGACTAGCATGATCGTCGGGTTAAGGTCCGTTGTCAGATGCAGACCGGCGATTCCCGCCGGATCTATCGTGCCTCAACAGGAGCGAGAAATGAAAGCAATCAGGACATTCAAGCTGATGGGTGGCGCATTGATCGTCGTGGTATCCGTCAATGCGTGGTCGCAGACTAGCGAATCCGCTGCGCCGTCGACTCAATCCAGTATGGCGCCGTCAAGCGGAGGAAGCGCGAAAGCCACCAGACAGGCGAATCGCGCACTCAGCAAGAAAGTGCTTGTCGCGCTCTCGAAGGGCGGTGTCGGCACGTCCAGAATCAACGTAGTTGCGAAAGGCAGTGCAGTGACGCTCGTGGGAGCCGTCACTGACGCGACCCAGATCGACAAGGCGGGAGAACTAGCGAAGGGGGTGTCCGGCGTCACGTCGGTGAAGAATTCCCTGACACTGAAAGAAGTGGGTCAGTGATCCTTCCTGATCAGGTCGGCCGGCGGGGGTTAATTTCGCAATAGTAAAGGCTGGACCTCCGTGCTCACCCATGCAGGGTTGATGGCTAACCTCGCACCGCAGGTGCACGAAGGTTAGCAAGCTCGATATCTGAAGTATTTTTGGGCACGTGCCCGGGGCCGGCAGGATCAGAGGATGCCGGCCTCCGCCATGCCAGAGTGAACTCCGCATCGCGAGCCGGTCAGGAGGAGGTGAGCATGGAAACCATGGTGAAGGTGCCTGGGAAAGCCAAGGTCAGGGTCAATAACGTCGCGGAGGATGTCCCGGCTCCTCGCTCCCGGTCAGAGCGACTTGCCGCCGGTCGAGCGTTGCGCGATCGGGTGCCGCGCAACAGCCACGCCGACTGGACACCATCGGCACAGCGCCGGGACCCCATCGAGATACTGGAAGAATCGAACCTGGATCGCTTGCCGGAATTGGTCCCGATCCGCTATGGCCGTATGCTCCGCAGTCCCTTCACGTTCCTGCGCGGCTCGGCGGCGCTCATGGCCCACGATCTTGCGACTACCCCAAGTACAGGTCTTCGAGTGCAAGCCTGTGGAGACTGCCACCTGTTGAATTTTGGCCTGTTTGCCACCCCGGAGCGCAATCTGGTCTTCGATCTGAACGACTTTGACGAAACGCTGCCAGCGCCTTGGGAATGGGATCTGAAACGGCTGGCCGTCAGTTTCGCGATTGCTGGGCGCGATAACGACTTGCCGGATGCGGATTCCCGGAAAGCCGTCCTCGAGTGCGTGCGCGCATATCGGGAACGCCTGCGGGAGTATTCCCGGACGAATCCTCTGGAAGTCTGGTACACCCGCCTGGACATGGAAACCCTCATTGCGATGGCGCCCGATGAAAAGGTCAAAAAATACCGGGAGCGACTGGCAGAAAAAGCCCGCCAGCGTGTTGTCGAAAACCTCTTTCCCAAGATCACCGGCGAAGTGGCTGGACGACGCCGCCTGGTCGATCAACCGCCGCTGCTCTACCACGTCAGTGACCCGGGCTTCGAGGAACGGGTTCGTGAGGCACTCGCCGACTATCGCCGGTCGCTGTCCGACGAGCGCCGTGTCCTCATGGATCGCTACCACCTGGAGGACTTCGCCCTGAAGGTCGTGGGTATTGGCAGCGTCGGCACCCGGTGCTTCATCGGGCTGTTTTTCGACGAGGAAGACCATCCCCTGATGCTCCAGTTCAAGGAACAGCGCCGGTCGGTGCTCGAACCCTATGCGGGAAAGAGCCATTATGAAAATCAGGGGCAGCGCGTCGTCATGGGACAACGGCTGATGCAGTCCTCCAGCGACATCTTTTTAGGGTGGTTGCGGGGACAGCGAGGCTATGACTTTTTTGTGCGGCAGTTGCGGGACATGAAGATGTCGGTTGTCCTCGATGAAATGACCGCCGCGCAGCTCAACCGCTATGCCCAGTTCTGCGGCTGGACCCTGGCCCGCGCCCATGCCAAGTCCGGGGACGCCACGACCATCAGTGGCTATCTGGGCAAGGGTGACACCTTTGACGAGGCCATCGGCGCGTTCTCCCTCGCCTATGCAGATCAGACGGAGCGCGACCACGCAGCGCTGGTGAACGCGGTACGTGCAGGCCGACTGGAGGCTCTCGTTGAGGAGTAGCCGTCCTGCACCACTCACACGCGACAGAGCGTGGCGAAAGACTTGTCGTGGCAACTTGACCAGCCCGACGTGCCGCCGGCTCAATGCCTTTTCACAGTCCTTCATGGGCAGCTTGCGGTTGCTTCTCCCGGATCGGTCCAATGGATGTGGTGCGTAAGCGGCCGGCGATCCTGTCTTGAGTAACGTTGAAGGTCTTGGGAGCATCGTGTGCACTTAAATAGGTGGACACGTGAACACTATCGAAGAAGACGTGCCGGTTGGAAGGCGTCAGCGCCGGCGGGTCTCGCGATACCGCGATCGACATTGGGTGCGTGGGTCGGTACTCGCACGAACGCGAACGTGCGACACGTCTCGCCTTGCGCAGACAGTCGCCCTGTTAGCACCTCAAATCGAACATTCCGGTTTACGCCGGCCCGGACGAATCCCCCACCAATGGTCAGAGTCCATTCGGGGTCGCCGTCCATGCCGGTCTGCGTTACTGGTTACACGGCCTCTACACGAGTACCGATGCGAAGGCCGTGTTCAGAACAGTCACGTGATTCAGGCTGCTCCTTACAGGTAAGAACTCGCGTATTGTTGCGGCAGCCCGTCGATACGGCATCTGTGCCGAGAGCTTCGCTTCGAGCGCAATCAGCTCACCGGTCGCGCGCTCAGGAACATACTCTGTCATTGGACTATATCGCATATCCAACTGGCAGAAAGTCTCGCACAGGCACGATATGATCCGGCCACTTCGGAAAACGAACCGTGCCGAAGACAATAAGTTCGTCTATTGCGCGTAATTCACCTTCAGTGCCGGCAAAGTCGGCATAACCTCGAAATACAACTCTGCGCTAGAGCGGATAAGCAAAGCAAACGAATCCCTATGATAGTGTCCAAAGGTCATGTAGACAAAGCCAAAACGGTAGTCGACGACAAATCGGCACTCCACGTACAGATCGTCCTGACACGTGTATTCCATAAACTGCCCATTGGTAGTCGCGTTTGCTGCTGCCTGATTATGCGGGAGAGCACCAACCGTCTTCGCGGCGTATCGAATGAAAGGAGCACTGACCGCGGACGGGGCATCATCCTTGTGCGGCAAATAACCGTGCTCATTCTGATGTACGGACCGCGCATCTTCGACAAAAGGGAGAAAGGCATTATGTTGGATGCGCATCGCTTTGCGAACCTTTTGGAGGAGAGCGTATGTCTCTGGTTTATTCTCCAGACATTCATCATGGAAGATCGGTATTACCTTTTCGGCATGGTGGGCGTCAAGGAGCCTTAGCGATCCGTTGTAGTGCTTATTGCCACATTGATTGAATAAAGCCCTCAATCCAGATGGAAACTTGCCAGACGCGTTATCTTCCACTAAAGAAACCGGTTGAAATGGCACAAAACCCTCCTCTTTCAAATCAATAAAGTTGATTGTGATCTTGCGAAGCGTCTTATAGGCATGGACCTTCGAGGCTGCCGCTGGTGCCGCGTACAACAGGTTTCCTTTGTGACCCGCACGAGCGCATTTCCGTTTTCCGTTTTAACGCCGTGATGGTGAGTACTTACGCTCGATGGGCCGAACAAGATGCCTACGACCACAACCACAAGGACAGCTGGCACGCCGACCCACCAGGACAAGCCGAAGTCGTGGCACTTCCATAGGATCGTCAGTGCGGCCAACCGTCCAGGCACAGAAACCAGCAACGTCCATGCGGGCAGTTTGCTCGCGTCTGTGTTTTGGTTCATGTGTTCCTTGTTGCGCGGCGGGCCGCTTTTCCGATTACCCGGATTTCTTTATTGACTCTCGCTCCGGGGCGGGCTTGACTGCAACAGTGGATCTAAAGGGGACATCAAAGGAAAATTCGTAGCCCGTCGCCGCCTTCAACGACGCAGTGATGCCCGTTCCAGACGCACCCTTCCGAAAAATTGCGACGCGCCATACAGATCCCGTGGATCGGCAACGGACCTCATGAATGTCCTGTTCAACCGTGGCGTTGTCGTGCATTAGGCCAGGGAGAATATGGCGAGTGTACGATGCGCAACCAGTGAGTTCGACATCCATGCGATTCCCATTCGAGTAGTCGTACACAAGCGAGCCGATTGTTCCGTCCGAGCTGAAAGAGGTGGTCAGGCGAGAAAATCCCGCTCTGCTATCGCTCATTTCCACCACATTGAACGCGCCGGTCATCTCGGGCGCAAAGTTCTGTCCCGATGGTGTCGGAGAGGAAGGGTCGATCGCGCAGCTCGCCGCGAGCATAGAGAGGGCAAGCATCGCCCCAACCCGGAGGAAACCCTTTCTAGCCTTCTGCATGTGCTAATTTCTCTTTAATGTGTCGTCGAGTAATTCAATCGATTTGATACAGCGAACTCTGCGCATTTCCGGCCCACGACCGTCTATTTGGCTAATCATGCGAATTGCATGAATCTGCTTCGAACGTGGAATCTGCATCCAACGATAGTTAACGGCATCCACGCATCAATCTTTATCAAAGACCCTGTCGAATGTCGCGATGGCTTCCCATCGCTCCCGCCGAGTCACCTCCAGATACGGGGCAACGTGATCCAGATCGGAATGCCCAAGCAGAAACTGCACCGTGTCGAGCGAGTCGCCCTGCGCAACCAGGCGGCTTACAAATGTCCTTCGTCCACTATGGCTGCCATGACCAGCACCGAGGCCAGCGGCACGATACCGTCTCTCGCAGAGTTTGGCGCACGCACCGCAATGCTCATCTCATGAGGCATCATTCACTTATGCAAGGAATATGGTGGACCGGTGCGCCTCGGCTTCGTGCAGACGTCATCAGGCTTTGACCTCTTCGCCGGTCACCTTCTGCGTGATCGCCGGCGCCTTTAGCGCGCTGACCGGCTTCAGCAGATTCAACACCTCGATCAGCCGTTTATGGATGTCGGGATCGTGGTGCGCCGCCTGGGTGATCGCCATGTGATGCCCGATCGATTCTTCCAGATCGGCTGGACGTTTGCCCCGGGCATCGGGATAGGCCAGATCGGGCAGCGCCGCCAGCGACCACGGATTCTCGATGATCGATTCGATCGTGGATAGAAACTCACTGCTCAGTGTGGCAAGCGGATCGGCATCACTGGCGTGCGCCGCGAGCAGATTTCGCAGCACGACGGCCTCCTGAGCCGCGGCGCTCATGCCCTGTCCGTAGACCGGATTGAAGCGACAAACCGAATCGGCGATCGGAATCAGTCCGCGCGGAAAATCGCCGGTGGTGTTGAAGTGACGTCGACGGCTCTCAGGGAACGCAAACTGTTCGATGTGGCCGTGCAACGTTGCGTCTTTGATCGCGTCGTACACGCTGGAAGTCGGCAGGCTTGCGGCGTAGGCGGTGAATGCATCGCCGTCGGCGGGCGGCGTATCCGCGCCCCGTCCTCCGAGCGCCGCGAACCAGTTGCCGTCTTCACGCAGCAGCAAAAGACCCATGCGGCTTTCTTGCGGCGCCCTGGGCATGGTGATCACGACTTTCCTCGCGGGAGTCGCGTCAGGCGGAATCGTACAGACGGCAGTCGAGTAACCGAAGTCCACGCCGATCACGGTCTCCTCCGGCATCGGGCGGGCGGTGGATTTAAGGAAGTCCAGCGTGGGCTTTCCGCGACCGGATGCGTCGACGACGAGGTCAGCGGGCAATACTTCGAGCTTGCCGTCGCGGGTCTTGTACGCCACCGAGGCGACCGCGTTGCCATCAGGCGTGGCGCCGATGGCAACGACACGGCATTCATCGCGAAAGACGACGTTTGCGCGTTCCCGCACACGACGGCGCACGGCAAGCTCGAGCAACGGGCGCGTCATCGTAAAGGTGGCGACACCGAGACTGCGCACCGGCAACGGTTCCTGCCCCGGATACTCATGGCATACCTCGAGACCGGAGTCGAGCGAGTTGGCGCCGGCCTGCACGAGTGTGGAGGAAAAATCCGGAAACAGATCGCACAGCGCCTTGAGCCCGCCGGCAAGCAAGCCATGCGGATGCTCACCCTGCGGTACACCGGGCCGCGGTGTCGCGTCCGCGGGAAGGACATCCCTTTCAAGCACGACGACTTCCCTGAAATAGTCGGCCAGAACCTGTGCGGCGGGCAGTCCGCCCATTCCCGCGCCAATGACAACTGCTCGTTCACCTGAATAACGATTCGACATCGTAGCTCCTGCAACGGTAATCGGAGATAAGGCACCACCTCGGCGGAACGCTGCATCACAGAAATTCTTGCGAGCAGGGAGTCCGCAATCGGCGACATGACTTGAAAACAGCCGTGGAAGAGCGTTTATTCCGAATGCCGCCAAGGGCTCGATGGGGCTGACCGCACCCGCTCGTCGGCGCACTATCGCGGCTAGCCGTCTCTTTCGAGCAAGCGCATGCGCAGTTCGAGATCAACCAGGTCTCGCGCACCTGCAAGGTACTCATCCCTGCGGTGTCGTTCAGCGCGCTCGAATGACAGGCCAATGCGTTCGAGAAGGAAGGCAATGAACATGACGATCTCCGTGAAATTGTGTTTGAGTCGACGCCGCGCTGCGGCAGCGTCGACGAAATCGGAATCGCGTGGCGCATGGATGTGCGACGAAGCGCGGCTCGTTGATGGGGCATCGAAAATGCCAGGAAGGAGCCGAAAGTGATCATGATCACCTCCGGCCCAATGGCTAGTCGTTTTGGGCAAACCGGACGGCGTCGACGACAAGTGCTCTGCGCGTTCTGTTCGTGTTCGGATAGTGATCCGTTTGTCGCGTGCCCCTAACGGCGTCGACGAAACAGGTTTCGCTTACTCCTTCGTCATACTATCGATCGAGTATCGTAGGAAAGTTATTACACGTCACGTTTGGGTTGACGTTTGTGCAATATCCGATTGAATCCCAGTCCGTCCGCGTCGCCCGTCAATTCCAGCTGCAACGCCGTCAGTAGACGTTGGACAAGGCATCCAACAGTTCCGCGGTCATCTGATCCAGCAGGCCCTTGATCGGGGCGTAGCTCGTGTGGGCGAGATGCAATCGGTCGTTGAATGTCGCAGCGCCAATCACCTGCTCGCCTACCAGACCGACGGCGATCGACGGTCCCCAGACTGCATCGAGGACCAGCGAGCCAAACACTTGCGGCAGAGTGACGACACCCAGATTTGTCACGGCAGCGTCACCAGCGAACACATTCACAAAGATTGTTTTCGCTTCGGCGGTCTCTTTGACTCCGGCCAGCGCATCATATTTTGCAAGCACTTCTTCCGCCAACATCGACGGTGATTCAAGGCCGGCGAAACTTTGCCCCAGGTGACGTGCCCGGCTCCACAAATCAGCGTTCGCAGGACCGTCATCGGCGAGAACGACGGCGCTTGCGCACATGCCCAGGTGGTCGCTGTTATCAAGCAATCGACGTCGCAGATCAACGGGCGATACTATGCGCATCGGCTCCCCGCATGCCTCGGGAGCCAAACGATAACTCGCTCCAACCAGTGCCGCCACCAGCGCCGATTGCACGGACGTTCGCTCGGTCCTCGCCCGTTCCCTAAGTTTGCGCGTTGTATCAGAACTCAGGCGCAGCATCTCAACGTGCGGGGTGGATCCGTCCTGGTATCTGAATACTTTCGGCTGCCGCGCAACCGCCGTTGCTTGTTCGGTTGCTTGTTCGGTTGCTTGTTCGGTTGCTTGTTCGGTTGCTTGTTCGGCTGCTTGTTCGGCTGCTTGTTCGGTCGCATGCGTGAGCGCACGGCGATACCTGAATTCCACGAGTCGCTCAACGGATTCGCTCTCCCGGCTACGCAACAGGTCCTGTCCGGACACTGCGCGCAAGAGGTCGCCCAACAGAAACGTGAGTGACACCCCGTCGCTGATCGAGTGGTGCGCAACCAGCACGACAATCGAACGTTCCGCGCTGTGCAGCAACGTGGCTCGCAAAAGTGGTGGATTCGTTTCGTCAAACGGCTGCGCGAGTTGCGCCGCGACCTCATCGGTCCATCGGGATCCGTCATACGAAACCACCTTCAACGGAATAGACCCGTGTGGTGATGGACGGAACACGGGAACGCCACCACTATCACGCTCGATTCGCGACCACACCAGCGGCGAATGGTGTCCCACCAGATCCAGTCCATTGCGCCATTGGTCGATACGCGTTGGTCCGGTCACCTCACCTGTGATAGCGAAGTGATTCGGGTGATCCTGGTTCAGCAGGTAGAAGAACTTTTCCATCGCGCCTAACGGACGTTCGATGCCGGATGCAACTGGTTTCATCAATGAATTCATACGGATCTTCCATTTGGTGGTCGGTTGCCGCCACCCCTTGCGCCATTCAGAGAGACGGTAGGGTCAGCAGGCCACGCCTGCATAAAGAGCTGATTTGCTATCTGGCGCTGCATATGAAAGAACAGTTAACCCGTCTCTCTTATTTCATGCTCTTGGCAAATAGCAGCACGCGAAGCAGATCGGTCACCGGTGACACCATCAGGACACGATTCGCCGCTGCTGAAGCAGGCGTTCACTGGAATGAAAGCCCTGGCTTCTCGCCGAACAGATGCCGGGGCAACGCGGTAATCACCGGCAAGCCGCGGCGGTCCGAGAGGACAAGGCGCGATGCGAGCCGAACAGCTAATCCTTCGCTTCGCGACATCGGCAACGCCGGTCTCGCATGTGCGCGCTGCGACATTGCATAACGCCTCGCGCGCAATCCGATGCACGCCAGATCATGGGTGTGTGCTGTTTGAGAGTTCCAATACGTGGCCTTCCTCACTGACGCGACGGTCGAGCGATTCCGCGTATGCACCGGAACGTGCGACCAGCAAAGGATCACTGGACCGCGCGATTCCGTCGGTAAGGATCAACGGGTTAAAACTGATGTCGCGGAAGGATTGGTCCGGCAAGAGGGGCAATTAGCGCCAATAGCTTTGATCGCCATTTCCTTCAGCGATCTGTCGAGCCTGTACGCAGTTCTTATGGCGCGCGGTGCGTCGAGAAACGCCGGTAGTTACTTGAATTCGCGTGCGGAATAGATCCGCGCTCTCGCCTGTTATTCAATAAGCAGACTCTTCGAAGTGAGTCGGCGGCACAAAGCACCACAACAGAATGCCGACGCGCCGCCGCACCTCACGGCAAGGTTGTGTTTTCCCCATGTTCGATCAAATGTTTGGAAAGGATGAAGATTGAAAACAGATCCAGGAATAGTGATTCCCTATAGACGCGGGCCACCAGGTTCTCAGACAGTTCGCGCACCTTTTCCTCATTCGCGAGTTACCTGGTGCTCGTCGTCCGATGTTAACGGGCACGTCGATGCCGTTCGCTTCTGACCGTTCGTTGCGGACAGATCGGCTTGTCGACGAAATTCACGCGGCTAACGCGTCACCGCGCCGGCGGAGCGCCTATTACGAAAGGCATATAGGCGAAGGTGCTTCCACACACCATGAAGCGCAGTCCACCGTAGTCGAACCGAATCTTTCTGTATTCGTCATGCAACCTTAGATGCGTTCCTGTCGAACGTGGCGAGACTCTCGCCGGTCCGACGCAACCGAAACTGCGCCAATACTTCCGCAAGGGGATTCACATGAAGACAGCACTGTTACTTGTCGGTGGAGCGATCTGTATGTCTGCCTGGCAGGCGAACGCCGCAGACACCAACTCGAATCCGTCGCCCGCAACGTCAGAGACCTTGATCACTTCACAAGGTCCGGATTTCTCTGGCCACTCCATGTCGGGCGGCGCTGCCGTTCCCCTTGCAAAAAGCCGGGCCGACATTTATCAAGACCTCGTGCGCTCGAAAAATAACGGCGAAGCGGCGCACATCCAACAGCTTTACAGAGGAACTCATTGAATCTACGACACTCCCCCCGGCTGTCCGACACAACGAGGACCGAAGGCCGATTACTACCTGACCTTGCACGCCAAAAGCGCGCTTGGCAAACGGGTACTAGTCTTTCGGCCCCAAGTTTGTCGGCTCCCAGTCGGCGGGTGATGAGCTGAATCAGGTACGTTGCAAACTCCGGTCCTGGTAGTCGCGTTAAGTCGGCGCAGAGGCCGAAAGGAGTTCGCAGTCGCTCCGGCAGCGTGCCGTGCAGGTCCGCCGGTGGTCGGGCGAAAACAGGCCGATCTCCTCCAGCATCGTGCCGGCCCCTACCTCAATTCCGATCTCCAGCAGTCTTCCGCTCGTCGCCATGGAACGTGCGTCTGGATCGCAAGCGCACGATCTTGTCCTGCAGTCGGATTGCCTTTACTTTCAGCTCAGCGAGTTGCGTATGGTCAGCAGTCTCCAGCGCGTTCAGATACCGCCGGATGCTCTTCATGGACAGTCCGTGTCGCGGGGGCATCACAGCCAGGCGGGTGACATTCAAGTGTTATGTAAAACATGACAAGCAATACGTAATAAATATGATGCCAACCGATTACTTTTTTTTGCGGTAATATTCGTCCCTTCGTTTTACACATAAAAATAATTGATGTGCTCTCCGAGGGAATATAACGATCCATTTATCTCGATCCTGGAGGGGGGTGCCATGCAGTTTGGAAGAAACTTCAAGGTAGTAACGCAGTTGATCGCGGGATTTTCTCTCGTGATCTTTCTGATGGCTTGTCTTGGTGGGTTTTCCCTTTACAAGATGAATCAGGAGAACACTCACGTTGCCGCCCTGCGCGACAACGCATTGCCTAGCGTACGCACCAATCTGGAGATGCAGTTGGCTATTCGCGGCATCCGGGCAAGTCAGCTTCTTGCCGCCACCGCAACGACGCCTGATGAATCCCATACTGCAGAAGATCGCATCAATACGGCGCTGGCCCACTACCAGAAGGCATCTTCGGAATACGCAACTCTGGTAGATAGTCCCGAGGAAAAAACCGCCTACGCCGACATTCAGACGCTGATGCCGAAGTTTCTCGATCTCAACAATCAGGTTCTGGAACTCGTCAGACAGGATCGGCAGGCCGATGCGATGAGCCTGCTGCGCAAGAAGTCGGACTCGATTCGAAATGCAATCGAAAAAGACATCCAGACCATCGTGGATGCCAATACGGCCAGCGCAAACGACGAAGGCAAACAGGCCGGTCAGGATTATGCGCAGGCGAAAACGCTAGTTTACAGCTTGATGCTGGCAGCGGCCGTGGTCGCCATCGTGGTTGCCCTCGTCATCGCCTTTGGTGTGGCAAGGCAACTTGGTGGTGAGCCTCGCGACGCAATGGCACTGGCCAGCGAGATCGCGGCGGGTAACCTGCGCGCCACCGTACAGCTTAAGCCGGGCGACCACTCAAGCCTCATGTACTCGCTGAGCACAATGAGAGACCAGCTTGCGGCCCTCGTCCTGCGGATCAAGACCGCCAGCGAGTCGATTACGGTCTCCTCAGGCGAGATCGCGCAGGGCAATACCGATCTCTCACAGCGGACCGAAGAGCAGGCCGCCTCTCTGGAGGAGACCGCATCGAGCATGGAACAGCTGACCAGCGCCGTGCGCCAGAACGCAGACAATGCGATTCAGGCGAGCCAGCTGGCCGGTACAGGCTCGGGCGTCGCGCGACGGGGAGGGGAAGAGATTAGCCGTGTTGTCACGACGATGCACGAGATCGCCGAAAGCTCCGGGCGGGTTGCCGAGATCATCAGCGTGATCGAGGGGATTGCGTTCCAGACCAACATTCTCGCGCTCAATGCGGCGGTCGAGGCCGCCCGTGCCGGCGAGCAGGGGCGAGGGTTTGCCGTCGTCGCGGGAGAAGTCCGCACGCTTGCACAGCGCAGTGCCACTGCCGCGAAGGAGATCAAGGATCTGATCACCGAATCGGTCAGACGCATTGATACCGGATCGAAGCTCGTTGAAGACGCGGGCCGGACCATGACTGAAATCGTGCAGGCAGCCGGGCGCACCACGGACATCATGAGTGAGATCGCAGCGGCTTCCGAGGAGCAGAGCACCGGTATCGGACAGGTCAATACGGCCGTTACCCGGATGGATGAAGTGACCCAGCAAAACGCCGCACTTGTCGAGCAGGCCTCGGCCGCGGCCCAGTCTCTGGCGCAACAGGCGGAGGGACTGCGTGACGCGGTGTCCGTCTTCAGCGTAGACGACCATGAAGCATCCCATGCGACTGTCCAGCCACTCGAACGGCCCCGAACGGTAGCCAGAAGCGCGCCATCCATCGCAAAGGCTACGTCATCGCAAAAGCTCGTGCGAGCCGAGCGTACCGGCGACAACACGGCTCTGGCTGATAGCGGCGCCGATGACTGGCAAACGTTCTGAGCGAGGCCTGGAAATGCCAAGCGACACCGGCGTTCTGGGAGAAATGACAGGCTCGTCACCTCCAACACAACAACTATCAGCAGGCTGGAGGCACAGGCGATGATTCTTGGAAAGTTTCTCGACTCTGCCTTGTCGCGACTGACCGGGTCACTTCGTGCCGAAGTCACCCGGTCGTTCCGGCTGGGCATTGAAGATACCCTGTCGACGATGGACGACCTGCCCTTGCCCGCCGAATATCACTCATGAGCGCTGGCCTGATGGCTGTCGCCCTCCTCGCGATTGCATGCAGCGCATTCGTCATCCGCCGAACCAAGAGCGTTCGACACAACGGGGAATCAATCTCCGTCAGCCAAAGACGCTCTTCCGGACTTGAGACCGGCAGTCGATGGGTTCACGCGGACACCTTACGCTTGCCCGCCATCCTGACGATTCGGAACACTTTCAGCAATCAACGCGCGCCTGAATGCATCCCTTGCGCGCAGCCGTTCGAGATACGCGAACACTTCCGGTGGAAAATCGTCCTCTAGCCCGTTCATAGCAGCAAATATGAGCGCATATCCAACCGAGATATCGGCTGCCGTAAAGCGGCCACCGCACACATAATCGTCTTTGGAAAGAATTGCCCTGATTGCCCGAAGCCGCCCGAAGAAAAAACGCCGGTAATCGTTAGCCACCCGAGGCGCTCGAGTTTCCTCGGGTTCGAGGCGCGTGTATCGCATGTAAATGGCGATCGGAAACGTCAGTGTGGCTTCACCGAAACTCAAAAAATTAAGGTATCGCGCGTACGTTGGGTCCGACGGCAAAACGGAGAAGCCATGGGTTTCGTCCCGATCTGCCAGATACTGGCAGATCGCGCTGGACTCCGTCATGATCACGTCTCCGTCAATGAAACACGGGACGGTTCCTAGCGGATTCAATCCCAGGTACTCCCGCGCCTTTACCCGCGGAGGAAATGGCAGGACGTGCAACCGATAAGGCAACTGCAATTCCTCAAGCATCCACAGCGGGCGAAACGAACGCGATCGGGCGCAGTGATAGAGGTCGATCATGGTCAGTGATTATTCGTTGCGAAGCATTGGTCCAGGCGCGTCCGCTCGAGTCGTGCCCGTGCGCGTCGAGGGCGCCGCTGCGGCCCATTCGCGTAAGACAGCCTTTGCAATCTTCCCGATTCCGATGCGCGGTAGGCTCTCGATAAGCAGAACCTCACTGGGCCCTTTGAATCTTGCCAGGTTTTGCGCACAATGCTCACGCACCGCTTCGGGCAACAGTCGGGTCTGCTCCGGACCAAGGTCCGGACTTGCGACAACGTATGCGACGACCACCACGTTATACATTGCACAAGGCTTACCGACGACCGCGACCTCTTTCACAGAAGGCAGCCTTGCGATGGTCGCCTCGACTTCCGCTGCTGAGACATTCTCGCCGCCAACCTTAATGATGTCTTTCTGCCTGTCGGCAAATTCCATCCAGCCATCGTTGTCGAGCCTGACCCGGTCTCCTGTTCTAAAATAGCCTGCCGAATCGAACGACTCTTCTGTCGTGCGTTCGTCGCCATCGTACTCGCTGAAAATTGAGAGTCCGCGACGGCCGCCAACGAGGAGACTTCCTGTTTCACCCGCTTTAACATGGCGCCCCTCGTCGTCCACCACTCGCACCTGGTATGCTTGACTCGGTCGCCCGATTCCGCCGGTCAATTTTCCGTGACTGGGCGTCGATACGATGACCTGGGTCAACACCTCAGTCATGCCCCATCCAGCCACCATCGAAACACGGTAAAAGGATGACAAGGCGTGGTCGTGTCGGGAAGTTACCCAGACGCGAAAGTTGTGGTCGGGTACCGGCTCGGCTTTCAACGCTGCCATGGTGAAATGCACCTGAGAGCCTACGCTCGCCCTATACCGCAGCGCGCTGTCCCAATAGCGGCTTCGGGAGAATTTTGGCTGAAGGACGACTGTGCCACCTGCCCACATCGTCGAAAAAAAGCACCAGGACAGGCCAACGACATGAAAGAGCGGAAGAAAGAGCAGGTGAATATCGCCGTCCTGCAAGCGCTGTTGCCGGGCGTTCAGTTCCGCTGCCCAAAGGATATTGGCATGCGTCCAAACAACACCCTTTGGTCGAGAAGTAGAACCTGTGGTGTACATCACCGATGCTTGCGCCAAAGGATCGGCCCGCCTGCGAGGCAGAGGCCCGGCATACAGTCTTGAGAAGTCAAACACCCTCTGAGCCCCTACAGCACTCTCAGCGCCTTCGGCCTCAGCATTCACTACAGCAATCCAGGCAAGTTGGGGGCAATGCTCTGCGAGAAGTGAAGCGAGATGAGACTGGGTCACCGCGCAAACAGCGCGCGCAGCGGTAACCAGGTATGCGAGTTCGGGTCCCGCTGCTAGCGCATTCGTTGCGACGCACACCGCGCCAAGCCAGGCGCACGCAAAGCGAACCAGCACTGCCTCTGGACAGTTCTCCATGTGGACAACGACGCGATCGCCTGCGCGCACTCCACGGGCAGCCATACCGCCCGCGAGACGCTGTACGTGGTCAAGAAGATCCGCATAGCTGTACGTACGACCTTGACCTTCGAAGGGATCCCATATGAGGAAGGGATGATCTCCTCGACGTGCAGCAAGCTCGACCAGCCATGTGGCGATGTCATAACCGGCATAAGGGTTCGTAACGACGTCTTCAGTATCGGAGATGCTGGATGGGGCCATACTGCTTTCTCTCTGTCATCGGGTGGTTGTGACGGTAAGTTCGCAAGTTGTCAGACGCTGCGCAGGCTTGATTCCGGAAATGCCAATCGTGATTGCGCCTGGTCATACTCGTGCCTCAGCCGCTCTATCAGTTTTGCTGCAGGTACGATCTGCTTTACAGCACCGATTCCCTGGCCTGCGCCCCACACGTCCCGCCACGCTTTGGCCTTTGCATTGCTTCCCGATCCAAAATTCATAGTTGACGGGTCTGACTCAGGCAGGCCATCTGGATCAAGTCCTGCTGCAACAATGCTTTTGCGCAGATAGTTGCCATGCACACCCGTAAACAGATTCGTATAAACAATATCTGACGCCTCGCCCTCGACAATGGCATCCTTGTAGCCTTCGACGGCGTTGGCCTCCTCCGTGGCGATGAAAGCACTGCCGACATAGGCAAGGTCGGCACCGCTCGCCTGCGCTGCCAGGATCGAGTTGCCGTTGGCAATTGCGCCTGACAACAATAGCGGGCCATCGAACCATTCTCGAATTTCCTGCACAAGAGCGAACGGCGAAAGCACGCCGGCATGACCACCCGCGCCGGTTGCAACTGCGATCAGTCCGTCTGCGCCCTTCTCGATTGCCTTACGTGCAAACACGTTGTTGATGACATCGTGAAAAACAATTCCTCCCCACCCGTGAACTGCGTCATTGATCTCTTTCCTCGCTCCGAGTGAAGTGATGACAATCGGGACCCGATATTTCTTGCAGACTTCCATATCCGTGTCGAGACGATTGTTTGATCGATGGACAATCTGATTGACCGCGAACGGTGCCGATGGTCGCTCCGGATGATTCCTGTCATGCTCCGCCAACTCGGTTGTGATGCGATCGAGCCATTGCTCGAGCACCCCTTCAGGTCGTGCATTGAGCGCAGGAAAGGAGCCGACAATCCCGGCTTTGCATTGTGCAATGACGAGATCAGGGTTCGAAATGATGAACAAAGGCGAACCGACGACTGGAACGGAAAGCCTGTTATGCAGAATGCTGGGAATAGCCATACACATACTCCGTCGTAAAACGATTTTGGAAAAATACCGATGCAAGCGAACCCTGCCGGGTGCTGCTTTTACCCGTTGGGCACTTCTTTCACGCCTGAGGTGCAGTCAACCTGATGATTTCTTCTTCGACATCGCGCAGCTGGTCTTTGCCGAAGTACATTTCGTCGTTAACAAAGAAAGTCGGTGAGCCAAATGCTCCTCGGTCAAAAGCTTCCTGGGTATTGTCGATCAGCCGCTGCTTGACCTCCGGGACGTCGATCCGCTGTGCAAATCCTTTGCCGTCCAGACCGGCCTTATCGAGTGCCGCGGAAAGCACGACAGGGTCGCCCATGTCGAGCTCGTCTTCCCACATGAACCGATACACAGACGTCACGTACAGGTCGAACGTTCCGTCCAGCTGGGCTGCAACGGCTCCGCGCATCAGCTTTAGAGTATTGATCGGAAAATATGGGTTGTATCGGTACTCCGTGATCCCATATCGGGCGACAAACCTGGCAGTTTCGAGTTTGCCGAACTGCGGTTTGTTCTTGATATGGGAAAAGGCGTCTGCGGGCGATTGATTCCCTGTCAGCTTGAATAGTCCGCCGAGCAGAATAGGCACGTACCGGAACACCACTTCCTGGCGCGCCTCGATATGCGGAATCACCTTGTGGCTGAGGTACGCATTTGGACTGCCGAAGTCAAAAAGAAAATCAACCTGGATCTTACTCACGTTGTCTCCCGTCATATCGTTCAACATGCACTATATTGTGCATATGCACTCGAAAACAGTCATTGCGACTGGAATTCGCAATGATCAATCAACCACTAAACGACAGCCACCCATGCGAAAAGTGACCGTCCTGGCACCATCATCGTGTCGAAAAGGCAGCGATGCCACCGCGCACATATTTTTTCAGCTATGGCATCTTGCCGAGATTTTCCTCAATGCTTTTGACCATAGTTATCAACTTCGAAGCGAAGTGCATCAACTGATCTTTTGGGAACGCTTGTGCAGCTCCTGCAACGCTCATGACCATAACCGGCAGCCCCCTCCCCGGATTGAATGGGACGGCAATACCGTGCACGCCCTTCACCCAGTCTCCGAGAGAAGAGCAACATCCCGTCGCTTCATACTCGTCCACCGCTCGTACGATACCCGCGCTTATCTTAGGCCAGGCTGCATCGTCCAGCTCGCGAATTCGTTCCATCAGATCCGAACGTTCGGGCGCGGGCAATCCGGCCAGCAAGGCCCGGCCTGCGGCCGTGGTGCCTAAAGGTATGCGCGACCCGACGTCCAGGCTAAGTGTGACGATAGAACTGCCCCTGCAACATTCCAGGTACAGCATCGAAAGCCGGTCGCGCGTTGACAGCGCAACGATGGCCTCAGTCTCTGCGGCAAGCAACTGCATGAACGGACGGGCGACCTGGCGCACGTCGAGTTTTGCCAGCATTGCGCTGCCCAATGCAACCGTTGCTGTCCCGAGGCGATATTTACCGCTGTTCGGCACCAGATGAAGATAGCCCAGCTTGGTCAGCGTGTACGTCAGTCTCGTAACGGTTGAACGCGGCAGCCCGCATTTTTGTGCGATCTCGTGATTTGCCAGAAAGTTATTGCCCGTCTTAAAGCAGCTCAATACCTCAAGGCCGCGAGCGAGGGCCGTAACAAAATGACGATCGGACGCGCCATCAGATCCTGATTCCTCGTCCGCTGCGTCATCGTCCACGCGATCGCCTTCTGCAGTGTTCATATTCAATTTTATCTCCGGCCGATCGCCGTTCGTAGAGGATTGTCACGATTGCTGCGTCGCACAACACACTTTGCAGCAGCCCGGGCACCCTGGTCGGCGCCGCGAGCCGCGACACGATACCACGCGTCTAGTACGAAGAAGCGGCCTTGTCAGCTTCACTGTCAGCCACCAGGATGCGTCGCGCGGCGCTCCGCGCTTCGCAACACGTCAAGCTCGCGGAGATTGCCTTTTAGCACTTTCCCAGTCGGCGCGGCAGGGAGCTTCTCTATCACGTGAATTTCCGCTGGCACCTTGTACGGTGCAAGTTGCTGCCGAACCCATCTGTCCAGATCGTCGGTGTCAACGTAGACATTGGCTTCGGGCTCTACGTAAGCAATAACCTGTTCGTTTCCTTCGGCGGGGCGGCCAATGACTGCGGATTGAACCACGCCCGGATAGGAATTTATCGCCTGCTCGACTTCAACTGGAAAAACGTTGAATCCTGAGCGGATGATCAATTCGCGGGTACGGCCCATGATGAAGACACCGCCGTCCTCGCCCTGTCTAGCGAGGTCGCGGGTATTGAACCAACCATCCTGAATCGACTCTGCCGTCAGGTCCGATGCGCGGTAATAGCCTTTCATTACATTGGGTCCGCGCACCCACAGTTCGCCAACTTCGCCACGGGCAACATCGCGGCCGTCACTTCCCATCATACGAACCTCGACGCCCGGTACCGGTGGTCCAACGGAACAGTCGTTCCGCGGGGCGGACAGCAACAGTGTCTGGCAAATGGTCGGTGAGGTTTCTGTCAGCCCGTAGCTGTTTTGCAGGGTTGTCTGCATGGCCGCCTCGATCTGCGCTTTGAGCTCTGGAGTAAGAGGCGATCCTGCCGCACCGACTGAACGTAGCTGATGGCGACTTATATCTACGCCATTCGCGCGCGACCATTCAAGCAACTTCGAAAACATCGCAGGAACACCGACGAAGACCGTCGCGCCGCGCTTCAGTATCGCGTCGGCCAGCGCCTCCGCCGAGTAGCGCGACTCGATGAACAACTTGCTACCGCAAGCAAGCGCCCCCAGAAGTTGCGATGAGAGTCCCACCACATGCGCCATGGGCAAGACGCCATACACCGTATCTTGCGGCGACAGGAGCCTGACGGATCGCGCAACCTCCGATATGAATAAGAGGTTTGAGTGCGTCAACATGACACCCTTCGGGCTGCCTGAGGTGCCGGATGTGTAAATCATCACCGCGACCTGTTCCGCGGGATCGGTGTGTGTTTGCTCTGCTACAGCCGGCTCGTTCAGCGGCCCGATATTTAGACGGCCTGTCAGCGGCCAGAATTCTTCCTTTGCTCCAACCCGCCGGGCATGCGCCCCGGCTTCAAGAGAAACGTCAGGCGTATAGATGACACGCCTCGCACCCGAATGCTCAGCGAATGTATCGATCTCCCGGGGTGACAGACGCGCATTGACCACGACAGCCCACGCATCAAGCCGGCTCAGCGCCAGCAGGAGCACGCCTACCGCGACGCAGTTCTCGCAAACAACGAGTACGCGATCACCCGGTCGCACGCCGAGCTCGCCCAAGCGTTGCGCAGCCCCTTCGACTGCCTCATGCAGCTGCCTGTAAGTAAGACTGGCAGTCCGGTCGATCAAGGCGGGCGCATCCGGACTCGCGCTGACCCATGGGTCGATCACATTGTGAATGCGCCGTAGCGGGCGCCCGTTCAGCAGGACAGTCATCCGGTGTCTCCGAGTCACTTTTGTATCGCTCTGCGGTCTACTATACTGCATAGCAGTTCAACCAAGCAAATTTTGTCGCTTCATCAGCACACAAAATCTTTGACTTTCTCAGAATGCGTTCCGATAATGGATTGCAATGCAGTTCGTCATTCTGCATTGCGGTTCAATATCGGGAGACATGATGGCAACATCCAAAAAGGCTGTGGTGGTGATCGGGGCCGGCGACGCGACCGGCGGAGCAATCGCACGTCGTTTTGCGCGCGAGGGTTACATCGCGTGCGTGACCCGCCGACATCCGGAGAAACTCACACCCCTTGTCGAACAGATTCGCTCGGAGGGCGGTGAGGCGTACGCCTTCGGGTCAGACGCACGAAAAGAAGAGGCGATGGTTTCCCTGTTTGAGGAAATCGAAGCGAACATTGCTCCAGTCGAAGCCGCAATTTTCAACATCGGCGCGAACGTCAAATTCGACATTACGGACACCACTGCTCGCGTGTATCAGAAAGTTTGGGAGATGGCGTGTTTTGCCGGCTTCCTGATGGGCCGGGAAGCGGCAAAAGTGATGTTGCCCCGTGAAAGAGGATCCATTTTCTTCACTGGCGCCACTGCGAGTTTGCGCGGCCGAGCCGGTTACGCAGCGTTTTCTGGCGCGAAGCACGCGTTGCGCGCGTTGGCCCAGTCGATGGCCAAGGAATTGGCACCTAAAGGATTACATGTTGCACAGTTGATTGTCGACGGCGCCATCGACACGGAATTCATTCGCGAGAGCTTCCCCGATCGTTACAAACTCAAGGAAGTCGACGGCATTGTCAATCCCGAACATATTGCCGACACCTACTGGATGCTGCATCAACAGCCACGCGATGCGTGGACCCATGAACTCGACATTCGGCCCTGGATGGAATCGTGGTGAGCGCATCGGAGCCTGACTTGCGCGGCGATTTGCCAATCCGCCACCTTCCTCAACGCCCCTGACCAATCCTTAATCCGGCGGCTGAATGGATCAGTCCTCGTCGCAGCGATCAGCAGTCCACCTCTGAACGCACTGAGCATCCGGGTCCGTGCAGAGCTTCTGGATGCCATCCGGTTCGCGGAGACCAACCCTCCGTAAGGGCGGTTCTCCGCTTCTCGTCCAGCTAGCAGATCAAGGACCAGGCTTCTCCTGCTTGAACGATTAAAGACCTACTTCCTTCTGAAGAAATATATATGCGTGAAGCCGTTATTGTTTCCACCGCCCGAACTCCGCTTGCAAAATCTCACCGTGGAGAATTCAACCGGACACATGGGCCGACCCTTGCTGCATGGGCCGTTCGAGCAGCCGTAGACCGCTCAGGCGTCGACCCGTCCCTGATCGAAGACACCATTCTCGGCTGCGGGTATCCAGAGGGCATCACCGGGCGCAATGTAGCCCGCCAGACTGTCGTGCGGGCAGGCCTTCCTCTGTCCATTGCTGGGACAACCATAAACCGCTTTTGCGCCTCGGGACTTCAGGCAATCGGCACGGCGGCCGCACGTATTGTCGTAGATGGCGCACAAGCGGTTATCGCCGGAGGCGTAGAAAGCATAACTGGAATCCAGACTCGCGAAGACGCCGACAAACACCTCGATCCATGGATCGCGGAGCATAAGCCTGATCTCTACATGGCGATGATCGATACGGGTGACGTCGTCGCAAAGCGCTACGGCATCAGCCGCGAAGCGCAAGACCGATTCTCCCTCGCAAGCCAGCAGAAGACTATGCGGGCTCAGGCTGAAGGCAGATACAAGGAAGAGATCATCGCCGTTACCACCACGATGGCGGTCAAGGATAAAAACACAGGCGTCGTCACGCTGAAAGAAGTCACGATCGACGAAGACACATGCAACCGGCCTGACACCACGTTCGAAGGCCTTTCGCGGCTCGAGCCGGTAAAAGGCCCGGACCGATTCGTGACAGCCGGGAACTCCTCTCAACTATCTGACGGTGCGTCCGCGTGTGTACTGATGAACGCGAAGGATGCCGAACGGGCAAACGTCGATCCCCTCGGTGCGTTCAGAGGTATGGTTGTCGCCGGCTGCGAGCCTGATGAGATGGGCATCGGACCCACGTTGGCCGTGCCGAAGCTGCTTGATCGACACAATCTCAAGGTCGATGACATAGGACTTTGGGAACTGAACGAGGCATTCGCATCACAGGCGATTTATTGCCAGGAAAAACTCGGCATCCCAGCTGAGCGCCTCAATGTCGATGGAGGTGCAATTGCCCTCGGCCATCCATTCGGAATGACAGGTGCACGCCTGGCCGGCCATGTTCTCCTTGAAGGACGCAGACGCGGCGTGAAATATGCCGTAGTCACAATGTGTATTGCCGGTGGCATGGGTGCGGCGGCGCTCTTTGAGATCTTTTGAGGGGCCCGAGCAAATGGACCTCGAATTTAGCGCAGAGGAAAACCGCTTCCGCTCTGACGTGCAAGCTTTCTTGCAAAGCAGTTTGCCTGCACACATATCAAACAAGGTACGCAACGGAATTAGACTGACTCGTGCCGATCTCCACGATTGGCATTGCATCCTGAATGCCAAAGGCTGGCTGGCCGCTCACTGGCCCATCGAATACGGGGGCACCGGGTGGACACCTACCGAGAAATACATCTTCGAGACCGAATGCGCGCTTGCTGGTGCGCCTCGCATCGTCCCATTTGGGGTGAACATGCTCGCACCAGTTGTCATCAAGTACGGGACGGAACAGCAAAAACACCGTTGGCTGCCCAGGATACTCGACGGATCCGATTGGTGGTGCCAAGGCTATTCTGAGCCGGGGTCCGGCTCTGATCTGGCGTCGGTCCGGACAAGCGCAGTACGCCAGATCGACTCTCGGGGCGAACACTATGTCGTCAACGGGCAAAAGACATGGACCACGCTTGGACACTATGCCAACAAGATCTTTTGCCTCGTTCGAACTTGCTCGGAAGTCCGCAAGCAGGAGGGAATCAGTTTCCTGCTGATCGATATGGAGTCGGAAGGCGTAGATGTCCGCCCCATTATCACTCTTGATGGTGAACACGAGGTCAATGAGGTGTTCTTCAGTGACGTAAGAGTGCCTGCCGAAAACCTCATTGGAGAAGAAGACAAAGGCTGGACATACGCCAAGTATCTGCTCACCTACGAGCGAACCAATATCGCGGGTGTCGGCCTGTCCGTCGCCCTGCTCGATCGGCTCAAACGGATTGCCAAAAGCCAGACTCTCCGAGGACGTCCCCTCATCGAAGATCCGTATTTCGCTGCTCGTGTCGCGCGTGTCGAGATTGAACTTGAAAACATGAAGACCACCAATCTTCGCGTCATTGCCGCTGCGACGTCCGGCGGTGCCCCGGGAGCGGAAAGCTCGATGCTCAAAATCAAAAGCACCGAGATACGACAGGAGATCTCTTCGCTGATGCGCAGAGCGTTGGGACCGTATGCGCTCCCCTATATCGAGGAGGCACTGCACGGCGATGACGTTTTGGGTGTCGGTCCTGCAGGAACCTCTTCCGTCACCCCGCTATACCTGAACAATCGGAAGCTCTCGATCTATGGCGGTTCGAATGAGATTCAAAAGAACATTATTTCCAGATCCATTCTTGGTCTCTGAGGAAGATCAGGATGAAATTTGAGCATGATGATTGATCATCAACTCGGCGACGAAAGCCATCATCTCCCAAGAACATTGCGCTTGAGGGAAGTGGTTGAGTTCGACGCCAGTTATCAAACAAATTGCCGCGGCGTGCAACCAATATAACAAGTCCGTCGCTGGCACAAGACGGTTGATCAGCAGAAGTAGGCCGACATACGCCAAAAGGGCGATTACCAGAGGCAGAAAGGAGACATCCATGCAGCAGATCCTAATAGACGCAATACGGAAAAGTGGAGACTATCGGGCGCTTGTAAGAGCCAAGCGCCGCTTTAGCTTCACTTTTGCCGGACTGATGACACTGACTTATTACGGATTCATCGTTCTCGTGGCCGCTGCGCCTCGCTTTTTGGCACGGCCGATCTACCACGGCGCTTCCACCAGCATCGGCATCGTTGCCGGTGTAATCGTCATTGTGACTGCTGTCAGTCTGACCGGATGGTACGCGCTTGTCGTGACCCGCGTCCTCGACCCCAGTATGAAACGCGTCTTGCAGAAATCCGGCGGAGCGCACGCAGAATGAAACCGACATTACACATTCCGCTTCTCGCTCTCTGTGTTCCAGCTTGCGTTCAGGCCGCCGAGGGGAACGCTTCCGCTGTCCACGGAGCGACGCTGAACCCTATCGCCATTTCGATGTTCTTCCTGTTCGTATGTGTGACTCTCGCAATTACACGTTGGGCCGCCCGTCGAAATACATCGACGCGCGCTTTCTATACAGGCGCCGGCAACATTACCGGGCTACAGAATGGGCTCGCGATGGCGGGCGACTTCATGTCCGCTGCGTCCTTCCTGGGCCTTTCCGGCATGGTTTTCGCGTTTGGCCTTGATGGCCTTATCTACGCCATCAGTTTTCTTGTCGGATGGCCATTCCTCATGTTTCTGCTCGCCGAACCGCTGAGAAACCTAGGCAAGTTCACCTTTGTGGACGTGGTCGCACACCGGTTGCAACAGGTTCCAATACGGTTGCTTACCTCGTGTACTTCGCTCGTAGTCGTCGTCTTTTTTCTGATCGTGCAGATGGTCGGCGCGGGCAAGCTAATCGAGTTGCTTTTTCATCTACCGTACTGGATTGCCGAAGTGATCGTCGGCATATTGATGGTCACGTACGTTTCATTTGGAGGGATGACCGCAACTACATGGGTACAGATAATCAAGGCTGGCCTCCTTCTTTTTGGCGTAACGTTCATGGCGGTAGCCTCTCTTGCTCAATTTGGTTTCAGTCCAGAGGCGATGTTCACCGCGGCGATTCACGCCCATCCGCACTCGGAAGCGATCATGGGGCCAGGACACCTCATGCACGAGCCACTAAACGCACTATCGCTCGGCATAGCCGGCATGCTCGGTCCAGCGGGATTTCCTCATATCCTGATGCGTTTCTTCACCGTTCGTGACGCGGCAGAAGCAAGAAAGTCGGTATTCTTCGCGACGGGCTTTATTGGATATTTTTACCTTCTCACCTTTGTCATCGGTTTTTCTGCGATCGCCCTTCTCTCCCAACATCCAGAATTCTTCAAAATTGGTTCGACCGGTCAGTTTCTGCTCACCCGAGACCTTATCGGGGGAACAAACATGGTCGCCGTTAACCTTGCCAAGGCGGTCGGAGGAAGTGTCTTTTACGGCTTCATTGCCGCTGTGACTTTTGCGACCATACTCGCCGTGGTAGCGGGTCTGACATTGGCCGGCGCGGCAACCGTGTCGCACGATCTATATTCTTCGTGCATAGCTCGCGGGAAACAGTCCGATCGCCGGGAGATGCAGATATCTCGCATATCAACTGTCGCACTAACGATGGTCGCAGTAGGCTTGGGCATTCCTTTTGAGCACGTGAATGTCGCGTTTATCGTCAGCATGGGAGCAGCGATTGCCGCCAGCGCCAATTGCCCCGTTCTTCTCTGTTCAATATTCTGGCGAGGCACAACCACGCTAGGCGCCGTGCTTGGCGGCCTACTCGGCCTTGTCTCGGCCGTGGTTTTGACAATCCTGTCCAAACCGGTATGGGTTGATGTCATGCAACATGCCACCGCGCCCATCAGTCTAGACAATCCTTCTCTTTTTTCCGTGCCGCTCGCCTTCGCAGGCATATTTGTCTTCTCGAAGCTCGACCGCACTGCCCGCGCCAAAAAGGAAATTGCCGCCTTCGACGCGCAGGAGTTCATCTCCCAGACAGGCATTTCACCTATGGAGGCCACCAGTCACTGATGTAGCGCAAGACGCTGTGCAGGCCAGCGCCTGTACGGCGCCTCGCTAACAGTGACCCATCTCAGCGTGCATTGGGGCCTATCCATGACGCCTCGCGGCCGAACTTAAACGTGGTTGCGGGCGTCGCCAGTGTCGCGAAGAACCCATCGGTTTGCCTGTCTGACTGCCGACTTGCTCTTGGCCGCTATATGCCAGCGATGCTGGACATGACTGTTGCTCCGCGAGCGCGCCAAACACCAGTCGCTCCTTCAACCTCGCGAAGTGCCGCAGCCGCGTTGATGTCAAGTTTCAGTTGACGGCTCGTTGACTTTCACAAATGCGCTTCAAATGCGAATAGGTTTATACTTCGCATGCGAACGTTTAAGCGCGATGGCGTTCCAGAGGAGGCACCTCTCGACGCCGCGAATTTTGGCAGGCAAGTTGACGACCCCAGAATTCAAAGTTGAGCTATCAGGTAGTGGTGCACCGGCCGTCACATGGAACGACTTGCAAGCGCCGAAGCGAAAGAACCCTTCACGGCGTTTGCGCAGAAGCGCCGGCCGGATTTCACGAAAGTCGTTCGACAGTAGGACGGTACGGATTGCGAACGCGCGGACAACCATCGTGTTGGCGCTCGTTTGAACAAAATCAGGAGAGGAAAGGATGAATCCGTTGGAAATGAGCGGTCTTGAATTGCTGCGCGCCGCCGTGTCAGGCGACTTGCCGCGGTCTTCGATGGCGGAGACGATTCCCATGTGGTTCACAGAGGTCGACCCTGGATATGTGAAGATGACAGCGCGCGCCGGCAGCCAGCATCTGAATCCACTTGGCGGCGTGCACGGCGGCTTCGCCGCAACCGTACTCGATTCCGTGACGGGTTGCGCCGTGCACTCGATCTTGGAGGCCGGCGTCGGTTACGGCACGATCGACCTGCAAGTGAAAATGCTGCGGCCTGTGCCGCGCGATCAGGACGTCGTGGCGGAAGGCCGCACGGTCCACGTCTCGAGGAACATCGCAACCTCGGAAGGTACGTTGAAATCCCTCGACGGGAAACTTCTCGCGACGGCAACGGCGACTTGCTTTTTGAAGAGAGGTTGAACCGGTGACTGATCACCGAACTGCGATCCAAACGCTCGTGCCGTAGCCACAAAAGCATTCGCAACGTCCGCCGTCGTATCCCCGGGCACCGGTAATCAGTCGCGTTTCCAGTCATACGAAACGTGGCGCGGCTCGCGTGTGCGAGCCGCGAAAGCATGCTTCGCGGTTGTCCGCGCGAACGGTGTTCAGTGATCGACTGCCTTCGCCGACAGCATGCCCGTCTGCCCATAAAATTCCTGCAGCGCAAACGCTTGCCGCTCTCGCTGCGCACGCGCGCCGCGATCCAGCATCGAGAAGACCCAGATGCCCGCGAACGCGAGCGGCACCGAAATCAGTGCGGGGTTGTCGAGGGACACCAGCGCATGTGCCCGATGCAGCACGTCGACCCATACTGATTTCGAAAACAGTGTCAGCAGCACTGCGGAAGTCAGCCCGAGACTGCCGCCCACCACCGCGCCGCAGGTCGTCATGCCGCGCCAGAAAATCGACGACACCAGCACCGGAAAATTCGCACTTGCAGCGACGGCCGCCACGAGACCGACCAGGAACGCCACATTGACGTGCTCGAAGAGAATGCCAAGTCCGATCGCGACGACGCTCAGTATCAGTGTCGCGAGACGTGACATGCGCATTTCGTGAGCTTCGTTGACTTTACCGCGCGCGAGCCAGCATGCGTAAAGATCGTGTGAAACCGTGGTCGCCCCGGAGAGCGTAAGGCCCGCGACCACCGCCAGGATCGTCGCGAACGTCACGGCGGCGATGAAGCCGTAGAAGAGGTTGCCGCCCACCGCCTGCGCCAGCTTGACGGCAACCATGTTCGAGCCGCCGACGAGGTCGCGCGTGAGATTGAAATGCCCGTCGACGGCAGCCTTGAAGAACTCGGGATGCTGCGCAAGCAGTGCGATCGCGGAGAAGCCAATCACGAAGGTCAGCAGATAGAAATACCCGATAAGCCCGGTGGCGACGAACACGGACTTGCGCGCCTCCTTCGCGCTGGGCACTGTGAAGAAGCGCATCAGGATATGGGGGAACCCTGCGGTGCCGAACATCAGCGCGATGCCAAGCGAAAGTGCGTTGAGCGGATCCTTCAGCAGTTTGCCGGGGCCCATGATGCTGAGTGAGCCGGGATGGACGTCGACCGCGCGTCGAAACATCTCGTCGGGATTGAAGCCAAATTGCGCGAGCGCGGTGACGGCCATGAACGTCGCGCCGCATAGCAGGAGCACGGCTTTGATGATCTGCACCCAGGTGGTCGCCGTCATGCCCCCAAAGAACACGTAGATCACCATCAGCACGCCGACGACGACTTCCGCGATCCAGTACTGCAACCCGAACAACAACTGGATCAGCTTGCCCGCACCGACCATCTGCACGACCAGATAGAAGACCACGACGACGAGCGACGTGCTGGCAGTCAGGAGGCGAATCGGTGCCTGCTCGAACCGGTAGGCGACCACGTCGACGAACGTAAACTTACCGAGATTGCGCAAGGGCTCGGCGAGCAGGAACATCACAAACGGCCAGCCGACCAGAAAACCGATCGAATAGATCAGGCCATCGAATCCGAACACGAACACCATGCCGGAGAGGCCCAGGAACGAGGCTGCGGACATGTAGTCCCCGGCAATGGCGAGCCCGTTCTGAAAGCCGGAGATGCCGCCACCCGCGCTGTAGAAGTCCTTTGTCGTGCGGGTCCTGCGCGACGCCCAGCGCGTAATGCCGAGCGTGACAAGTACGAATAAGAGGAACATGCCGATTGCGACGGGATTCAGCTCGACATGATCCGGCACCGGGCCTTCGACGGAGGAGGCGTGAGCGAGCGCGGCCATGGAGGCAAGGCTCGCACAGGAGAGGAAGCGAACGAGTTTCATCAATGGCTCTCCTTCCCTGCACTGGCGAGAAGCGCGCTCATTGAAGGATCGAGTGTGCGGTTCGCGCGCAGCACGTACCAGCCGGTCATTCCAACCGCGATCAGGATGATGCCGACGCCCACGACGATGCCGATACTCGTCGTGGCTCCGGCATACAGCGGATGGGCCAGCACTTGAGGTGCGAGGGCGACGAACAGGATAAAGCCGTAGTACGTGATGATCATCAGCGCTGTCAACGTGAAGCTGAAACGGCGACGTGACGTGATGAGCCGCTGGTACGCGGGGCTCGCCTTGATTGAATCGATGTGGACATGCTGCATGGGTTGTCTCCTGCCTGTTGTCTGCTGACGTCTTTGACGACGAATGGAATGAGCTTCGGTAGCTCGATGCAACTGCTTGACGGGCTGCTTTCAACAGCGCTTGTTATGGATGGGGGACGGTGTTCGGCTGGCGAGGGGAATATCGCCTCGCGCCGCGTGACTGCATGACTGCATGACTGACGCCGGCACGACACGTGCGGCGTCCATGAACCCGATCAGGCGATCGCTACCCGCGCCAGCGCCTGCCGCATGTCACTCTCGAAGCGGCGGACGATGTCGGCAAGCGGTTCGATACGGTCGACGAACGCGAGCGACTGCCCGGCAGAAAGCAGCCCCTTCGACCAGTCGCCCGTGACGTATGCGTTGCGGCCGAGCTTGCCGGCAACCATCGGCATCAGGTCCTGAATGGTCGCATTCGGGTTCTGTGCCTCGATCTCCTTCACAACGGCCGTCGTCTCGTTGCGCAGCGTGCGCACGGTATTGCGCAGGGACTGCATGCACAATTCCGTGTCGGTCGGCCCGGCTTCCACCAGCCGCCGCTTGTAATCGGCATGTGCCCAGATCTCCTCGGCCACGGCGAAGCGCGTGCCGACGATTACGCCTGAAGCGCCCATCGCGAGCGCCGCGGCGAGTTGCGAGCCGCGGCCGATGCCGCCACCGATGAGGTAAGGAATGTCCAGGTGGCTTTCGGCCCACGCGGCGTTGACGAACGATCCCACCATGTCGAGTCCCGGATGTCCGCCGCATTCGGCTCCGACGATCGCGACGGCATCGACGCCGATCGAGGCCGCCTTGACTGCGAACCGTACTGCCGGAACCTTGTGGAGCACCTTGATGCCGGCCTGCCTCAGCAGCGGCATGAATGCCTCCGGACTGCGCCCGGAAGTTTCGACGAACTTAACGCCCTCTTCGACGATGAGCTCGAACACTTCCAGCGTCTTCTCGCCCGGGACGAGCTTCGGCAGCATCGAAACGTTGACGCCGAACGGGCCGCCTTCGCACAGGTCGCGACAGCGCCGGATCTCCGCGCGCAGTGCGCGCGGCTCCGGAAAGCTCGCGGCCGTGATGAAGCCGATGATGCCGGCGCGCGACGCGGCGGCGACATAGTCCGCATCGGCGAGCCACATCAGGCCGCCGGCGACGATGGGCAGGCGTGTACCGAACAGTCTGGTGACGCCATTGGAAAAAGCGATCTGGCTCATGCAACGATCCCCTAAGAAGTCAGGCCCAATGCAGCGTCAGACGACGCCGTCGGCCTTCAGTTGTGAAAGTCGTTCGTGGGACAGTCCGAGCAACGACTGGAGAACATCGTTCGTGCCTTCCCCGAGTTGCGGCGGAGCGTTTCTCACAGGCAGGCGCGCGCCGTCGAAGCGATAAGGCGGAGCGAGCACGGGCGTGCTGCCGGCCTCGGGATGCGCGTAACTCGTCACAAGCCCGGCCTCTGCCGCGCGCGTTGAGGTGAGCGCATCGTGAAGGCCGGCAACTTCGCCACAGGGAATGCAGGCTTGCGTCAGGTGCTCGAGCAGATCCTGGCGTTTTCTTTTGCCGATCTCGCGCTTGAGTTCGGGCGCGAGCACCTCGCGGTTGGCCGTGCGGGAGATATTCGTGCGGAAACGCTCGTCTTCGAAAAGATCGGGGCGTTCGATCACCTCGCGGCAGAAGCGCTCGTACTGCCGATTGTTGCCGACCGCGATGACGAGCGGCCCATCTTCTGCGTCGAATACGCCGTAGGGCATGATCGAAGGATGCGAATTGCCGTAGCGCGGCGGGTCCTCACCCATGATCAGCGCCTCCAGGCCGTAGTACGCGGTGATCATCAGGCCGCAGTCGAAGAGCGCCATTTCGATGTGCCGTCCCTTGCCGGTTTTCTGGCGCTCGTAGAGCGCGGCGAGCACCGCCTGGGCGGAGTACATCCCGGTGAACAGGTCGACGGCGGCCACACCGAACTTGAGCGGCGGCCGATCGGCTTCCCCGTTGAGCGCCATCAACCCAGCCTCGCCCTGAATGACGAGATCGTAGCCGGGACGTGCCGCTTCCGGTCCGCGGCGATCGTAGCCGGAGATCGAACAATAGATGAGATCTTCGTGTCCTTCCTTGAGCTGGTCATAGCCAAGGCCGAGCTTTTCCGCACCGCCGAACTTGAAGTTCTGGATCACGACATCGCTTTGCTGTGCCAGTTCGCAGGCGATCTGCTGGCCCTCGGCGGTTTGCAGGTCGAGACACACCGAGCGCTTGTTGCGGTTGACACTATTGAAGTAAGCCGTCTCGGTCGTGCCGACGCGCACTCCCCAGTCGCGCGTGTCGTCACCGCGCTTTGGATGCTCGACCTTGATGATTTCGGCGCCGAGATCGCCGAGCACCATGGCGCACCAGGGTCCGGCAAGCACGCGGGACAGATCCAGAACGCGAACGCCGGCGAGCGGGAGAGAACAATTCAGGTTCGACATGGCAAATCCGGAGTGAAAAGGGATGATGACGAGCGCGCCACGTCTATTGGGAAGGCACGGCCCGCGCGCGACGCAACGCCGGGAAATCAGCGGGGCGTTTGTCGAAGAAGGCGTCAATGCCTTCAGCAGCCTCGTCGTCACCGAGCGACTCCGCCATGTACTGGGCTTCAAGGTCCAGTTGCGCTTCGAGCGTGTTCTCACCGGCGTGGCGGCACAGGCTCTTGATCCGGGCGGCCGCGCGTTCGGGGCCGGCCGCAACCGACTGTGCCATGGCGATGGCCTCCGTGAGTGCTCTGCCTGGCTCGACGAGGCGATTCACAACGCCGAGCGTCTGCATGCGTTCGCCCGTGACAGGCCTGCCCGTTAGGCACAATTCGGTCAGCAGTTGCCGGGAGACGAACCCGGACAGAAACGCGGTCGCGCCGCCATCGGGCGAAAGGCCGACCTTGATGTACGCCACCGAGAACGACGCATTGCGCGCGGCGACCAGCATGTCACACGCCAGTGCGATCGACAGGCCCGCGCCGGCCGCCGCTCCCTCGACTGCCGCGATCACAGGCTTGCTGCAGTCGCGAATGGCGCGAATCATGTCGTGCATGCCTTCGATGCCCGCGCGCCGTTCGGGCGGCGTCATGGCGCGCCGCTGCGCGAGGCGTTTCAGATCGCCGCCTGCGCAGAAAGCTCCACCCACACCCGTCAGTACGACTGCGCCGACATCGGGATCGCGCTGCGCCTGTTCGAGCGCAGCCGGTAGCGCCGTGTACACCTCGGGCGTGAGCGCGTTGCGCGCGGCCGGGTTGTTCAACGACAGCAGTTGCACCGCGCCGTCGCGATGCACAAGGACAGGTTCATTCATGGCGCTCACTCCTTCCCAGTGTGATATAGCGTTCGAGATGGTGATCTTCGTCGCCGAGCTGATGATCGATCATCACAAGGCGCTTCGCGTAGTGCGCAAGCGGCAGCTCCCACGTCATGCCGATGCCGCCGTGCATCTGGATGCATTCCTCGGCAACGCGAGTGCCGATGTGCCCGATCGTGTACTTCGCCGCTGACAGCGCGCGTTCGCGCTCAACGCGGCCCGCGCCAAGCGCGGCGGCGGCGTTGATGACGGCGGAGCGGGCCTGCTCGATTTCCAGCAGCAGGTCAGCCATGCGGTGCTGCAGCGCCTGGAAGCTGCCGATCGCGACGCCGAACTGCTTGCGCGTGCGCAGATACTCGAGCGTGTGGTCTTTCGCGACATCCATCGCGCCCACGGCCTCCGCGCATAACGCCAGCACGCCGGCGCCGATGCAGAATTCGAGCCTCGCGAATGCCGTGTCCCGTTCGCCGAGCAACGCGTCGTCGGGGAGGCACACTTCGTTCAGACAGATTTCGGCGGCCCGTCCGCCGTCGATCTTCCGATAGCCGCGCACATCGAGGCCCACCGTCTCGCGCGGAACGACAAAGAGCGAGATTCCCGCTTCGGCGTCTGCCACACCGCTCGTACGCGCCGAGACGAGGAAGAAGTCGGCCTCCGCGCCCTGCTGCACGACGGTCTTGGCCCCCGTCAGCACCCAGCCGTTCGAGCCACGCACGGCGCGCGTCGACACCTTCGTCAGTTCGTAGTGCGAGCCGGGTTCGTCATGTGCGAGCGCCGCCACGGCACGCCCCTCGACCAGACTCGCGATGAGCGCCTTCTGCGCCTCGCTGCCTGTATGGGCAAGCGCGTGTCCGACCACCAGCGCACCGAGGAACGGCTCGACCACGAGTCCCCGCCCGAGGCTCTCAAACACGACGGCGATATCGAAGCCATCGCCGCCATATCCACCGTCGGTCTCCTTGAAAAGCGCGCCGACGATGCCCAGTTCCGCGAAACGGACCCACAGTTCGCGGCTGAAACCCGAGTCGCTGTGCGCGAGCGTGTCACGCGTAGCGAAGCCATACTGCTCGCTCACGAAGCGGTTCAGCGTATCCGCCAGCATGCGGCGGTCTTCGGTATGCTGGAAATTCATCGCGATCCTCTTACAGTCCCAGGATCATCTTCGAGATGATGTTCTTCTGGATTTCGTTGGAGCCGCCGAAGATCGACAGCTTGCGGTTGTTGAAATAGAGCGTGGCTGCGCTCGCGGCTTCCTCGGGACCGACGCTTGCCTCGTCATAGCCCTCGTGCAGCGCGTCTTCGATGAAGGGCTGCGCATACGGTCCCACCGCGCGACGCATCAGCGACGAGATCTCCTGGCGGATCTCGGTGCCGCGAATCTTGAGCATCGAGCTTTCCGCACCCGGCACGCCGCCGCCCGCCACCGCGGCGATCACACGCAGATTGGTCGTCTTCATGTTTTCGAGGTCGACCTCGACGCGAGCGAGGCGCGCCGCAAACAATGGATCGTCGGCAAGCGGTGCGCCATTGCGCGTGACCTTTCCCGCGACCCGGCGCAATCGCGCCAGCGCCGCGACCGAGAAGCCGACGCCCGCGATGTTCGTGCGCTCATAGGTCAGCAGATATTTCGCGACCGTCCAGCCCTTGTTCTCCTCACCGACGAGATTGGCCGCCGGCACACGCACATCGGTGAAGAACACCTCGTTGATCTCGTGCTCGCCTTCGAGCGTGATGATCGGACGCACCTCGACGCCCGGTGCGTTCATGTCCACGAGCAGAAAGCTGATGCCCTCCTGTTTGCGCACATCGGATGCCGTGCGCACGAGGCAGAAGATCATGTTCGCGTGCTGACCGAGCGTGGTCCACGTCTTCTGGCCGTTGACGATGTAGTGCTCGCCTTGCGCATCGATGCCGCGCACCGCAGTCGTCTTTACGGACGCGAGGTCCGAACCCGAACCCGGTTCGGAATAGCCCTGGCACCACCAGTCGGAGCCATCGAGTATGCGCGGCAGCCAGTAGCGCTGCTGCGCTTCGCTGCCATACCTGATGAGCACGGGTCCGAGCATGTTCACGCCGAACGGCAAGATGCGCGGTGCGGCCGCCAGCGCGCATTCGTTCTCGAAGATGAACTTCTGCACGGCGTTCCAGCCTGGACCGCCATACTGTTCCGGCCAGTGACTCGCGAACCAGCCCTGTTCGTTCAGGATCGCGTGCCATTCTTCCATGTCGCTACGCGTGAGGCGCCAGCCGCTGCGAACCTTGTCGGAGAGCCTCGCCGGCAGTTTTTCCTTCAGAAAGCGCACGACGCGCTCGCGAAAGGCTTCCTCCTCGGGGGTGAAGTTCAGATCCATGACCTCGTGTCTCTCAATAGATTTCGAAAAGCCCCGCGGCACCCATGCCGCCGGCCATGCACATCGTGACGACGGCATACTTCACGCCGCGCCGCCGTCCTTCGATGAGGACGTGTCCCGCGAGACGCGAGCCGGTCATGCCGAACGGATGCCCGATGGAAATCGCGCCGCCGTTCACGTTCAGACGCTCGGCCGGAATCTCGAGACGCCGCTGGCAATAGAGCGCCTGCGATGCGAACGCTTCGTTGAGCTCCCACAGGCCAATGTCGTTCACCGTGAGCCCATGACGCGCGAGCAGCTTCGGCACGGCGAGCACCGGACCGATGCCCATTTCATCCGGCTCGCAGCCCGCCACCGCCAGACCGCGAAACGCGCCGAGCGGAGCGAGGTTCGCGCGTTCGGCGGCCTTCGCTTCCATCATCACGCAGGCAGAAGCGCCATCGGCGTTCTGCGACGAGTTGCCCGCCGTGATGTACTTTTCCGGGCCCTTGACAGGCGCAAGCTTCGCGAGCGCCTCATACGTCGTACCGGGGCGATTGCAGGTGTCGGCCGAGACCGTCACCTCTCGCTGGCTGACGGCGCCCGTCTCCTTGTCGGTCACGGCCATCGCGGTCGTGACCGGCACGATCTCGTCGGCGTAGCGGCCGGCGAGCTGTGCTTGCGCGGTGCGCCGCTGGCTTTCCACCGAAAAACGGTCCTGCTCTTCCCGGCTGATCCCGTAGCGCTGAGCCACGATGTCGGCGGTGTCGATCATCGTCATGTAGAGCGACGGCTTGTGTTCCACGATCCATGGGTCGAGCCCGCTCACACCGTCTTCGCGGGTACGGATGCCGGAGATGCTTTCGACGCCGCCGGCGATCATCGCCGGTGCACCGTCGGCGACGATGCGGCCGGCGGCCATCGCGATTGCCTGAAGCCCGGAAGCGCAGAAGCGGTTCACGGTGGTGCCCGCGATCGACAGCGGCAACCCCGCGCGGATCACGGTCTGGCGTGCGATGTTGCGGCCGGTCGTACCTTCCGGATAGCCGCAGCCAAGGATCGCGTCCTCGATCAGTTGCGGGTCGATGCCCGAGCGTTCGACGGCGGCGCGCACGGCAAACGATGCGAGCGTGGGGCCGGGTGTGATGTTGAATTCGCCGCGATGCGCCTTGGTCAGCGGCGTGCGTGCGGTGGAAACAATGACAGCTTCGCGCATGGTCTGAATCCTGAATTTGAAACGGGTATTTGACGGGTTGAGCGGATCAGGCGGAACGATCGAGGCTCGCCAGTGTGGCGCGGCGCTTGACGAGATCGACGATGAGCGGCGACGGTTGCCAGAAGACCGGGTCGTGTTGCTTGAACTCGCGGATGTCGGCGCCGCCGATGAAGGTGCGCCTCGCGTCGATCAGCAATACGGCTTGCCTGAGCGCGACGCCGGTCGCTTTGAGGGTCATTGCCCTTGTCTCCATGTAATTCGTGTTGGGTCATTGTGAAACGCAGCAACTGCATTGACAATCCAACTGGCAATTGACGAACTGTTAACTGAAAATTGACGGTGTAGCGCCGGCAAGACTTAGCCAGTGAAAGCTCGATATTGACGATACGTGGCGGGGGATGGCGGGTTCGGATGACCCGAGCGCGGAACAGGAGAAATGCCCTGTTTTAGGCCCTGTTTTCAGGCCCAGGTTTGCGCGAGTGAGACGATTTCGGCTCGCAGATAGTCGATCAGGGCCTGCGTCGCCGGCGACGGAAAACGATTGGGGAGCGTCACGATATACAGCGTGTTCTGCAAGCCGGCGACGCGGTACTGCGGCAGGATCCGCAACAGTTCGCGGCACTTGGGCGCATACGGCACATAGGCCGGCAACAGCCCGACACCCATGCCCTGACTCACCGCTTCCGCCAGAAACGGATAGTCGGACGACTGCAGCGCAGGCTGCATCGTGATGGTGTGGACATCGGCGTCGTCCTGCCGGTGCGTGAGCGTCATCGTGACCCGCCGCTCTGGGTAAGGCGACGCGACCAGCGTCTGCGCTTCGAGATCCGCCGGACAGTCAATCGGACCATGCTTCTCGAGATAGCCGGCCGACGCATAGAGGTTCCAGTCAATCGAGCAGATGTTGCGCGCCACGCAGTCCAACGGTGGCGTCGCCGTGATCCTCAACGCGACGTCGACTTCCGCAGCGATCAGATCTTCGATCCGGTTGTTGAACGTGACATTGAGTGTGATGCTCGGATGCATCCGCGCGAATTCGAGCAGCTTCGATCCGATGAACATCCTGCCGAAGCCTGTCGGCACGCTGATGCGAACGCGACCGCTCAAGGTTCGCCCGAGGCTGTCAATCGACGCGCGAGCCGTGCTCAGGTCTTCCAGCATGCGCAGGCCACAGTCGTACAGCGTACGCCCGGCTTGCGTCAGTTCGAAATTCCGTGTCGAACGGCGCAGCAACTGCGCGCCCGTTTCGCGTTCCAACAGCTTGAGCCGCTGGCTGATGTTCGAGCGCGTCATACCAACCTTGCGCGCGGCGGCGCTGAGGCTATGCGATTCGACGATCTCGATGAACAAGCCGATCAGGTTCAGGTCCATGGTGCGTCGATTAACCAAAACTGGAGAATTCGGAACTCCGAAACGAGAAAGCGATCCTGCACTGCTACCTCCGCCCGAATTCACTATCGGCGCTGTTCACGTGAGCGAACCCCGCGCACTTGCTGACCTGGTGCCAGTCCGGACCTTGAGAAATCGCGCAATCGCGAACCGGATCGCCTGATCGAAGCTGGCTTCGGTGGCGAGATGACGATTGTCGATTGATACGAGCCAACCTCGCGCAGAATTGCACCAGCGGATGCGACGCTCGTCGTAGAGACTGGAGAACATCCGCCACAGGTCAGCATCTTCCTGATTCGCGGACGCTGCGGCCATGAGCCGGCGCAACTCGAAGTTTGTCATTGCATTCACGACCACCTCGCTCGTGCACGTGGCCACGCTTACAGGCGCTCGATTGCGATCGCAATTCCCTGCCCGACCCCGATGCACATGGTGCAAAGTGCAAAGCGTCCCTGCGTACGCTGCAGCTGATACATCGCCGTCGTGACCAGTCGCGCACCGCTCATGCCGAGCGGATGGCCCAACGCAATGGCGCCGCCGTTCGCATTGACGCGTGCATCGTCATCCGCGACACCCAGCGCGCGCAACACCGCGAGGCCTTGCGACGCGAACGCTTCGTTCAGTTCGATCACATCGAATTGGTTGATGCTCATGTTCAGGCGCATGAGCAACTTTTGCGTCGCGGGCGCAGGGCCGATACCCATCACGCGCGGATCGACGCCGGCCGTCGCCATGCCCAGCACACGCGCGCGCGGTGTCAGGCCATAGCGCTTCGCGGTCTCTTCGCTTGCCAGCAGCAAGGCCGCCGCGCCATCGTTGACGCCGGACGCGTTGCCTGCTGTCACCGTGCCGTCAGGACGCACGACGCCCTTTAGCTTTGCCAGCGTCTCGAGACTCGTTTCGCGCGGATGCTCGTCCTTGGAGACGACGATCGCATCGCCCTTCTTTTGCGGAATCGTCACCGAAACGATTTCCTGAGCGAGCGTGCCGTTCTGCTGCGCACGCGCGGCCTTCTGCTGGCTGCGCAGCGCGAATGCATCCTGATCGGCGCGGCTGATGTTGTAGTCGGTTGCGACGTTTTCGCCCGTTTCCGGCATCGAATCGACGCCGTACATTTTCTTCATCAGCGGATTGATGAAACGCCAGCCGATGGTCGTGTCGTAGATGTCGGCCTGACGCGAAAACGCGCTCGTCGCCTTGCCCATCACGAAGGGCGCGCGGCTCATGCTTTCCACGCCGCCCGCCACCATCAGCCCGGCCTCGCCCGACTTGATCGCGCGCGCCGCAATGCCGATAGCGTCCATGCCCGAGCCGCACAGACGGTTCACCGTGGTGCCCGCCACCTCCTTGGGCAAGCCCGCCAGCAGCAGCGACATGCGCGACGTTGCGGTTATCCTCGCCCGCCTGGTTCGCGCAGCCGTAGATGACGTCGTCGATGGCGCTCCAATCGACTTCCTTGTTGCGCTCCATTAGCGCCTTGAGTGGCACCGCGCCCAGATCGTCGGCGCGCACCGACGACAGTGAACCCGCATAGCGGCCGATCGGCGTGCGAATCGCATCGCACAGAAGAGCCTCGCTCATACTGCCTTCTCCAATTTGAGGTTACAGGAGCTCCGTGGCTCCTTCAGTTTCAATCTTTTGCCAGCAAAAGTCCCGAATTGTTTCGCCGTTTTTCCCGCTGTACGCGAGTTTGAAGCGAGCTTGCTTCAGGTAGTTGCTACGAAATCTGGCACGACTGCAAACAGGTCTCCGACCAAGCCATAGTCTGCGACGCTGAAGATCGGCGCTTCTTCGTCCTTGTTGATCGCGACGATCACTTTGCTGTCCTTCATCCCGGCCAGATGCTGGATCGCGCCCGAGATGCCGACTGCGATGTACAGTTGCGGCGCGACGATCTTGCCGGTCTGGCCGACCTGATAGTCGTTCGGCACGAAGCCCGCATCGACGGCTGCGCGCGATGCGCCCAGCGCTGCGTTCAGCTTGTCCGCCAGCGGTTCTAGCACCTTCGTGTAGTTCTCGCCGTTGCCAAGACCGCGGCCACCGGAGACGATGATCTTCGCCGACGTCAGTTCCGGACGATCCAGCTTCGTCACTTCACGGCTGACGAAGGACGAGATGCCGAAGTCGGCTGCCGCTTCGATTTTCTCGACCGATGCGCTGCCGCCTTCCGCTGCCACAGGGTCGAAACCAGTCGTGCGGACCGTGATGACCTTGATCGGATCAGCCGATTGCACTGTTGCGATTGCGTTACCGGCATAGATCGGA
>NZ_JARESS010000210.1:0-800 GCF_046027915.1 Paraburkholderia sp. RL17-347-BIC-D
ATCGAATTGCTGGCGCGCGTGCGCACGTTGGCGCGCCGCGGCCCGCCACGCGAAAGCGAACTGATCAAGGTGGGCGATCTGGAAATGGATGTGAACCGCCGGCGCGTAAAGCGTGGCGGCATGCGCATCGATCTCACGCCGCGCGAATTCTCGCTGTTGCAACTGCTCGCGCGCCGTCAGGGTGAAGTGCTGAGCCGCACGCAGATCGCATCGTATGTGTGGGACATGAATTTCGACAGCGACACCAATGTGGTCGAAGTGGCGATCCGCCGCTTGCGCACCAAGATCGACGACAACTTTCCCGTCAAGCTGATCCACACCGTGCGCAGCGTGGGCTATGTGCTCGAACTGAAGGACATCGCTTGATGCGCGGCCGTTCGCTTGCCGCGGCGCTTGCGCTGGCGTTCGGCGCGACGACGCTGGCAGTTTTCGTGCTCGTCGGCAGCTTTCTGTATGTCGCGCTCGAAAAGCAGATCAAGGCGCAGGACAATCTAGAGATTGTGCTTGCCGCGCGCCACGCACGCCGCCTCGCCCAGGAACTTGATACGGTAAAAGGCATTCGCGAGCACGGCGATCGCCTGACCAGCACGGTGCTCGGCAATGAAGCGATGTCGATGGCGGTTTTTGGTCCTGACGGCAACCGGGTGGTCGAACACAATATCGCGGCGACGTTCGCTGCGCCTTACGCAGAAAATAAGGCTGATACGACACGCGAAACGAGCGCGACGAGCGGAGTGATGGTCATCTCCGCGCTGCCGCCGCTCAGGCGCATTCCGGCTTCGACACGGATTATCGAGGCC
>NZ_JARESS010000211.1:0-783 GCF_046027915.1 Paraburkholderia sp. RL17-347-BIC-D
GCGCATGCGTGTGTCGGCCGCCACACGCGCCGCGGCCGCCTGGAAGTCATCAGGTCCGGACAGTGACAGCGTGCTGCCGAACTTCTGCTGCGCGAAGCGCAGCGCAATCTCGATCGCCTCGCGCTCGCTATCCCACAGCCGCAACGTACGGCCCTCGTCGACGAGGAACACCACGCCGTCCTTCCGGTAGTCGACCTCGCCGCTGGCCCGCACCTCGTACGTGATCGCCGGGCCCGCGTAGATGATCTCGTTGCGATCGTGGGCTGCCGGTCGCGTCACCGCATGAGACGGCGTACCGAAAATGACCGCGCGTTCGTCGTCTGCACGTTTCGTCCGCAGGCGGATCTGCTGCATCCGGCGCAACTCACGCAGCGCCCGTTCGTCGCCTTTCTGAGCGCGCTCCTGCAGGAAGTCACGATACTGCTCGGTCAACGGCCGGCTTGCGGCGCCCTTCAGCGCATCCCGCTCTTTCGCAATCTGCACACGCAGCGCGGCCTCTGCCTCAAGGCGCGCAACACGTGCTGCAGACAGCTGCTCGCGGCGCTGCGCGCCTGACAGGTCGATGCGGTCGACAAGCGCGCTGCGGGCACTGTAGAACTCCGATTTGACCGCCTTTCGCCGCTCACTCTCATGATCGGCCTGCGCATCCCACGCGCGACGTAGCTCGTTCCGGTATGCCGATCGCCATTGCTGGAACTCGCCCCATAGGTCCCGTTCAGGCGTACGCCTCGGTGCATGCTCCGGATCACGTCCTGTCTGTGCACGATAGGTCTCGCGCAGCAG
>NZ_JARESS010000212.1:0-774 GCF_046027915.1 Paraburkholderia sp. RL17-347-BIC-D
CGGCGTGTTCACGGTAGAGCGGCATATCCGTGGCAAGTGGGTGTGCAGAAACTGCGAAACACTGATTCAGGCGGCGGTGCCCCCACACGTCATTGACAAGGGTATCCCGACCACGGGACTGCTGGCCTCGGTGCTGGTTGCCAAATATGCTGACCATCTTCCCCTGTACCGTCAGGAGCAGATCTTTGCGCGGGCGGGTCTGGCAATACCGCGATCGACACTGGGTGCGTGGGTCGGCATGTGCGGCGCACAGTTGCAGCCACTGGTCGATGCTCTGCATCAGGAAATCCTGCAGCAGGGTGTGCTGCATGCGGATGAGACGCCGGTACAGATGCTCAGTCCCGGTAAAGGGAAGACACATCGGGCGTACCTGTGGGCGTATACATCCACGCACTTCAGTGAGCTACGGGCCGTGGTCTACGACTTCGCCGTCAGCCGTGCCGGCGAGCATGCACGCACGTTCCTCGCCGACTGGCAGGGCAAGCTGGTGTGCGACGACTATGGTGGGTACAAGGCCGGATTCCAGCAAGGGATCACTGAAATCGGATGTGCTGCACACGCACGGCGCAAGTTCTTTGACCTGCACGCCAATCACAGCAGTCAGGTTGCTGGACAGGCCATGCCGTTCTTCGTTGCGCTTTACGATATCGAACGCGACGCTGCAGTGCTGAATGCCGAAGAGCGCCGCAAACTCCGGCAGAGCCGGGCCAAACCGGTGTGCGATGCACTTTATGAATGGATGGTGGCGCAGCGCAAGCTGGTTTCGGAAGGTTC
>NZ_JARESS010000213.1:0-770 GCF_046027915.1 Paraburkholderia sp. RL17-347-BIC-D
GGCAGCATGCCGATCAGCATGGCGAGCGCCGTCATCAGCACCGGACGGAAGCGGCTGAAGCCGGCTTCGAGCGCGGCCGCGAGCGGCGGCTGGCCGCCGTGGTGGAATTCGCGCGCGGTGTTGATGACGAGAATGCTGTTGGCCGTGGCAATGCCGATGCACAGAATGGTGCCGGTGAGCGCCGGCACGCTCAGGCGGGTGCCGGTGCTGAACAGCATCCACGCGATGCCGGCGAGCGAGCCCGGCAAGCCGCTGATGATGATGAACGGGTCGAGCCACGACTGGAAATTGACCACCATCAGCAGATAGACGAGGCCGATGGCGAACACGAGGCCGCTCGCGAGGCCGCTGAACGAATCGTGCATGGCCTGCACCTGGCCGCGTACGACGATGGACGCGCCCGGCGGCAATTGCGGCCGGATCTGATCGACGAGCCGGTTCACGTCCGCCGCCACGCCGCCGAGATCGCGCCCTTGCGCCGACGCGAAGATATCGAGCACCGGCTGCACGTTGTAGTGCGAGACGACGGCTTGCTGCGTGCCGCGTGTCAGCGTGCTCAACGCGCCGAGCAGGTTCTGCGGCGCGGGACCGGCGCCGCCCGCCGAGGCCAAAGCCGCTGCCGTCGTCGCGCCGGAGCTGCCGCCGCTCTGCGCGACCGGAATATTGGCGAGCGCCTGCAGCGAGTTGACGTCGTACTGCGGCATCATCGCCATCAGCGGATAGCTCACGCCGTTGCGCGGATCGAGCCAGAAATTCGGCGAAGTCTGCGA
>NZ_JARESS010000214.1:0-764 GCF_046027915.1 Paraburkholderia sp. RL17-347-BIC-D
GTCGAATTGCTGGCGCGCGTGCGTACGTTGGCGCGCCGCGGCCCGCCACGCGAAAGCGAACTGATCAAGGTGGGCGATCTGGAAATGGATGTGAACCGCCGGCGCGTGAAGCGTGGCGGCATGCGCATCGATCTCACGCCGCGCGAATTCTCGCTGTTGCAACTGCTCGCGCGCCGTCAGGGTGAAGTGCTGAGCCGCACGCAGATCGCGTCGTATGTGTGGGACATGAATTTCGACAGCGACACCAATGTGGTCGAAGTGGCGATCCGCCGCTTACGCACCAAGATCGACGACAACTTTCCCGTCAAGCTGATCCACACCGTGCGCGGCGTGGGCTATGTGCTCGAACTGAAGGACATCGCTTGATGCGCGGCCGTTCGCTTGCCGCGGCGCTTGCGCTGGCGTTCGGCGCGACGACGCTGGCGGTTTTCGTGCTCGTCGGCAGCTTTCTGTATGTCGCGCTCGAAAAGCAGATCAAGGCGCAGGACAATCTCGACATCGTGCTCGCCGCGCGCCACGCGCGGCGGCTCGCCGAAGAACTGGATTCCGCGCAGGGCATTCGCGAGCACAGTGAGCGCTTGACCAGCATCGTGCTCGGCAACGAAGCCATGTCGATGGAAGTGTTCGATCCCGACGGCACGCGGGCAATCGAACACAATATCGCCGGCGCGCTCGCCGTGCCGGATGCGGCAAGCGGCGCCGCGACCATTGCGGCATTGCCGCCGCTCGCGCGGGTTGCCGCGACGGCGCGCATCACCGAGACG
>NZ_JARESS010000215.1:0-724 GCF_046027915.1 Paraburkholderia sp. RL17-347-BIC-D
GAGGATGCCAAGAAGGACGGTCGAAAGCTCGGCGTGGAACGCAAGGAGGGCGAGCGGAGGCAGAGCCCAGTAAAGCACCGACTGGCTCGTCTGGACGAATATCAAGGCTGTGACGCATCCGACAAGCGCCAGTAACGCCAGCGACTTCATCCGATTCCCGGGTTCCAACAGGCTCTGCCATTCACCCGAGACGATATTCAAAGTCACGGGCGTGAATATCACAAAACCGAGCGACGCGGATATCACCCAGTTTGAAAAGGAAGAAAAAGGATGGGTGGTGAAGACACCCTGCAGGAGCAAAACAGCAGCCAATCCAGAAACTAGCGGAGCGAGAGCACCTGCTGCGAGCACAAATCGAAGAAACGTTCTCGGGTTTATCAGTTCCTTCGAAGAACTAACCCGCGGCAGAAGCCAGGCAGCCGTACACACTTCGACCATACCGCCCGCGGTGAAGGAAAGAGATACGTAGAGGCTTTCGCCGCCCATCAGGTTTGCTACAAGGTTCCCGATTACCCCGCCTATAAGGATGGATGGCTTGCTGCGGCGTGGAACCGCCATCAGGTGTCCGAGCAGGTAGCCGTCGGCTATCCAGACAGCGACGATTTCGCCGGCCATGGTTTTAAGCTGACCACTGAGAACAACGAGGCAAAAAGATGCAATCGTCGCCACGACCACGTGATAGAGGCGTCGGTCTGCTTCTCTCGAGCGCGTAGTTGTTTCTTGT
>NZ_JARESS010000216.1:0-724 GCF_046027915.1 Paraburkholderia sp. RL17-347-BIC-D
TAGGATGCCGAGAAGAACGGTTGAAAGCTCGGCGTGGAACGCAAGGAGGGCGAGCGGAGGCAGAGCCCAGTAAAGCACCGACTGGCTCGTCTGGACGAATATCAAGGTTGTGACGCATCCGACAAGCGCCAGTAACGCCAGCGACTTCATCCGATTCCCGGGTTCCAACAGGCTCCGCCATTCACCTGAGACGATATTCAAAGTCACGGGCGTGAATATCACAAAACCGAGCGACGCGGATATCACCCAGTTAGAAAAGGAAGAAAAAGGATGGGTGGTGAAGACACCCTGCAATAGTAAAACCGCAGCCAAACCAGAAACTAGCGGAGCGAGAGCACCTGCTACGAGCACAAATCGAAGAAACGTTCTCGGGTTTATCAGTTCCTTTGAAGAACTAACCCACGGCAGAAGCAAAGCAGCCGTACACACTTCGACCATACCGCCCGCGGTGAAGGAAAGAGATACGTAGAGGCTTTCGCCGCCCATCAGGTTTGCTACAAGGTTCCCGATTACCCCGCCTATAAGGATAGACGGCTTGCTGCGGCGTGGAACCGCCATCAGGTGTCCGAGCAGGTAGCCGTCGGCTATCCAGACAGCGACGATTTCGCCGGCCATGGTTTTAAGCTGACCACTGACAACAACGAGGCAAAAAGATGCAATCGTCGCCACGACCACGTGATAGAGGCGACGGTCTGCTTCTCTTGAGCGCGTAGTTGTTTCTTGG
>NZ_JARESS010000217.1:0-719 GCF_046027915.1 Paraburkholderia sp. RL17-347-BIC-D
CTGGCTGTTCGCGTTGCCAAACAGCAGATCGCCTTCCCAATGACCTGGTATCGCGCGGTCGTCAGCTGTCGCCGGGCGTTCGCTAATCGATACGGCGTCGCAGATTCTGCCGTGGTCGTCAGTCTTCATGGTGTGATGACGGGAACGACGCATCGCTCGCGTTCGGCGCAAATGCTCCACCAATTCCTTCTTTAGCGCACCGCGGGCCTGTATATAAAGGCTCCTGTAGATCGTCTCGTGCGACACCTGATAGTCCTTGTTGACCGCGTAAGAGTGCTTGAGCCAACCGGCAATCTGTTCTGGCGACCACTGCAACTGGAGTTTGCCCGCCACGACCCGGGCGAGTTCCCGATTCCCGACGAGCTTGCATTCCTTGGGGCGACGGGCACGATCCCACGCAAGTGTGATTCGCCCGATACCCTTGAGATCCACCATTTCGCCTGATTTCCCTGCTGATAGTGGAAGGTGCCCGTTCAAGCCGGCTGGCCACCGCACGGATCGAGTGGCCGGCTACCACCGAGCGCGATATCTCCTCGCGCTCGGCCAACGTCAGTGCCCGTCTGGAGCGACGTCGCGGTGCCGGCTGTATTCCGCCAGTCTGCGCCAGAATTCCCTGTATCGATGAATGATTCCGGTCGAATAGCTGCGCAATATGCTGAAGCGATTCGCCTTTGCGCCAGAGTTCCCACATTAACGCTTTCTGGCTCTCGCTGTAATAG
>NZ_JARESS010000218.1:0-703 GCF_046027915.1 Paraburkholderia sp. RL17-347-BIC-D
CGTCACACGAGGCCGCGTGCGATCAATGGCTCAAGACGGCGCCCGGTGGCATCCCGGGCGCGTGCACCGTGACGGTCTTGCGGACTTTCGCCACATCCGTCGCGCTGACCATCGGCGCCGCGTTGCCCCAACTGTTGCGCACGAAGTTGGTCACATCCGCGACTTCCTGATCGTTCAGGCGCCAGCCGAAGGCCGGCATCGTGAACGCGGAGGGCGCGGTCTTCGTGCCTTCGAGCGTGCTGCCGGTGAGCAGCACGTGAACCAGCGAGGTCGCGTCCTTGCCCTGCACGACCGGATTGCCACCCAGTGCCGGAAACACGCGGTTGTAGCCGCGGCCGTCGCTGCGGTGGCAGGCCGTGCAGTTGTCGCGATACACGGCCGCGCCCGGCGCGGTGGCGTCGCCCATGCGCAGGGCGCGCGCGGCCGTGTCGTCGTACGCGTAGGGCGTTTCCTTCGGATCCGTCGACGGCAGCGCCTTCAGATAACGCGCAATCGCGGTCAGATCGGCGTCGCTCATGTGCTGCATGCTGTGCTGCACGACGTCCGTCATGCCGCCGAAGGCCGCACTGTGTTGCGTGCGTCCGGTCTTCAGGAATTGCACGAGATCGGCTTCGCTCCACGCACCGATGCCGGTGCGCGGATTGCCGCGCAGGCTCGACGGAATCCAGCCGTCGATCGTCGCTCCGCCCGCGAGAAACGCCGG
>NZ_JARESS010000219.1:0-691 GCF_046027915.1 Paraburkholderia sp. RL17-347-BIC-D
GGCCGACGGCAAAGCTGAGCTAGCCAGATCAGCGCGCCGTGGAGGACTGGGTGCCTTCAGTCGAAGCCTGGGTCTGCGCAAGTCCATCGCAACGCTCACCGCCGCAGGCTTCCCACCCCCCGCCAAGTGATTTGTACAGCGCCACGGCGCGCACGTTAATATCCGATTCAGCCTGCGCCAGATCGTCCCCTGCAGCGAGCTCCACCCGCTCGGCATCGAGCAGTTCCAGAAAGCCTGTCGATCCCTCCCGGTAGCGGACACGCGCGAGGTCAGCTGCGCGGTGGCTCTGCGCAAACTGATCGATCAGCTTGCCGACCCGTGCATGAGTTTCGTTGTAGGACGTGACTGCGCTGTCAACATCCTCGATCGCGACAAGAATGCTTTGCTCGTAAATGGCCTGCGCAGCGTCCGAGCGTGCTTGCGCCGCATGCAGATTCGCACGCACGCGCTGTACATTCAAACCATCCCACGTAATGCCCGGCATAATCGACCATGCCTGCGATCCCGCTGTCAGGAAATCCGTGCCGTGGCTCGAGAGAAAGCCGAGAAACCCGCTCAATGAGACGTGCGGATAGAAATCGGCTTTCGCAACACCGATACGCGCTGTCGATGCCGCCAGCCGACGCTCTGCTTCCTGGACGTCCGGTCGACGCGCAAGCACATCCCCTATTGGCCCCATGGGCAGGCTCAC
>NZ_JARESS010000022.1:0-158930 GCF_046027915.1 Paraburkholderia sp. RL17-347-BIC-D
GTGGCCGGTTTGCGAAGATCGCGGCGCCCGGGTACGACCCAATCAACTGCCCTGTCGGTGCTTTCAAAGTCACTTTTCCAGGCCTTGTGGCCCGATCCAATTTGGCGACGGAAGATGGGCGGCGCGGGAGTCTTTTGCGCGCAACGTTCCAGAGCAGCGGCATTTGAGCGAAGAGCAGAGCTAGCCGTCCTCGTAGGCAAGTCTCAGTGCTGGCGACGCGCAGTGGTTGACTGGCATCTGTCTCCAAAGTGTCTCCAAGAAAATATGTGTGTTGGAGACACACTCGGAGACAGCCAAAGCCTTACCGAATAAGGGTTTCGGGAAAAAATTACACCTGTCTCCATGTCTCCACGGTTTTTTGCATGGGAGTTGATACGCCGCGAAGAGCCGAGGACGCTTGACGAGACGCCACGTTCCAGTCGAGTAGTTTTTCAATATTTCGACTGAGAGGCCCGTGATATATCGGTGTCTGGCGCAAAACAAGGCGATGTGGCTCGATCGACCTCGCCAAAGCCTCATCTGACGAAATACTCTCAGAATTCGGGTACTTTTTCGGGTACTTTTGCAACAAAAATCCACGCAACCCCAGCAAATAAAGGGCAATAGGCGGACACCGCCTCCGCCAGAACATCAATGAATACGGGCCTTTCGGCCCGTTTTTCGTTTCTACCCGCCAAACAACCCGCCACCATGCGAATGTCCTTGGATGAGTACATTAGGACTTGTGGCGCACCAAATCCCGCAGATGATGTTCCCGGAACCAGCGGGATAGTCGCTCCTCGTTCTCCGAAACGACCCAGATCCCTGCGCCAAACACAACCACGATCGTCCCTATCAAAATCGCCAACATTGAGTCGCTCATGGCAGCCTCCATCAAAGTCATGGCCACGCTTAAATTTTAGGCGACAGCTTGCACCAATGCCCGCCTTGGGTGTCGCCTTGGGTGTAATCATCCGTGTGCACTTGCTAGGCAGATGCCAAGCACTTCTAGATACATCCTTGCCGGATGCTCCAAGCATTCCTTCAAGCACCCTCGTTGCATCGCGTTGGGCTGCGTTGCCGTGCGTTACACGCCCTGCAAGACGGTCTCGAATTTGGGACAGTTCCGGTTTTGGTACCGCTGGCGTCCTATCGTGGGCCTAGTCCCGATTCGTGACGCCTTGGGGACCGGATATTGCTGTCCAGTTCATGAAGGGGGAAAAGATCATGATCAGACTATTCGGCATATTGGCCTTAGGGGCCGGTCTCGCGGGCTGTGTGGTGGCCCCGCCATACCAGGACGGCTACGGTTATGGGCCAGTACCTGCGTACGACTATGGCCCCGGCTATTACGCGCCGCGCACTAATATTGGCGTCGGCGTTGGTGGGGGGAGCGTTGGCGGCGGCGTTGGTGTTGGAGTAGGCGTCGGTTTCTGAGCCAGCGCGAAGCTCGGCGCATCGACTGCGTCGATCGGCGCGTGCGCGATGACGAACATGAGCGGCAATGTCGGCGTGAATATCGCGGCCGGTGTGAGCAATGCCCAGTTCAATGGACTCGTGGTTCACCGAGCTTAAGCATTGACGCGACCCGTTGAACGCCGTTATCCCACTGCCCCGAACGCGCGCCAAAACTCAAGACACCAACGCCGCTAGCTAAACCAGCGCGGTCGCCTCGACCTCGATCTTGAAACCGTAATGCAGTTGAGGAACCGGCACGACGGCTCTCGCCGGACGCGCTTCACCGGCCCAGCGCGCGTAGATCTGATTGAAGCTCATCCAGTTCTCGACATCGACGATGTAGACGCGCACCTGCACCAGTTGCGCGACGCTGCTGCCGACGCTTTCGAGCGCGGCCTGCACATTGGCCAACACCTGTTCGGCCTGATCCTCGAACGAGGCCTCGGATAGCTTGTCGCCTTGCGCGGTGATCGGCAATTGTCCCGAGACGAACACGAAACCATTTGCGACCGCGACGTGACTGTAATGACCGCCCGGCTGCGAAAGCGTAGCGGGATTGTCTGTATGCGGCAGATGCGGGTCGTGCAGGCTACCAGCCATGAATATCACTCCAGGTGTGACGGCGGCACACGACACTGCGTACGACTCATCCGCACGACCGCATCCCGTTTCGCAAAAGCGATGAAGTGATCACGCGAGGAATCATGCAACGCACTAGCGCTGCCCACTTCAGGCACAGCGCCTCGCATAATAAACACGCTTATACAAATAAGCCGCACGCATCACACGCTAAGCATCTCCAGCTTCTCGCGCGCATCCGCACAACGGTGGTTCAGGTCGCGATGCATCAATTGACTGTCGAGCAGTGTCGATACATCAGACAAACCATAATCAAAGCGCAAGACGTATTCGATGTCTGTGTAATCGTGATAGGCGCCGCTGTCCGCCAGCTTCTGCGCTTCAGCGAATGCAGCTTGTTGCCGTTCGCCGTTCATCAAATCTCTGATCGCCATGAATGCCGCTCCGAGGAACAGTGGCTCCATCATAGCAATGCAAATTGAGACACACGGTCGCGCGCGCGCAACACCTGGTGTTTTCCGTAGACGCCGCGCGGCTCGCGCCTCGCCCGTCCTCAAACGGCAGCGACAGGCGCCTTGATCCCATGCCACCTGACAACCAGAATCCGGCCGAGATAACACAGCAAGCCCGCCACGCCGACCGTCACGCCCATGCCCTTGGGCGAACCGTCCTGCCAGAGTCCAACCGCGAGGCTCGACAACGCGCCGAGCGCCAACTGCACGGCGCCGAACACGGCGGCCGCGGCGCCGGCATTCATCGGATAGCGATGCATCAGATCGGTCGTGCAGTTCGCGGACAGAAGTCCGACGACGCCGACCACGAAGAACAGTCCGAACACGATCGACCACAGACCGCCCCAACCGGTCAACGAGACGAGACAAACAAACAGCGAGGCAATGCAGCTTACGGTTGCAGCAAAACTAATGATCGGCAGCGAGCCGAGCCGGCCGACAAGCCGCGTATTCATGAAGTTGCCAAACATGATGCCGACGATATTTAGCGCGAACAGGAAGCCGTAATGCTGCGCCGACACATGGAAATACTCGATGTAGACAAACGGCGTCGCGGTGATATACGCAAACATCGACGCGAACGCCATGCCGCCGCACAGCATGTGCCCCCACGCAACCGGATCGCGCAGCAACTTGCCGTACGCGCCGAACGACTTCAGCAACGCCGAATGCGCACGCTTCTCACGCGGCCACGTTTCCGGCACCTTGAGAAACGCGGTCACCGCGCACACCGTGCCGAATAGCGTCAGCACGATAAAGACGACACGCCAGCCGCCGATCAGCAGCAACTGCCCGCCGAGCAGCGGCGCCAGCAATGGCCCGATCGACGTGACGATGGCGAGCATCGACAGCACGCGAGCGGCATCGGTCGGGCCGTGTGCATCGCGGGCAATGGCGCGCGCCAGCACGGAAGCCGCGCCCGCGCCCAGCGCCTGCACGAAACGGAACGTCACCAGCGAGCCGATCGAGAACGACATCGCACAGGCCACGCTGGCCAGCGCATACATCACGATGCCGCCGAGCAACACCGGCCGGCGGCCATAGGTATCGGACAGCGGACCATACAACAGCATGCCGATCGAAAAGCCGAACATGAAGCTGGTGAGCGTCGTCTGCGCGGCGCCAGTGCTGATGGCGAACGCCTGCGCGATGGTCGGCAGGCTCGGCAGGTACATATCGATCGAAATCGGCCCGCATGCGGCAAGCGCACCGAGCAACAGAATCAGCCGGCCATCGGGCCGGCTTCTGGTGACGTGAGACATGGGAATCCAGATGAAGCGCCGCACCGTTGTCGGCAGCGGAACAGGTGAAACGGGGAAAACAGCAACTTGACGGCCTCAATTGTACGCGACGGTTAACACGGCAGCCGGGCTTCGGACATGATCGAGGCCATGATCGCGAAGACGCGAATGATGCATCGGCGACATGCGGCAAGCACGCCGCCAATCGGTTAAGCTGCCGCCTGAACGCCTCGGGCGACGCGCGAAGCTGTGCGCAGCGCCCTTCCCCGCCATCCTGTACCGACCATGCGATGACCGCATTCCTGTTGATCTGGAGCCCCAAGAAATGGCCGTGGCCCGAGTTGCCCGACCTCGCCAAACGCGTGGCCGCGGGCGTCGCGGTAGCCGACGTATGGGGCTGCGGATTTGCGCGCAGCATCCTGCCGGGTGACCGCGTCTTCCTGCATCGGGTCGCGCAGGAACCGAAGGGCATCTTCGGCTCCGGCTATGTGACGCGTGCGCCATACGAGGTCCCCGATCCGGCGACGAAGCGAGGCTACCGTTTGTGCATCGACTTCGTGTACGACTGGGTGGTCGATGCCCACGAAGGTGTGGTGATTCCACGCGAGATGTTGCGCGCACATCCTTTCTCCGTGCAGACCTGGGACGCGCAGAGTTCGGGCACCGTGATCAAGCCGATGGCCGAAGGCGCGTTGGAAAAGCGCTGGGCGGAACTGACCGGCAAGCGCAAGCCGCCGAAGTTCGATATGCCGGCGGGTCCCACACGCTCGAGCAAGGTCACGGCTCACGCGGCGGTGGAAAAGCGCGCGGCGGACGGCCGCACCGTCACGAAGGCGAAGGAGGCGGCTAAACCGGTCGCTACGCACGTGGCGAATCCGCCATCCCAATCAGTTGCCACGCGGGACAGCAAGCGGATCACGAAACCGGCGACCCGGCCGGTAACAAACACTGCAGCCGCGAAGCGCACGCACAAAAACTGAGCGGGCGACCCGCTGCGCAGGCGCATCCGGAAAACCTGTTCACGCTGACTCCGGTACAATTTCCCCACCTATCCCAGCGCCGCGCGACTCGCCGACAGGCAAGCTGCGCCGCTGCGCAACCCCGATTCCAGCCATCGCCATGTCCAAAAACGAAACCCTTTTCGAACGCGCGCAACGCACCATTCCCGGCGGCGTGAACTCGCCTGTGCGCGCCTTCCGCTCGGTCGGCGGCACGCCGCGCTTCATCGAACGCGCGCAGGGCCCCTACTTCTGGGACGCGGACGGTCAGCGTTATATCGACTACATCGGCTCATGGGGCCCGATGATCCTCGGTCATGTCCATCCGGAAGTCCTCGAAGCCGTGCAGCGCGTGCTGGGCAATGGCTTCTCGTTCGGTGCGCCAACCGAATCGGAAGTGGAAATCGCCGAAGAAATCTGCAAGCTGGTGCCCTCCATCGAGCAGGTCCGCATGGTGTCGAGCGGTACTGAAGCGACCATGAGCGCGCTGCGTCTCGCGCGCGGCTTCACGAACCGTAGCCGCATCGTCAAGTTCGAGGGCTGCTATCACGGCCACGCGGACAGCCTGCTGGTCAAGGCCGGCTCGGGGCTGCTGACCTTCGGCAATCCGACTTCGGCGGGCGTGCCGGTGGATATCGCCAAGCACACCACCGTGCTCGAGTACAACAACGTCGCTGAACTCGAGGAAGCGTTCAAGGCGTTCGGCAACGAGATCGCCTCGGTGATCGTCGAGCCGGTGGCCGGCAACATGAACCTCGTGCGCGCCACGCCGGAATTCCTGCAAGCGTTGCGGCGCCTGTGCACCGAGTACGGCTCGGTGCTGATTTTCGACGAAGTGATGTGCGGCTTCCGCGTTGCCCTGGGTGGCGCGCAAGAGGTGTACGGCATCACGCCGGATTTGACCTGCCTCGGCAAGGTGATAGGCGGCGGCATGCCGGCGGCGGCTTTCGGCGGCCGGCGCGACATCATGGCTCACCTCGCGCCGCTCGGCGGCGTCTACCAGGCGGGCACGCTGTCGGGTAACCCGATCGCGGTTGCGGCCGGCCTGAAAACGTTGCAACTGATCCAGGCGCCGGGCTTTTACGACACGCTCGCCGCGCGCACCACTCGCCTCGTGCAAGGTCTCGCGAAGGTCGCGCGTGAAGCCAAAGTGCCGTTCGCGGCCGACTCGCTCGGCGGCATGTTCGGCCTCTACTTCACGGACTCGATCCCGACCAGCTTCGCCGAGGTCACGAAGAGCGACGTGCCGCGTTTCAACGCGTTCTTTCACAAAATGCTCGACGCCGGCGTGTACTTCGCGCCGTCGGCGTATGAAGCGGGCTTCGTGTCGATCGTTCACGACGACGCAATCGTCGACGCCACGATCGACGCTGCGCGCGGCGCGTTCGCCTCGCTCGCTGCCTGAAGCCGGCGAGACAACATCGCTAAAATCGAAACCCATTACAGCCTAGCCACCGTACCCGACCGGACACCGATGTTTTCGCAAACCGATTTCGTCCATATGGAACGCGCGCTCGCGTTGGCCAAGCGCGGCATGTACACCACCGACCCGAATCCTCGGGTCGGCTGCGTGCTCGTCAAGAACGGCGAGGTGATCGGCGAAGGCTTCACGCAACCGGCCGGTCAGGATCATGCCGAGATCCGCGCGTTGAAAGACGCGCGCTCGCGCGGCCATGACCTGCGCGGCGCCACGGCCTACGTGACGTTGGAGCCGTGCAGCCACTTCGGGCGCACGCCGCCGTGTGCGAACGCGCTCATCGAAGCGCAGGTCGCGCGCGTGGTCGCGGCGATGGAAGACCCCAATCCGCAGGTATCCGGACGCGGTCTCGCCATGCTGCGCGACGCCGGCATCGAAGTGCGCTGCGGACTGCTCGCCCTCGAAGCGCACGAACTCAATATCGGCTTCGTCTCGCGCATGACGCGCGGCCGCCCGTGGGTACGCATGAAAGTGGCGGCCTCGCTGGATGGCCGCACCGGTTTGCCTTCGGGCGATAGCCAGTGGATCACCGGTGAAGCGGCACGCGCGGACGGCCACGCCTGGCGCGCTCGCGCGTCGGCGATCCTGACCGGCATCGGCACGGTCAGGGAAGACGATCCGCGCATGACGGTGCGCGCGGTCGACACGCCGCGCCAGCCGCAACGCGTACTGATCGACAGCCAGCTCGACGTGCCGCCCGAGGCGCAGATTCTGGCCGGCGCACCTACGCTGATCTTCTGCGGCAATCTGGATCAGCGCCATACCGATCGCGCCAACGCACTGCGCGATCGCGGCGCCGAGATCGTCCAGCTGGCCAACCCGGCCGGCAAGGTCGATCTGCCTGGGGTGCTGAAAGTGCTCGGCGAGCGCAACGTCAACGAACTGCATGTCGAGGCGGGCTACAAGCTGAACGGCTCGCTGCTGCGCGAAGGCTGTGTCGACGAACTGCTCGTGTATCTCGCGCCGAGCCTCCTCGGCATGGATTCGATGAGCATGTTCAATCTGGCCGCGCCCGAAACGCTCGAAGGCCGCGTCAAACTGAACTTCCACGCGATCGACCGGATCGGGGAGGATCTGCGGATTCTCGCGCGCTTTGTGCCCCAACACGCGCCCGAGGCCACGCCCGGACCCGGCGGCGATCCCGCGTCCCAACCCGTTTCGAAATGATCAAGGATTAGTACGATGTTCACAGGAATCGTCGCGGCCGTGGGCCGCATTGAATCAGTCAAGCCGCTCGGCACCGACGGCGACGCGGGCGTACGCCTGAACGTCGAAGCCGGTGGTCTCGATCTCGGCGACGTGCAGCTCGGCGACAGCATCACGATCCAGGGCGCCTGCATGACCGTGGTCGCGAAGACCGCCCACTCGTTCGAAGTCGACGTCTCGCGCGAAAGCCTGAACTGCACGGCGGGGCTCGGCGAGACCGGCGACGTCAATCTCGAGAAAGCGCTGCGCGCGCACGACCGGCTCGGCGGCCATATCGTCTCCGGCCATGTGGACGGCCTCGGCACGGTCACGCACTTCGCGCCGGTCGGCGAATCGCACGAACTGCGCGTGCTGGCGCCGCGCGAGATCGGCCGCTACCTGGCGTACAAAGGCTCTATCACTGTCAACGGCGTGAGCTTGACCGTCAACTCGGTTAAAGATCGCGACGATGGCTGCGAATTCTCGATCAACCTGATTCCGCACACCGTCGAAGTGACGGCGCTCAAGCGTCTGAGTGAAGGCACACAGGTGAATCTGGAGATCGATCTGATCGCGCGCTACGTCGAGCGCATGCTGAACGCGCCGAAATAAACGGCCGCAAGCCCTGCCACGCATGGCCCGGCGGCGGCGCCCCGCCGCTTTCAGCCGGTTCATGCGTCCATCGTTTCGACGAGCATAGCAACGGCGGACGGCTCATCGCCAGTCGGCCAAACGGCCTATGCCGTTCGGCGGAGGCGACTTGGGCTCGCGCGTGGCGTAAAATACGCGCTTTCTTCGAAACTCTCGCCAACATGACGCTCGCCTCCACTCTAGAGATCATTGCCGAACTGAAAGCAGGCCGGATGGTGATCCTCGTCGACGAAGAAGACCGCGAAAACGAGGGCGACCTCGTGATCGCCGCCGAATTCGTCACGCCGGAAGCGATCAATTTCATGGCCCGTTACGGCCGTGGCCTGATCTGCCTGACGCTTACGCAGGAACGCTGCAAGCTGCTGAACCTGCCGCTCATGACCTACCGCAACGGCACGCAGTACGGAACGGCGTTCACGGTCAGTATCGAAGCGGCCGAAGGCGTCACGACCGGCATTTCGGCAGCGGACCGCGCCCGCACGATCGCCACCGCGGTGGCGCCGGACGCCAAGGCCGAGCACATCGTGCAGCCGGGCCACGTGTTTCCGATCATGGCCCAGCCCGGCGGCGTGCTGGTGCGCGCCGGCCACACCGAGGCGGGCTGCGACTTCACCGCGCTGGCGGGCCTCACGCCGGCCGCGGTGATCTGCGAAGTCATCAAGGACGACGGCACGATGGCGCGCCTGCCGGACCTGATGGAATTCGCCAAAGAACACGATCTGAAAATCGGCACGATTGCGGATCTGATCCACTATCGCAGCCGCACGGAGTCGATCGTCGAGCGGATTTGCGAACGCACCATGCAGACCGCGCACGGCGCGTTCCGCGCGGTCATGTATCTGGACCAGCCGAGCGGCCAGCCGCACATTGCGTTGGTGCGCGGCACGCCATGCACGGATCAGGACACGCTGGTGCGCGTGCATGAACCGCTGTCGGTGCTGGATCTGCTGGAAGTTGGCGAATCCACCCACTCGTGGACGCTGGACGCGGCCATGAAAGAGATCGCCGCACGCGACTGCGGCGTGATCGTGCTGCTGAACTGCGGCGACTCGAAGGACCATCTGATCGACGTTTTCAAGGCGTTCGACTCTAAGGAAAGAGCCGACGCGCTCAAACGGCGCCCGGTCGACTTCAAGACGTATGGCATCGGCGCGCAGATTCTGCGTGAGCTCGGTGTCGGCAAGATGCAGGTGCTGTCGAACCCGCGCAAGCTGGGCAGCATGTCGGGCTACGGTCTCGAAGTCACGGGCTTCGTGCCGATGCCGGGCAGCAAGCCACAATCTCCGCAACAAGGCTGATCCGACCATTCACGCGCTTAGCGCCCACTCAAAACACTACGGAATTCACATGGAAATCGGACAATACCAACCGAATCTCGACGGCGACGGACTGCGTATCGGCATCGTCCAGGCGCGCTTTAACGAACCCGTTTGCAACGGCCTCGCGGACTCCTGCATCGAAGAACTCGAACGCCTCGGCGTGACCGGCGAAGACGTGCTGCTCGTCACCGTGCCGGGCGCGCTGGAAATCCCGCTGGCGCTGCAAAAGCTCGCCGAAAGCGCGCAATTCGACGCACTGATCGCGCTCGGCGCGGTGATTCGCGGCGAAACGTACCACTTCGAACTGGTCTCGAACGAAAGCGGCGCGGGCATCACGCGTATCGGCCTCGACTTCGGCATTCCGGTCGCGAATGCGGTGCTGACCACCGAAAACGACGAACAGGCCGTCGCGCGCATGACCGAAAAGGGTCGTGACGCAGCGCGCGTAGCCGTCGAAATGGCGAATCTCGCCGTCGCGCTCGAACAACTCGGCGGCGATGACGAGGAAGAAGACGAAGAAGAGGAAGAGGCATGAAGAGCGCACGCCGACGCTCCCGCGAACTGGCCACGCAGGGGCTTTACCAGTGGCTGCTGTCGGGCTCGCCCGGCGGCGAAATCGACGCGCAACTGCGCGGCGCGCAAGGCTTCGACAAGGCCGACCACGAACATCTGAACGCCATTCTGCACGGCGTGATCCGCGATTCGGAAGCGTTGTCCGCGGCAATCGCTCCGTGTCTGGACCGTCCGATCGAGCAACTCTCGCCGGTCGAACGCGCCGTGTTGCTGGTGGCCGCGTTCGAACTGAAGAATCACGTCGATATTCCGTATCGCGTGGTCATCAACGAAGCGGTCGAACTCGCCAAGACGTTCGGCGGCGCGGATGGCTACAAGTACGTGAACGGCGTGCTGGACAAGCTGTCGGCACAACTGCGCGTGGATGAAACGCAGGCGGCTCGCAAGCGTTGAGCGCAAGGCGCATGAGCGGCATGCATGATCGTCGTCATGCGCCTCGCTAAACGCGGCGGCGCAACCGGACCGTTTGCAAGGACGCCGCTTCGCGCGTGAACACTCGCGCCAAACGTCGTCCCGCTTTTGCTTTTGAACTGGATTTGATCGTATGAACTCCGTGACCGAACCCTTGGTGCGGCTTGCTGCACGCGTGGACGCCATCCAGCCTTTCTATGTGATGGAGCTGGCCAAGGAGGCCGCGCTTCTCGAGCGCGAGGGGCGCGACATCATTCACATGGGAATCGGCGAACCCGATTTCACCGCGCCCGGGCCGGTCATCGAGGCGGCCGCGAGTGCGCTGCGCCGTGGCGTCACGCAATACACCAGCGCGCTCGGCCTGCACGCGCTGCGCGAAGCGATCTCGGCGCATTACGCCGACTTCTACGGCGTCGACGTGGATCCGGCGCGGATCGTCGTCACCGCCGGCGCATCAGCCGCATTGCTGCTGGCGTGCGCGGCGCTGGTCGATCGCGACGACGAAGTGCTGATGCCCGACCCATGCTATCCATGCAACCGCCATTTCGTAATCGCAGCCGAAGGCAAGCCGGTGATGGTGCCCAGCGGCCCGGCCGAACGTTTCCAACTCACCGCCGCCGACGTCGAGCGCCTCTGGAACGAGCGCACCCGTGGCGTGCTGCTGGCGTCGCCGTCGAATCCGACCGGCACGTCTATCGAACCGGCTGAACTGGAGCGCATCGTCAAGGCCGTGCGGGCGCGTGGCGGCTTTACGATCGTCGACGAGATCTACCAGGGCCTGAGCTACGACGCAAAGCCGGTGTCGGCGCTCTCGTTCGGCGACGACGTGATCACCGTCAACAGCTTCTCGAAGTACTTCAACATGACGGGCTGGCGTCTGGGCTGGCTGGTAGTGCCGCCCGGCATGGTCAGCGCGTTCGAAAAGCTTGCGCAAAACCTGTTCATCTGCGCCTCCGCGCTCGCCCAACACGCGGCGCTTGCCTGCTTCGAGCCGGAAACGATCGCAATCTACGAAGCGCGGCGTCTGGAATTCAAGCGTCGCCGCGACTTCATCGCGCCGGCGCTGGAATCGCTTGGTTTCTCGGTGCCGGTCATGCCCGACGGCGCGTTCTACGTGTACGCCGATTGCCGCACGGTCGCGCATCCCGCGGCCGGCGACAGCGCGGCGCTCACCAAGGCCATGCTGCACGATGCCGGCGTGGTGCTGGTGCCGGGCATGGATTTCGGTACGCACGCGCCGAAGGAGTACATCCGGCTGTCGTACGCCACCGCCTATCCGAAGCTGGAAGAAGCGGTCGAGCGGCTAGCGAAGTTCTTCGGCAAGGGTTGAGCGAAGCGGCGCGCTCTCAATCGCCAGACGAAAAAAAGGACACTCCTGATGGGTGTCCTTTTTTTGTTGCCGCTTGCTTCAGCATCGAGCCGTCAACTTTGCGCTACCGACCTCAAGCGCCCAACTCCGAAGCCGATGCCACGTGCTTGGTCGCGTTGGCGCTCGCGTCGTCCTGCTCGGAGGAAACCGGTGTCTTCACCGATGTCGCTGCGCTCAATTGATGACTGCCTTCAAGCGTCACCTGCACGCGCTTGCCGTTGCCGGCAGGTGCAGCCGCAGTCGTATTGGTCGACGCAGTCAGAACCGGCGCCTGCGGCGCGTTGATCGGCACCTTGCGGCCACGCGCTACGTCGCGCAGACGGCCGCGCTCGGCCATCACCTTGGCGCCGTAGCCGCCGTCGTCCTGCGAGGTCGAGCCGACGTACAGGCGCAAGCCGCCCGGCAGCGAGCCGCCGCGTGCGATGCAATCCTTCAGCACCAGCGCGCCCACCTTGATGTTCGCGACCGGTTCGAGCGCCGCGCTCTGGCCGCCGAAATACTGGAATTTGTCCGAGTGCACCTTGGACATCACCTGCATCAGGCCTTGCGCGCCCACGCCGCTCTCGGCGTACGGGTTGAAGCCCGATTCAATCGCCATCACGGACAGCAGCAGCAGCGGATCGAGACCGACTTCGCGACCGGTGTCAAACGCGGCCTTCACGAGCTCGCTGACGGGCTCCTGAGCGACGCGATAGCGCCGTGCCAGATACGATGCAACCAGATCCTGCTCGCGGGTCGAGATCAGCACGCGGTCGTCGCGCGCGTCGGCGGATACGCGTTGCGCCGGGATCAGCCGTGCCAGCGCGGTCACGCTTTGCATGGTGCGCGGGTCGAGACCGTTTAGCGCCGCGACACCCATACCGCTCACGCCGGTCGAGCCGGTGGTGTCGAATGCGCCGTCAAAGCTGGTGTTGCCCGCGGTGACGTCGGTGTTGCCGTTGCTACCACTGTTCGTGCCGCTCAAGGCATCGGGGACGTTCGTGTTCGCGGACAGCGAGTCGTCAGAGGACGCGCGGGCGGGCGGTCCGAAAGCCGGCAGCGGGTTGCCCTGCAGCAGACGGGCGGGACCGGCTTGCACAGCGGCGGAAATGACCGGCATCAACTTGGCGGCTAGCGTGCCGCGCAGGGCCGGCATCAGCCACAGTGCGACTGTCAGCACAACGGCGATCCCGCCGACGATGCTGAACAGGTGATGACTCATTCGCGTCCCGCGACGCAGCACACCACGCACAACTTGCGCGATACGCTCATCGGGACGCCACGATAACCAGGCGTTCATTCAGATCTCCCATGTTGCATGATCCGCGAACCCCGCCGGATGAAGAAGCGGTGAGGCACGTTCGCAGAATCAAGACATCGCGTGCTCTGTCTGGTTAGGGCAGCAGCGACGTCGGGAAAACGGCAAATACCGTTTGTGGGGAGCCATCCTGAAAGAGGACCGCGGCATGTCAAAAAAGCATGCGGGCGGTGGCTCCCACGCGAAAAACCAGCGTCAGTTGGCGCTGGCAGGACATCAATAAGGCCGTTAGATACCGTGCAGGGGTCGGTAAGCGGTGACGCGTTGCGTCTGATGGGACCGGGGGCAGTGGTAAAAACGTTCACGCCCTGCAACCAATGTGGACGGATTCTATGCAGGGTTTTATAGATCGTCAACACTATAGATAGGCAAATGTATAACTAATTGTAATAATGAACAGTGTTCAGACCGTCCAAAACCGCGCGGCACGCGCCTTTTGAGCTATCTCGACTCATCCGTCTCACTTAGGCCGTTTCGCCGATCTACGTGCGCTTACCAACACAGGTAAAATCGACAATCGTTCTGGCGCCGTTAAACCCTGCTGCGCCTCCCTTTTTCGCCGCTTGCGCGGCACTGAACAGCACCAGATGAAATACAAAGACCTGCGCGATTTCGTCGGCCGTCTCGAGACGATCGGTGAACTGCGCCGCATCTCACAAAACGTCTCGCCGGTCTTGGAAATGACCGAGTTGTGCGACCGCGTGTTGCGCGCCGGTGGTCCCGCTTTGCTGTTCGAGAGCAAGGCACAGCATGCGTTCCCGGTGCTCGGCAACCTGTTCGGCACGCCTCGGCGGGTCGCGCTCGGCATGGGTGTCGACGCGCAAGCCGGCGAAGGCGACGGCGCCGCGCTCGAATCGCTGCGCGATGTGGGCCGGCTGCTCTCCGCGTTGAAGGAACCGGAGCCGCCGAAGGGGCTCAAGGACGCCGGCAAACTGTTCTCGCTGGCGAAGGCGGTATGGGACATGGCGCCCAAGACGGTAAGCGCGCCGCCCTGCCAGGAAATCGTCTGGGAAGGCAACGACGTGGACCTCGCCAGGCTGCCGATTCAGACCTGCTGGCCCGGCGATGCCGGCCCGCTGATCACATGGGGCCTGACCGTCACAAAAGGCCCGAACAAAAGCCGACAAAACTTAGGGATATATCGCCAGCAATTGATCGGACGTAACAAACTGATCATGCGATGGCTCGCGCATCGCGGTGGCGCGCTCGATTTTCGCGAGTTCGCGCTGCAGAACCCGGGCAAGCCTTATCCGGTGGCCGTCGTGCTGGGCGCCGATCCCGCGACGATCCTCGGCGCGGTCACGCCGGTGCCCGACACGCTGTCCGAATACCAGTTCGCCGGCCTGCTGCGCGGCGGCCGCACCGAACTGGCGAAGTGCATCACGCCGGGCGTCGACGGCTTGCAGGTGCCCGCGCGCGCCGAGATCGTGCTCGAAGGTTTCATCTACCCGCAGGAGGGTACGCCCTCGCCCGCTCCCGCAGGCGCTCCGCCACGTCCGGTCAAGGGCGCGTCGGCGGCCTACGAACATGCGCTGGAAGGCCCGTACGGCGATCACACCGGCTACTACAACGAGCAGGAATGGTTCCCTGTCTTCACGGTCGAGCGCATCACCATGCGGCGCGACGCGATCTACCACTCCACCTACACCGGCAAACCGCCCGACGAACCTGCCGTACTCGGCGTCGCCCTCAACGAAGTGTTCGTGCCGCTGTTGCAAAAGCAGTTCAGCGAGATTACCGACTTCTATCTGCCGCCCGAAGGCTGTAGCTACCGCATGGCCATCGTGCAGATGAAGAAGAGCTATCCCGGCCACGCCAAACGCGTGATGTTCGGTGTGTGGAGCTTCCTGCGGCAGTTCATGTATACGAAGTTCATCGTCGTGGTCGACGAGGACGTGAATATCCGCGACTGGAAGGAAGTGATCTGGGCAATCACCACGCGCATCGATCCGGCGCGCGACACGGTGCTGGTGGATCGCACGCCGATCGACTATCTGGATTTCGCCTCGCCGGTGGCCGGACTGGGATCGAAGATGGGCCTCGACGCGACCAACAAGTGGCCCGGCGAAACCGATCGCGAATGGGGCCGTCCCATCGTGATGGACGACGCGGTCAAACAGCGCATCGACACCTTGTGGAACGAGTTGGGCCTCTGAGGCAAGCCGTACAACAAGACTGAATAACAAAGCGATCGGAGCCGTTGCGCGGATGCATGCCTTTTCAATGATGTCGGATGGATTCTTTCTGTCGCTGTCGCTGTGTCTGGATATCGGTCTCGTGAACGTCGCCATGATTTCCCTGGCGCTCTCGCATGGCTTCAAACCGGGCTTCTGGCTCGGCCTCGGTTCGTGCATCGGCGATCTGATTTACGCGGCGCTCGCGCTCGCGGGCATGGCCGCCTTGCTGCAGTTCGAGTCGGTGCGCTGGGTGGTGTGGCTCGGTGGCGCGGCGATCCTGCTCTTCCTGACCTGGAAGATGGCGCGTGAAGCGATGTTCCCGGCGACGGCACCGGCCGCGGCCGGTGAAGCGGACGCGAGTGTGCCGCATCTGTCGGCGTGGCGCGGTTTCTTGCGCGGCGTCTTGCTGGCGGTGTCGTCACCATCGGCGATTCTGTGGTTCGCCGCGGTCGGCGGCGCGTTGATCGCGAAAGCGGGCGCCACGAGCGTCACGACCGCGCCGGTGTTTCTCGGCGGATTTTTTCTCGGCGGCCTGTGCTGGACGATCTTTATCTGCGGACTCGGCAGCCACGGACGCAAACGCGCCGGCACCGGTTTGCTGCGCGCTTGTCACGTGTTGTCCGCGCTGCTGTTTGCGTACTTCTCGTACAGCGTGATCGTCAACGGATATCGCGATCTGATCGTGCAAACCGCGCACGTGGCAAGTTGACATAAAAACGGCTCGCGTTGGCGAGCCGTTTTCGATCACGCGTCAGGCATCAGCTACGGTAAGCGCAACAACGCCAGCCGGCGCAATGTATCAGGCTAGGTATTGCGCGAGCTTTTCCAGATCGACGTTGCCGCCGCTCACCACCACCCCGACACGCTTGCCCTTCACCGGCAAGATGCCGTTGAGCACCGCAGCCGCGGCGAGGCAGCCCGTCGGCTCGACCACGATCTTCATGCGCTGCGCGAAAAAGCGCATCGTCTCGATCAACTGCGCGTCGCTGACCGTTTCGATCTGCGCGACCAGTTTCCGGATGATCGCGAACGTGTAGTCGCCGAGATGCGTGGAGGCGGCGCCATCGGCGATCGTGCGCGGTGTGTCGATATGCACGATCTCGCCGCGCGCCAGCGACTGCTGGCCGTCGTTGCCCGCTTCCGGTTCGATGCCGATCACCGTGCACGCCGGGCTCAATGCCGCCGCGGACAACGCGCTGCCGCTGATCAGCCCGCCGCCGCCGAGGCACACGAACAGCATGTCGAGCGGACCGGTTTCCTCGATCAACTCTTTCACCGCCGTGCCCTGCCCGGCGATCACATGCGGATGGTCATACGGTGGAATCAGCGTCATGCCGCGCTCTTCGGCAAGCCGCCGGCCGATCTCTTCACGGTTCTCCGTGTAGCGGTCGTAGGTGATCACTTCACCGCCGTAGCCCTTGGTGGCCGCGACTTTGGCCGCGGGTGCGTCCTGCGGCATGACGATCGTCGCGTGGATGCCGGCCAGGCGTGCAGACAAGGCGATCGCCTGAGCATGGTTACCGGACGAATACGTCAGCACGCCGGCTTTGCGCTGCTCCGCGTCGAAATGCGAGATCGCGTTATAAGCGCCGCGAAATTTGAAGGCGCCCATGCGCTGAAAATTTTCGCACTTGAAGAACACCGCCGCCCCCGTGCGCTCATTGAAAGTGCTCGAGGTTAGAACGGGGGTGCGGTGGGCGACGCCTTCGAGACGCGCAGCGGCGTCGAGTACGTCGTCGAAAGTGGGAGCGGGAAGCGCTTGCATCGGCGAAACTCTCCAAAGCGGTGGCGAAACCGCCATTCTCCCAGCTTCGACCCAAGTTTGGAACGTCAGGCGTGCGGCGAGCTTCGGTGGCGACTCTCCGCCCTAACCGGCAAACGCCCATTCAAATCGTCACTCCGACAATAAGCGCAGCATTGGCTGCATGAAAAGCGGCCACAAAAAAACAAACGGCGTAACCCGGCGATCAAGCCGGCGTTACGCCGTTAAAGAATAGCGTTGCGTGCCGCCATTAGCGGCGATAGTAGCCGTGGCCGTAATAACCGCGGTAATAGCCGTGGTGGTGGTAGTAAGGGCGTCCGTAGCCACCGTAGTAACCGACTGGCGGCGGCGCATATACGACCGGCGGCGCATAAACCGGCTGCGGCGCGTAGTAAACCGGCGGCGGCGCGGCATAAACCGGGTAAGCCGGCGCAATCGGAACCCCAATACCGATACCGACAGAAACGTGCGCCTGAGCGGCACCGGCAAGTCCCAAGCCGAGTGCTCCGGCAACGACAAACGGAACGATCTTTTTCACTTTTATTCTCCTAGCGCGGCCCACCAAGGTCGCCGACTTCGCATGCCCTGCATGCTATGAAACCAATGTATCGAAAAAGACCACGCCTATCTGTTCGCATTTGTTGCAAATTGCAATTGGCGGCAGAAGCCCGCAATTCCTGAGGACGCCGTCAGTGACCAATGAGCTTCGCAATACGCTGAAAACTCAAGGATTGCAGGTGTCCGACCGCACCGCAATCAGTCGCAATGCCCGCATTACGGCTTGAGGCATTCGCTTCACGGTAATCTTTGATTACAAATTAGCTTCAATCCTGACGGCATCAATTGAGCCCCAAAATGAAAAATGCCCGGCCGACTGACCGGGCATTTCTTACCAGCGAAGGCCGCTACGTCAGCCGACCTTCACATACGCGAACTCGCGGGACACGCTCGGCGGGACATAGGCGCCGCTGATCCGCACGCGCGGCGTCAGGCGCTTTTTCTGGTCCCACCAGCGACGACGCTGTGCATGCGTCAGGAACCGCAAGTGCTTTCGGTAAGAAAAAATATTCATCGTGAACCTCCCGAATCTGACTGCGAGACGAAATACCCAGGACAGCAACTGCCAAACCGGCTCTGAAGAATTGTGAGCAGTTTTCAAACCCGCGGGGGGCGCGCCGCCGGATGACCGGACGGGCGCGCCATATCGCGCGCGCACTTGTCAAGGAAAAGCCAGCGCCAAGCCGCGCCGCGGGCGTGGCGGATGCGCGATACTTCTGCTTTCCCAATGTTCCGTGTGGAGCAGGCAACCATGTCCCAGTCCTCTCTGCCGCGCCTCGGCTTTATCGGTGCGGGCCGGCTCGCGCGTTGTCTCGCGCTGAGCTTTTCACGCGCCGGCTATCCGGTCACGGCGGTGGCAAGCCGCTCGGCGGCCTCCGCCGGCCGGCTCGCCAGTCAAATCGAGCATTGCGCGGCATTCGAGAACCCACAACAGGTGGTCGACGCCGCCGATATCGTCTTTTTAGCTGTTCCCGATGACAGCATCGGTACGTCAGCGCACACACTCCGGTACGGGCCGGACGGCGCGGCCGGCGCGCACGGCAAGGCGCTCGTGCATTGCAGCGGCGCCTCGCCGGTCGAATTGCTCGCCCCGGCACGTGACCAGGGCGCCTCGATCGGCGGTTTTCATCCACTGTACCTCTTTAGCGGCGAACTCGCCGATCTCGAGCGCATCGCCGGCTGCTCGGTGACGATCGAGGCCGACGGCGCACTAAAAGACACCCTGACGGCGCTCGCCGTCGCGCTGCGCTGCCATCCGCTATCGATTCCGGCGGGCGGCCGCATGCTCTATCACGCCGCCGCGCACTACGCCGCCAGCTTCGCGCTGTGCAGCCTCGCGGAATGCGTCGCGCTGTGGCGCACGCTGGGTTTTGCCGAAGACGACGCGCTGCGCGCGCTGCTGCCGATGCTCTCCGGCACCATCGAAACCGCCCGTGACAAGGGTTTGCCCAACGCGCTCGCGGGCCCCGTATCGCGCGGCGACACGGGCGTCGTGCAGAAGCAGCTGGCGTTGCTGGAAGGCCTCGGCGGCGACCACGCCGCGCTGTACGGGCTGATGTCGCGGCGCGCGGTCGGGCTGGCCGAACGCCGCGCCACGCCGCCAGCCGCGATCGACGCCATCTCCGAGGTCGTGGAAGAATCCCTCGAGCGGTCGCTGAATCAGGCCGCAGCAGGTGCAAGCGTCAAGTAAGCCGTGATAATGTGACGTCCGGCGCCGCGCGCAATCCGCCAGCGCCGCGCATCGGGACCAACAGACGAGAACGCACAATGATCAAGGTCAGCATCCTCTATCCGTACCGGGAAAACGGCCACTTCGACGTGGACTATTACTGCGTCGCGCATATGCCGCTCGCGGCGAAGCTGTTCGGGCCGTCGCTGAAGAGCTGGTCGGTCGACGTCGGCATCAATGCCGGCCCGCCTGGAACGCCGCCGCCGTACGTCGCCGCGGGCCACTTCCTGTTCGACAGCGCAGACGACTTCTACAAAGTCTTCAAGCCGGCCTCCGAGAAATTGATGGCCGACATCCCCAACTACACGGACGGTGGCAACGGCACGATTCTGATCAGCGAGATCAAGATTTCCGTGTGATGCCCCGCGGAAGCGGGACGAATCGCGGCCTTTAATACAGTGAGCCGTTGATCGTGACCCGCGAACCTTGGCATCGCAAAACTACGCGGCCGCTTCAAACGACGCGTAACGCGCCAGTGCGGCAAAGGCGCGGGAAATCCAAATGAAACCGCCGGCGCGCCGTTCGGAGAGCGCCGGCACCCTGCGGCCGGTCGGCGGCCGTCATCCGAAGGATAAGGACACGAGATGTTTGGCGATATCGCCCGTTTTCTGCTCAATACCGTCTTCACGCTGTTCGGCGCGGCGCTGTTGCTGCGCGCATGGCTGCAGGTCGTGCGCATGCCGCCCTACAACCCCGTCACGAACGCGGTGCTGCAAGTCACCAACTGGATCGTGCTGCCGCTGCGGCATATCTTGCCGAGCACGCGCAAGATCGATTGGGCGAGCCTCGTCGCGGCGTTGCTCGCGGCGATGGTGTATGTGGTGCTGATGGTGGTGCTGACCGGCGCCGATCCGCTCACGCTGTTGCCGACGCTGCTGATCGTCGCGGTGCTGACGCTGATCAAGTGGGCGCTGAATCTGATCATCTGGCTGACGATCCTGATGGCGCTGCTGTCGTGGCTCAATCCACGTTCGCCGGCCATGCCGATCCTGTACCAGCTCACGGCGCCGTTTCTGAATCCGCTGCGCCGCGTGGTGCCGCAACTCGGCGGCATCGACCTCTCGCCGATCCTGCTGTTCGTGATCGTGCAGGTGCTGCTGATGGTGGTCACCCGCGCGGCCGTTCAACTGACTTACTTTGTGATCTGAAGGCACATGTAGCGAGCATTCAGAAGCCGCCGCCCATCAAAAAGGCGGCGGCTTTGTTTCGTGCGTCGCTTATTGCTTCCGCTAATTGCTTCCGCTTATTGCTTCGTTAGCTGACCGTAGGCGACCGTGGTGTTGGTCGCTGTCTTGATCATGAAGAAAATCGTGCGCACGTACAGGTTGCTGCCCGTGATCGGCAGGAACGTAATCGCCGCATTGCCCGAATACGTCGCGCCCGATTTCAACGTGCAGGATGCGGTCGTGCCGGTCACGCTCAACGTGTAGAGATTCTTGCTGGATGACGGCGTGGCGAGCAGCAACGTGCCGGAGACCGGGCAGTTGCTCAATGTCCCGCTTAACGTGCCGTCGCTTGCAATCGTCAGCGACGAGCCGGTTTCCGCCCACGTGCCCGCGACGCTCGACTGCGTGACAGCTAGCGCATTCGCCGCGTCGTAGTTCCAGGACAGATTCACCGTGGTGCCATTCTCGACATAGCTGCCCGTGAACGTCTGGTTATTGACGAACGAGCCCGAGCCGGAGGTCGTCGGAAAATAGACGTTGCCGATGAATGCCGCACCTGAGGTGAGCGTCCAGTTCGGCGCGGTGGCCGCGATGACGCCGAAGAATTCCGACAAGCCGATGCCGCTTACAGTATTCAGGTAAGAGATGTTGCCCTGCGCATCGACGAGCGCCGTGGTCTTGTCGACGCCGAACTGCGTGGTCCAGACTCCTTCTACGCCGTTGCCCGAGGCCGCAGCCGAACCGCTCTGCGGACTGGACAGACTCGGCAGTGGCTCGCCACTGAGGGCGGGCGAAGAAGCCGGATCCGGCGCGCTTGCGGGACCGGGAGCACTTGCCACCGCCGGCGCCGAAGCGCTGCCGGCCGACGGCGTCGCCGCCGAATTGCCCCCGCCGCCACCGCCGCCGCACGCTGCCAGAGCGAGCGAAGCGAGCAGGGATAACGTCAATTTAGCCTTAATTTTCATATCCATTTTTGTTTTTGGGCGACTGCGCAGCCACTCAGATTGGCTGTATTACGCCGTTAGTAGTTTTGATCTCGATGTTTGCCGTCAGCGCCAATTCGTTGAATCATTCCAAAAATCCACTTGACAGAATCAAATCGCATGAACTCCTGTAATAATTGGAAAGGACGCTAGAGGAGTAAACGGCGGGATTTCGACAAGCTTTAATATTTGTTTGAAGTTTTCGATAGCCGCATCCGTTGATGCCGATGAAATATCATGCATAACGAATTAAAATCGAAGCGGGTTGCGCGTATCTATTTGATTGGTCTTGTATTTAGATAGGCTTCCATCTGCATTCAATTTCCGCGATCTGATTGACAGCCGAAGCGTTACTCGCCGCGTTCCGTTGTGCGTGGTAGCGGGTGGATCCGGCCTCGATCTACCCGGCCGCGGCGCCTGATGACAGCAGAAGTCACTTCAGGATCCCCGTCGCAGGTAAAGCTCGCGAGAGACATAGCCGACCGAATGCGCGACAACACGCAAGGAAGCGCTGAATACGTGGCTGGCTTAGTGAGGTGAATCGTTGTGCCGTGGCGCTGAACACCGCGCGCGCCGCGCCAACGCTCCCGCAGCGAGCGCCCATTCAGACAGGCCGCTGACGTCCACGTTTGCCAAATCGCGTGAAACCCGCGTAGAATGGCGTGCTCTGCGGGCGTCGTATAATGGTAATACCCCAGCTTCCCAAGCTAGAGCCGTGGGTTCGATTCCCATCGCCCGCTCCAGATACTTTTCAGTCAGCCCGTGAATAAGCGGGCTGCTTCGCGAAAAGGTCTGCCTCTACCGCTCTCTTCCTCCGTCGCTTCCTGGGAATTTTTTCTCGAACGACAAATTCGACAATCGATTCATTTGCGCAAACCGGCCGAGAAAAACGTCGAGTAAGCGACACCGCCTCGATTGGCATCGGACAACGAAGTGCATGCCACCGGTAACTGTAAACCGCGGGAAGACCGGCGGCGAAAATGCGAACGCTTGCTGATGCTAGTTTCTCATCCAGATAATCGGCCCAAGCAAATACCTTACAAAACGATTAAATCAATTGCACAGCCATCCGCGTTACTTAAATGTAATATCCCCACCCGCATTCATACTCCCCGTCGTCCCCGGTCCGTCTGGACGCGCCCTTTTCGGTTGTGCTACCTTACGCGCACTTGCAACGCCCGCTCCACTTTCCTGCTGATGCCTTCAGCAGAATCCAGCACGAGCCGCCTCCATGAAGGCGGCTTTTTTGTCATAGCGGCAGCCCGGCGCAGCGAGCCGTAAACCTTGTGCTCACCAGCCGTGCCGATCGGCGCTCGCGCCCCATAACGCGTGAGCATCGACAGGCACCGTGCAGCACGCGAGGCTTGCCGCGAAAGCCCTCACCCTTGTAGCAGCATCGAAGATGATCCACGATCCAAACGACGCCGGTCTGCCGGACGAACTCCCGACGCCCTCCAGCGAAACCGAACACCGGCCCGCCGGCGACGACGCGCCGCAAGAAGAAGCTCTGCATCGGCGCCGCATCCGCAGCTTTGTCACGCGCGCCGGCCGCGTCTCGACAGGCCAGCGCCGCGCCATGGACGAACTCGGCCCGCGCTTCGTGGTGCCCTTCGCTCCGCAGCAGCCCGACTGGAACAGCGTATTCGGCCGCGAGGCGCCACGCGTGCTGGAAATCGGCTTCGGCATGGGAGCGACAACCGCTGAAATCGCCTCGCACCGTCCCGGCGACGATTTCCTCGGCGTCGAGGTGCATGAGCCGGGCGTCGGCGCACTGCTGAAACTGATGGGCGAACAGAATGTGGCGAACATCCGCATCATTCAGCACGACGCCGTCGAAGTGCTCGAACAGATGATCGCTCCAGACAGCCTCGACGGCGTGCATATCTTCTTTCCAGACCCGTGGCACAAGGCGCGCCACCACAAGCGCCGGCTGATCCAGCCGAAGTTTGTCGCGCTGCTGGTATCGCGCCTGAAACCCGGCGCCTACCTGCATTGCGCGACCGACTGGCAGAACTACGCCGAACAGATGCTCGAAGTGCTGGGCGCCGATCCGGCGCTGGAAAACACCGCCGACGGCTATGCGCCGCGTCCGGAGTACCGTCCGGTGACGAAGTTCGAACGCCGTGGGCTGCGGCTCGGACACGGCGTGTGGGATCTGGTCTTCCGCAAACGCGGCGCTGCGTAAGCGCGCAGCGAGGTTGGCCGGCAAATAAAAAAGGTCCGCACATGCGGACCTTTTCTCATGGATCGTGCGAAACGGAAGCGCTCAATCCGTCCAGCTCAACGCGCCGCTGTAGCCGACCAGCAGGATCAGCAGTCCGAAGCCGATGCGATACCACGCAAACGCGGTGAAATCGTGCGCGGCGATGTAGCGCAACAGCCAGCGCACGCAGGCGAAAGCGCTGACGAAGGCCGCCACGAAACCGACCGCGAAGGTGCCGAGCGCGTCGACGGAAAGCACATGCCAGTCTTTGTACAGCTCGTAACCGGTCGCGCCGAAAATGATCGGAATCGCGAGGAAGAAGGAAAACTCCGTGGCGACGCGCCGGTCGAGACCGAACAGCATCCCGCCGATGATCGTCGAACCCGAGCGCGACATGCCCGGAATCAGCGCGAAGCATTGCGCGAGGCCGACTTTCAGCGCGTCCAGCGCGTTCAGGTCGTCCACGCTCTGCACACGCGCCGCCGGCTCGCCGCGCGCGCGCTGACGCGATTCCGCCCACAGGATCACGACGCCGCCCGCCACCAGCGCGAACGCGACCGGCACCGGCGAGAACAACGCCGCCTTGATCGATTTTTCGAACAGCAAGCCAAGCACGATCGCCGGAATCGTGGCGATGATCACGTTCAGCGTGAAACGGCGCGCATCCGGCCGGCTCGGCAAGCCGGACACCACACTGCCGATGCGGCGGCGAAATTCCCAGCACACCGCGAGAATCGCGCCGAGCTGGATCACGACATCGAAGGTTTTCGCGTGCTCATCGGTGAAGTTCAGCAGACTGCCCGCGACGATCAAATGCCCGGTGCTCGACACGGGCAAAAACTCCGTCAACCCTTCGACGACGCCCAGAATCAGCGCCTTGCAAGCCAATAGCCAGTCCATCCGTGCCCCTCATCGCTGTAGATAGTCGGAACGCACAGGGCCGGCACGGAAAGCGCGCGGCCCTGCCGGCCGCGCGCCGCGTCATTTTTCGACGATCTGCACGCGTATGCCGTTTGTAAGGATGGTGATTGTACCGGGTTCGTAATTCACTCCGGCAAATTGCAATTGTTCGGGCTTGAAGGTGTAGATCGGATAGTTGGTCAGCAACTGCGTGGCGAGCACCGCCGCCGCAGCGTTGATCTGCTGCGTGTAGGCCTGCGCCTGCCCGCTCACGCTGACGTTGTCGACGTTCGGCGACTTGAGCACGACCGATTTGCTGGCGGCGTCGTAGGCTAGTTCGCTCGACAGCGTGAACACGCCGTCGACCGGCTGCGGCATGAAGGGACTTACGAGGCGCGCGTCGAGCTTCACCGAGACGCGGTTCGCGTCCGGCAGCAAGCCGACCACCGGGTTGGTGAGCGCGACATCGAACACTTGCGAGACCGTACGCTGATAGGGAAATTTGCGCTGCACCGCGTCCTGCACCTGTTGCCGCGAGAACGTGTACTGCGAGGGGATGAACGGAAAAGTCGACGTCGCGCAGGCTGCGAGCGAAACGGTGATGCCGAGCGCGCTACAGCCTGTCAGCGCGGCAAGCAGGAAGCGGCGCCGGGCCGGCGCAGCGGGTCGAGTCATGCGAAATCTCCTGTGGAAACTTGTACGGGCATGCGATTGCGTTGTTTGTTTTCGGCTTGTGGTTTGCAGTTTGCGGCTTGCAGCGATTCGCTTGCGCGCGTTAGCAGCGAGCCACCGTTTGCGCGTGCGGTTGAGTTTGCGTTTCAAGCTGCATGAGCCACGCGAGGGCCTCGCCGCGGTTCGTGCCGCACATTTCCATCTGCGGTTGCAGACCGGAACAGCACGCCGGTCGCTCCGGCTGGCCGAAGATCGCGCAGCGCAGATCGTCGCCGAGTTGCGCGCAGCGCACGCCCGCCGGCTTGCCGTTCGGCATGCCCGGAATCGGACTCGAAATCGACGGCGCAATACAGCACGCGCCGCAATCGGGGCGGCACGCGTGACCGGCCACGTGGAACGGAGACTCGCGCTTCACGGCGCTGTTCGACACATCACTCACGACATTTTTCCTGAACCCGAAGACGGGCAACGCACTATCAGACCCGCATTGTGCCATCGCATTCCGTGCGACCTTTTTACGCAATCGGGCGAATGCCCGCTCACGTAAACTCGTAGGATCCGAAAGGCCATGCTCAAGAGGCGTCCGCGCGGTTCGATCCGATCGCGCGAACCGCGGCGGTCCGCTTCTTCCTCGATGGCCGCCCGCCAGCCGTCGAGTCCTTCATGTCCATCGCCAGCATGCTGTTCCGCCCTGACCTGCTCGCCAAGTACAGTGCGAACGGCCCACGGTATACGTCCTATCCGACCGCCCTGCAGTTCCGCGACAACTTCGATCCCGCCGACTATTTGCGCGCCGCCGCCGACCCGGGCGCGTCGGCCACGGATCTCTCGCTGTACTTCCACATTCCGTTTTGCGACACCGTGTGCTTCTACTGCGGTTGCAATAAGGTCGCCACGAAAAACCGCGCCCATGCGCGTCCGTACCTCGAGCGGCTGAAACGCGAAATGGCTCTGCAGGCGGCATGTTTCGACACGCGGCGTCCGGTGTCGCAATTGCACTGGGGCGGCGGCACGCCGACTTTTCTGTCGCACGACGAAACAGCCGAGTTGATGGCCGCCACGCGAGAGCACTTCACGCTGCTGCCCGATGCTGACGCCGAATATTCGATCGAAGTCGATCCGCGCGAAGCATCGCCTGAGACCATCGCGCATCTGCGGAAGCTGGGTTTCAATCGGCTGAGCCTTGGCGTGCAGGACTTCGATCCGGTCGTGCAGCAGGCAATCAACCGCATTCAACCGCTCGAGATGACCGCCTCGGTGATGCAGGCCGCGCGCGACACCGGCTTTCACTCGATCGGCGTCGATCTGATTTACGGACTGCCGCATCAAACGGTCGAGAACTTCAGCCGTACGCTCGACACGATGCTCGCGCTCGCGCCCGATCGTCTCTCGGTGTTTGCCTATGCGCACATGCCGCAGCTCTTCAAGATGCAACGTCAGATGGACACTGCCACGCTGCCTTCGCCCCAAGTGCGACTCGCGATCCTGCAGCGCGTGGTCGAACGTCTGACGGGCGCGGGTTATGTGTACATCGGCATGGATCACTTCGCGCTGCCCACGGACGAACTCGCGCGCGCGCAAGCGCAACGAACCTTGCACCGTAATTTCCAGGGCTATAGCACGCGGGCTGAATGCGATCTGATCGGCTTCGGCGCATCGTCGATCGGCAAAGTCGGCGACGTGTACGCGCAGAACATCAAGGATCTGCCGGGCTACGCCGCGGCGATCGATGCTGGCAAGCTCGCCATCGCACGCGGCGTGCGCCTTTCCGCCGACGACCGTCTGCGCCGCGACGTGATCACGCAACTCATGTGCAACCTGGAATTGCGCTTCGACGAATTCGAAGCGGCTTATGGCATCCACTTCGCCGAGACGTTCGAGCCGGAGCTGGAGCGTTTGCACGGCTTCGAGCAGGACGGCCTGGTGTCGCTCGCAGCGGACAAGCTTGAAGTGCGGATGGCCGGACGCATGCTGGTGCGCAACATCGCGATGGTGTTCGATCGGTATCTCGGCCAGCAGACACTCGAACGATTTTCCCGCACGGTTTGAAGGCCTTGAGGCGGACGAAAGCAACTGGCTTGCCCGTCGTCGAATTTTCGGCCATAATCTGCGTCTTCGCCGCGCGCCAGCTTCTGACGCGTGCGCTGCAAGACCTGCCCAGGTGGTGAAATTGGTAGACGCAGGGGACTCAAAATCCCCCGCCGCAAGGCGTGCCGGTTCGATTCCGGCCCTGGGCACCAGCAATCTTCAGCAAAGCCTTACGCAGCAAGCCTCCCCGGCTTATCCGGGCGTGTTTCTGTGGTAACTTATGTGGTAGTTACCATCATGCAGATACGCCTAGGCGCACTCACGCTCATCTTGAAGCACAGCTACCAACGTGGAAATACCTTCTATTTCCAGCGGCCCATTCCGCGCGACCTCCAGCAGCACTACGGTAAGAAGCTCGTAAAGATCAACCTCAAGACCTCTGACGTTGCCTTGGCAGCGCGGAAGATTGACGCGCTCAACGCGCAGTTCGAAGAGGACTGGCGGATGCTGAGGGCTGATCCTGATTCCTCCCTCAAGGCTACCCGCAAGCATGCTGAGGCTTTCCTGGCCTCATGGGGCATCGTGCCTGGAACAGCGCGCGACGAGATCACCGAGACTGCCCTTCAGTTGCTCCATGACCACTTGGAGAAAAAGCGGGAAGCTCACGCCGATGGCGATGAGAAGGTATATCGGGAAGCCAGCGGAAGTGAGTACCTGACGATGGTCGAGTCAACTGCCATGCAGATGGCAGCCGGAACCTTGAGGGATTCTCTTAGCGACGCCCTTGAGCTGTACATCAGCCACCATAAGAAGCGGGACGAAACCAACTTCACGTCTTTTTCTCGCGCAGCATTCAAGACCCTAACGGATGCGATTGGCGATAAGCCAGTGGACAAGACGACCCGTGAAGATGCCCACAAGTATGTGCAGAGCCAGCTAGATGCAGGGCTCAAGACTGGCACGGTTCGAAGAAGGCTCAGCACCATCAATGCGGTCTTTGCCTCCTACATCAAAGAGAAGGAGCTGACGCGTACCAATCCCTTCGAGTCGCTACAGATTGCCGGTGAAGGCAAAGATACCAAGGAACGCGTCCCGTTCGACCCCGCTGAGCTGGTAGCTGTCCAAGCCAAGTGCAGGGAGGCTGATGACGATATTCGCTGGCTGATTGCGATGCTATCGGATACAGGCGCTCGTATTGCTGAAGTTGCTGGGCTGACGCTGCGTGAGATTGTTCTGGATGCGCCCGTGCCCCACATCGTAATAAAAGAACAGCCTTGGCGAACCGTAAAGGGCGGCGCTGGCAGCTCAAGCGAGCGAGAGGTGCCCCTGCTTGGCCATTCGCTATGGGCAGCCAAGCGGGTAAAAGAGATGGCAAAAGCAAATCAAAAATTCGCCTTCCCAAGATACACATCGGATGAAGAAGGCTGCAACGCTGATGGAGCATCGGCTACGGTGAACGGATGGCTGAGAGCCAACAAGTGGGACCACACAGCACACGAGTTCAGGCATACGATGGCTGACCGCCTGCGTGAGGTCGCCTGCCCTACTGAGGTTCGCCATTCGATTGGGGGGTGGGCGATTAAAGGGGAAGCCGCTGGCTATGGCAAGGGTTACAGCCTGCGCATCAAACGGCAGTGGTTGGAGAAAGTCGTGGCGTGCGGGGAAATTCGGGGCCACGCTGGAGACACGGAAGTTTGACTGGCCTTGGACACGCGTGTCTTTTTTGAGATAGAGACGCCGTTTCACCCTACAATTGGGCGCCCAAGGCGCGACCAGTCCAAATTCAACTAAGGCCGATGACAGCTACAACTGACCCCCTCAAACCGTTTGCGTTTGTTCTCATGCCTTTCGATAAGGCGTTCGATGATATCTATCAGTTGGGAATCAAAGAAACGGCGGTTCAGCTCGGGTTCATCGCGGAGCGCGTTGACGAGCAGATTTACCAAGAGAGCATGTTGGAGCGGATATATCGGCAGATTGACTTAGCCGATGTGATTATCGCCGACATGTCAGGCAAGAATCCTAACGTGTTCTACGAGGTCGGCTATGCCCACGCAAAGGGAAAGCTTTGCATCCTCCTAACCTCGGACACGAGCGACATTCCTTTCGACTTAAAGCATCACCGGCATATCGTCTACAGCGGCTCGGTAACCAAGTTGCGCAAGGGCCTCAAGACTGACCTTTTGTGGGCAAAGGGCGAGGTTGAACGGCTACGTGATAGCCGCATAAAGGTTACGCTGCAAGAGCCTAGCGGCCTTCTTGAAAAGACTTCTTGGTCAGCCAAAGGGGAAGTCAATCTGAAAATTGATCTGTCAAACAGCTCCCCGCAAGTGTCGCCAGACATTGAAGCACTGTATCTGTACTGCAAGAAAGGCTGGAGGGTACACCAAGACGGCAAGCTATGTCCGTCTGCTGTGTCAGACCTGCAACCTTTTGGTGAACGTCATTTCTTGACTACGCCCGTGCGCCGCTTGCAAAAAGGAGGCTGGGCGCAGGTCAAGCTAAAAATGGAACGACATCTGGCGTTTGCCACAAAAGGGGAGCAACTGGAAGATAGCTACCGCATAAAAGGGAAAATCGCTTTGCGGATTGCGACATCTAGCGGCGACTTCGACACTGTGCTGATGTTGGACATCGTAATCGACGAAATCCCGTTCTGAAGGCAGGTTCAACCTTCAGTTTTAAATCAGGTAGTTACGGGTTCTCCAAGAAATTCGTAGACAAAACTTGTACAAAATCTAGACGTACCGACCGCCCATCTGAGCGGCATCTGATGATAGCTGAGTGAGCGTCCGAAGGGCCGAGCTATCAGCCCAATTTTGGCGCTACTACTGCGCTACACATTCCCGTCCATCAAGCGTTCCACAAGGGCATCGCTGCCGTGCTGTGAACGGTTTTCGACTATACCCTAGGGGCTTACGCAAGACCCTCCCCCGTTGCTACCGTGCCGCCTCCAACCACCTTTAGGAGAGCAGCGTGGCAAACATTCGCAAACGCAAGAACGGACGATTCCAGGCAGTGGTACGTGTCATGGGATTCCCTATTGAGACTCACTCCTTCGATAAACTCGAAGACGCCACGCTATGGGCATCGTTCCGAGAGCGGGAGCTGGGCGAACTCATGGGCGAGCACAAGCCCGCTGACGCAGCGATGACGCTCAGGGAAGCCCTGCTACGGTATAAAACCGAAGTTGCCGCCCACAAAAAAAGTTGGCATCAAGAGTTCAAACGCATTGCCTGCTGGCTGCGCCATCCGCTGGCAGATAAACCCCTCCGTGACATCAGCGGCGCTGACCTATCCCAGCATCAACGTATCAGGCTGGAGCTGGGTCGAAAGCCGAACACCATCCGGCTTGAGCTGGCGCTTATCTCTCATCTGTTCGAAGTAGCGCGCGCGGACTGGGGGCTGGAGTTCCTCAGCAACCCACGGAAGGCCATGCGCAGGGCACCGTTAGGCGGGCAGAGAGACCGCCGATTGAGGCCTGGGGAGTTCGAAGCGCTAATGGCGTGGTGTGACCGCACAGACAACCCACTGTTCAAAACCATGTTGGTCTTGGCCATCGAGACTGCGATGCGCCGGGGTGAGCTGCTGAACCTGCTCTGGGAAAACGTGGACCTACATCAGCAACTCGCCTATCTGCCCGATACCAAGAACGGCACACCCCGGACTGTGCCGCTGTCCAGCCGTGCCATTGCGTCCTTGCGAACCTTGCCATCAGCCAAGACCGGCCCGCTATTCAGTGTCCATGAGAACTGGATCACGAAGCGCTTCACCACCGCAAGGACTGAATGCGAGCTGCCGAACCTCCGCTTCCACGACCTACGCCATGAGGCTGTCTCCCGGCTCTTCGAGAAGGGATTCAACATGATGGAGGCCGCCACCGTGAGCGGCCACAAGACTCTTCAGATGCTCAAGCGGTACACGCATCTGGACCCTAGGGGTTTGCTGGCAAGGCTGGGGTGAGCAATGTCGGTCAGAAATCATTTCTGATCTCAATAGCCTTGGCGCTTACCGGAGCAGTTTCAATGCCCCAAGAACTGCGGCCCAAACTTCGCGGAAAGCGTAATCAAAGCCCCGAGAAACACCAGAATTGCAGAGCCCGCCCCCCATAACTGCTTCAAAGTCAGTGAACTGATAAGTTGACCAAGAGTAATCTTTTCAACGTCGCTCGCCGCAGCCGCTTTGCTGGGATTACTGGCCAACTCCTCAACTCGGCGCTTCCAATCCGTGAACCGTCCCAGGAGTTCGTTCGAAGCAACAGACTCGCTGGTCAGTGCCATCTGATGGACGAACCAGTCATAGTTCGACTCCAGCAGTCCCTCAAGGCGAAGCCCCCGCTCAACAAGTACTAGCAAAGGCTTATCCTGAACGTATGCCATAGCGGCTTCGATTTGATTCCACACTGTGGGTAGCTTCTGATCGACCAGCTTGACCGCATCGGGCGAACCTCTTCGTTCAGTTCCTGAATCAATCAATAACCTTTCGAACGCGATGATTACGACGCCAGAACATGTCTTCATCTCATCGCGTATTTGTGTCAGTGGGCTCTTTGAAGAAAATGACGTTCGCCCGACACAACAGGGGTCCAAACCTTGCGTACGGAGCAAGCCGAAAATCCGTTCGACGTGCTGCTCCTGTTCTGGGGTCGATGTGCGCCCAACGCTCACAAATACTTTTACGGCCATAGGTCACCCGATTATCAATAGCAACGTGTCGGCAAAGCGTATTGCAAACTGCGGCTTACGAGCCCCTCTTATGGAGCCCCGGATCAATATACTTAAGATACAGAGCTGAGCTGGTAGCAATGCACTGGCAGTGGCTAGCATGCACCCTCCCACACCGCCACCAACAAAGAGAGAACACCAGCAGGGTAACCAGTGGGCTCCCTGAAGATGAACTGAACATAGCCCACTGGGCTCCGTGCTGGCTACCTCTCAACACTCCCTGCTCACTGCCACGGTATTACCCGTGTGCTGGGTGAACATTGCAAGCATTACTTCCTCAGCTTGGTCTGCCTGGTCTTCACTCACTAGAACAGCATCATGGATTGGCAGCCCTACGATGCCCCGCTGTCGCAACTCCAGCATCACGGCCACGATGATATCGCTCTCCGTGCGCATAGCCTCCATCCCAGAACGGCAATAGAACCGGTCAGCAATCGGCGCATGATGCCGCTCGATGTCCCGGCAGACCTCCGTTAGCTTGACGCCAGCAGGCAGTGAGCTCATGTCCAGGTCATCCAGCCGATTGAACTTGCGTGCTGCGTGGGTCATCGCTCCGAAGACCTGCTTGATGCCGCTACGGTGGCGTTCGTATCCCGGCACGGCATAAGCATCGCCGTTGAATGGGATGCCCGCCAGGCCATAGTGGATGGATGGTCCCATCTGCCTATAGTCCAAGGTCACAGTCTCACAGCCATCAATCAGGATGCTACGCCGCTGGGGCTTGGTCATCCCTTGCCAGAATCCCCCGTTGACCCTTCCACCGTGTCCGAAGGACCCGTTATTGAAACTGCGGGTCATCTTGCGGTCACTGGCGTCCACGCTTGGGAAGTCTTCAGCCAGCTCGATGTCAGCCCCAACGAGCCACGCATTGATGGTCTGCACCTCTGCTCGCAGCGCGTTGGTCCGTTCATCGTCAGCGTAAGGAATCCGGGCACTCTGCCCGCGCTGTTTCTCAGCCTTGAGGATGACCACTTCCTCATCATCATCACGGCCAAAATCGGCATAGGTCAAATTTAGTTCAGCAGCGCGCGCCAGCAGCCCATCCGTGGCCCTGTAAGTGGTTCGGGAGTTGACGCCACCGAATGGGTTGACCATCCCCGGCACTACCTCCAGCAAGCCTATTTCCGGGCTCGCCAAGCGGTCCATGATGTAAGGCAGCGCCCTACCCATGACCGACGAATAATAGCGGCTCGCGTGCCCTAGGATTTGCTTGGAGCGGGTCACGGCCACCCAACCACACGGGTGCACCAAGTCACTGAGAAGCGCTTCGCAAACCAAGCACTCCACTTGGCGCTCAAAGACACGCTGGTCACCTGGCTTACGCGCTCTTGCTCGCAGCCCCAGAAACACCTCATACGCTTCGAGCTCAGCAGCAATTGACCGGACGAACGTCATGAGTTGCTCGCTTCGCGCCACTCGGTGGCTGTTCAGATGCCGGTCTTTCGTTGTGAATACATCTAATTCCTCAGTCATCGCATCTACCTTAGAAAATGAAAAGCCCTCGCGTCAGCGAAGGCATTCAGGCATGCGGGAATCTTCACCTTGAATTCCGATTCAATCTTTACTAGCCTGCTGGCTATCAGCAGGTTTCGACGCAGCAACCTTCGCCTCACTCACTGCCCTTCCGCCTGATTGATTCGATTGTTGAGATTGGCGGTACTGAGCCCGCCCTGCTTCCTGCCATACCGCACGGGCGGCTTCACGCTTCGCAATGCTGGTCTTGATGGTCTGCTCCATCTTCGCCAACGCTTCAGCCTTGCTGGTGGCCAACGCAGCGGCATCCTCAGCCTTCTTCAGCGCCCTATCTGCCTTCTCCTGTTTCCGTTTGATTGCCCGTTGATCCCGCTGAGCTGCCGTCAGTGGCTTTAGGGTCTTCGCCCTGGTCAACTTCCCCGCCCTCTTCAGCTCCCTCAGCAGAGCCTCACCGGCTGGCGTTACGTGTACCTGGTGGCGTCCATCTGATGCCGTGGCGCTGATGAAATAGACCGGCTCACCAGCCGTGGCTTTGCATGTCGCATAGCGGCCCTCACGCTTCAGCAAGTAGCCAGCGGTCACCAGGTCTTTGAAAATCATTAGGCTATTCAGCGAGCCCAAGCGGCGCACGAATGCCCCCAGCTCGGGGAGGTCTGAAGGCTTGCAAATGGCTGGCTTGGGAGCTGAAGTCTTGAGCTTGATGGGTGCTGGGATGGCAACGGATTCACCACAGCTCACGGCCAGCGCTGCGGCCTTTGCTTCGACTAGCTCATCCTCCCCTTCCCAAGGCATCAGCATTGATGTGGTCATTGCAATGCCTCCAGCGCTGCATACAGGCTTGCCTTGTCGGCCTGAGCCTGACGCTTATGGGCGGTCTCAAGCTCCGCCACTAGAGCCGCAGCGGTCCCAAACACGTCCATCAGGTAGTCACCCAGCATGCCCATCACCCGTGGCGGGCACTCTCGATAGACACGAACACTGCGCCCGATTCTATGGTTGAAGCTCACGCCCACATTCACATCGGTCATCCGCATGCAGCGGCGCACGAGCTGGAATAGGAAGGCATCATCAGAGCGGAACCGCTGGGGCCTATCCACTCTCAGCAGGTAGACCGATAAGACCATTGTCATGAGCTCATCAGCATTCACGTAAGCAGCCAGCTTGACCACCTCCTGATGCGCTCGGAACTCCCAGCGGTTATATGGCTCGCCCGCGTTACGCCGCTCGATACATCCCCGGCAATAGCTCGCAAGGGCATCCCATCGGGTGCGGAGGATGGCCCAAGTGGGGTTATTGGCGTTGGTCTTAATGCGAGCAGCCACGCGAGCCCGGTAAGGCTTAAGTTCAGTAATCGTCACGCCTGCCATCGTGGGATGTCCGTGGCGGCGCATGGTCCGCTTATGGGCGTTGCAGTATCGGCCCCGGCCTGTAGCGGGGAGTCCGCAATCTGATACGGCGCAATAGCGCATGATTGATTTCCTTAGAAAGTAGTACCCCACGGGGCGGAGACAGAGAAGCAAGCAAACACGGAAGCAATACGGCGGATGCCCCAAGGGACCCATCAGAGCCCCGCTACGGGCTCCGCGTGTCCATCTGATGGGCTGCCTGGGTCAGCTAGTGGAACCTGGCATAGCGAAGCCATACTGGTTAGAACCATCAGCGGCAACACTGCCCTGTGCCCGTGCCTTAGCAGCAGCGCCGCGCGTGTACGCACTGCCCACCCCGCTTGCAATCTGCAATCCGGTTCCAATCAGGCTTGGCTGCTGGATGCTCGCATCCCGAGAGACCGCCTGAGAGTAGCTACCGTTGAGCTGATTGACGAGCTGGCGCTGAGCTGAGGATGCATTGGCTTCCATAGTTGCCATGTCCTGCCCAGCATTGAAGTTTGCTTCGTTGGTTACGCGGTCGTTACTGCCCCCGCCGTTGGTCCCTGATTCATTCGCAAGGGCCTGGAGGTGGCCAGTCTCAACCATCGCCTGGCGAGCTCGCTCAGACATCTGCGAGGAAGCCTGCTGAGTCTCCTGAGCCATCTCATTCTTCGTCTGCATCACATCAGAGTCATACGCCTTCTGTGCTGCTTCGCTCTGGCGGTCTGCCATGTTCTTGGCTTCAACGGCGCTGGCCGCAGCACTGGCCGCAGAGATGGCCATCATGATTAGCGTTGACTCTGAGACGCCAGTGGGGTCACACATGGATGGCTCCCATGAAGAAGACGCGGAACCTATCCGGCTCAGCGCCAAAGTTCGGCACGAAACCGCCAACCGTAAAACCGAGACGCTCAATCAACCGAATGGCTGGACGGTTCTTGCTGTCCACTGCATTGATAAGTGGCACTTCGGGATTGCTGACGCTTGCCAGCCACGCGCGGGCAGCCTCAAGCAACTGGCGCGGGTGATCTTCAACCGCATCGGCGCAGCGCATCCACGGCGCTGAGGCGCATGAATACGGCACTAGACCAAACAGCGCAATGACTTCGCCATCAAGCAGCGCTGCCCACGCTTCCGACGATGCGCGGATGGATTCCTGAAGGCGGGCTTCTGGGGTCCCGCTCCAGGCTAGCGCCATCTCAGCGAGGTCTGCCTTGCGCAGATTGGGGGCCAGCGCTGTGGCATCTTCAAGGGTTGCTCTGCGGTAGCTGATGGGGCCTGAGGGTGACACTGGCGGCCAGGTGAAGGATGTTGTTGAGGGGTTCATAAGGGTCCTTATGTGGGCGATGGATAGACGCGACCAGCCCTGCCCGTGAAGAGCATGGAAGCGGGTGAAAGAGGTGCGAGGAACGGAAAGCGCGATTAGAGCGGCGCTAACGGGCTGCTTTCGTCCAACCTGTCAACGCACCAGGGCGAGCAGGAGAACCAGCCGGTGATCCGAACAGGCGCTCAGCGCTGCATAGGCAATGACCAGCATGGAGAAGAAGTGAATCAACACTCGAAAACCTACCATCAAAAACAGTGAGGAAATTCCGCAGCTAGTGCGTGAGTCAGGGTTTAGCAACTTGCTAATCAAGTACGAGCGTGCGCGTGATACACGACTGACGCCGCCCAGTCAAGTGAATAGCTCAGCCTGCTTCTTCAGGTACTTCTTCGCGGTCTGCTGCTCCTGCCCTTCTCCGCTCTCAGCCATAGAGGCCAGCTTGTTGACCTTTTTGGCGGTCTCGATAGAGATGCGCTGGCGGGGCGCTGGGGAGGTTGAGAGGTCAACTTCAGGTGAAGGTGGTGTGTCGGCCTGCTGCTTCCTCATCCAGCGGCGCACAGCGTGGGGATGGCTGAGGGTTGGAGGACAATCACCCAACCCCCACCAGTTCTCAGCCAGCCACATCGCATCGGCCCGGTCGTGGCGTTCAACATCACCAAAACCGTTAGCCGCACACCACTCACCGAACTTGTTGTTGTCCGTAGGGTGTTCCGAGCGCCCCACCATCAGCGCCTCACCCACCTCCTTCCAGAGCTGGCGCTGTTCTGCTGCGGTTGCCTTGATGCGGCCCCAGGCGCGCTGGCCACGGGTTACTACTGCTGACGTGAGGGGAAACAAAAAAGCGCCGACCGATTACCGGAGGGCGCTTCTGTTGGGGCACTGCTGGGAGGCTTAGGAAATATCGAACCCCATGAAGCCACGGCCATAACCACGGTCAGGGTGAATCCAGGTGAGCTCTCGACGCATGATGCGGAGATAAAAGGCTTGGTCTTGGAATTCGATGCTGAAGAATTTGGTGGTGATACTGAAGTCGAACATGTTTTGACCTTATCAGGTAACGGGGCTTGCTGGATGCTCGCCACACAGTGAGGTAATTCTAATAACCCAATGGGTTACGCGTCAACCAGTTTCTTCGAAGGATGCTTGCCGAGTTTGAGAAGCAAGAGCTCCCAAGCTGCGAGCGGGATGCCCCTGTGGTTCTGGTTCCCCTCGGGCAGCACCCATTTGTGGATGGTCAGCTTCGACACATGGACCAGTTCAGCAAACTGCTCGCGGCTCATCCCCGAGTCCTCAAGTAGCTGGCGCACTTCTGCGGGTGAGGGTTGCGTGATTTCGCTCATGGCTGCTTTTGATTGTCGTTATGGAACCAAAAGTTTACGCGCTGCGGTAAACCGCTGTCACGCGTTATGCCCACATTACTCCACCGCTGTGGCCTTCTCCCGGAGTCTCATGATGGTCTGGCGGCTCGTGTTGAAGTCACGCGCCAGAGCTGCAACCGCATCCCCTTGGGCCAGCCTACGGGACACTTCCGCTTGCTGTTCGCTGCTTAGCGCTGACGGCCTACCGAACTGCTTGCCCTCAGCTTTGGCGCGGCTGATACCCGCGTTGGTTCGCTCAATCAGCAGGTCCCGTTCAAATTCAGCCACGGCGTTGAGCACTTGCATGGTCATCCGCCCAGCAGCACTGGTCAGGTCAACACCGCCCAATGCAAGGCAGTGCACCTTCACACCCAGCCCAGTCAGCGCCTCAACGGTTGCACGCACATCCATCGCATTGCGGCCTAGCCGGTCAAGCTTGGTCACCACAAGGATGTCACCCGATTCCATGCGGTCCATCAGGCGGGTAAAGCCTGGGCGCTCAGAGGCGGCTACCGAACCGCTGATAGACTCCTCAACGATGCGGCGCTTGTCGATGGAGAAGCCAGCACGCTCAATCTCAAGGCGTTGGTTCTCAGTGGTCTGGTCCGTTGTGGACACACGGCAATAAGCAAAGACACGGGACATATCGGAAACCCTGTACGAAAGAGATGTCCGAATATTAGAGTATGTCCGAAATGTTTACAAGCCTATTTTCGTACAGCCCTATGAACCCCTGTACGAAACCGAACGCTTTTGGACATTCAAGTTGACGCAGAGCCTACCGACAACCACTTACCGGGTGGATAAGTGGAGTGCCCCCGCCCTATGCGAAAACAAACAGACTCTACTTGGGGATAGCGATGTGGAGAGTAGCTGCAATAACAGCGATGGCACTGTTCATCGGGCGCGGCGCGGCCAAAGCGCAAGAGTTGCCCAGCGATACAGACCTCAGAGCAGCCTATTGCCTGACGCTCGCCAACGCCGATATCGGTATGTATCGACAAGCCCTGAGCGATGATCAGGCAAAGCCCACGATGACCGCACAGGGTGTGCGGATGGTTCAACAGCTACTTGCTAGCAGCCAAGAGCGGGCTGGGAGGCTTCAGCGATATCTACTGCCCCGCCTAGGCCATCTGGACCCGCTCCCGATTGCCACGGCTAATGCCCAAGCGAAGCAGGACCAAACAAGCGTCATAGCCTCGACTGACAGATGCATTGCAGCCTGCAATGGAGCTGTTGATGTCTCAGCATGTATGCGAACTTGCGGAGGCGATGCACTCACTCATGTCCAGAGATGCAACCAGCTTGACTGGCTGCCGTACTGATTCCGCTAACGAGATGCGCGCGCGCGCGTCAAGGTATCGCGCGTGTCACCTGATGCGCGTACAAGGGGCTGCGCGTGACGATGCCCATGCGTGGAAACGGGAGGGCCACCGGGGGGAATTCCGCTGCGGGACCTTATCAGATGGGTCCAGACATTTTTGTGGCTAACATTTGCACGCCTGTAGCGTTCGCATCTGAAGCCAGTCATCCGCCCACGCCTAGCTTACTAGTGAGCCAAATGATAATGCGCGGTCAACCACTGGGCTGCCAAGGTGCCCAGACATCCTGCCGCGCTGCCGATGACCAGCGCTAGCCAGTTAATCCATAGCCACTTCACGAATTGCTTCCACCGTGTAGGCCGTGGTTGCAAAGGAGCGATTCCAGCGGCATTGGCGATGGCTGTTAGACCCTCAATGTTCTTCGCTTTGAGCAGCTCATCTTTGCTTGTCGAATTGCCCTCAAGTTTCAGGCCCTTCGAATCTTCAAATTCAAACATCGCCACGAGTCATCCCCTCTTCTTAAGGGAGCGAATAAACTCCTGAACCAGCCCAGCGGCGCAAGATAATCGGCCAGGCGTGGAGGTTGTCGCTCGATGCTGTTCTAGATGCTGGTTGTCACGGGCAGTGAAGCCATCTACTCGAAGCGCCCGGATGGGGGTGGTGACATCTACGAAAGCAGATGAGCTGACATTAACCTTCTCGCAATCCACCATGTCGATACCACGGTCTGTGCCCTCAAATGTGCTTTCTTCAAAGCTCATGTTGCGGCAGCCAACCATGACTACTCCAGTGGTCTTTCGCATATCACTCCCCGTTCTGTGCCAAGCAATAATGCCATAAACACTGACGAGCGCAGCGTGGTAACATCCGTGGTAACTTCAAAAAACCGGCCACATCAACACACTGTCCAGTAAGGCTTTGCGGGCTGAGATTCGATTCCTAGAGTCCGGCCCTGGGCACCAACGAATTCGAAAGACCGCTGTTTCCGTATTTCCTCGAACCCCGCCAGCGCATGCTGCTCGCGGGGTTTGTCGTTTCTGGGCCGCCTGAAAACCTCAACGGACTCAAACGGCGTGAGTGCGAACATCGCCCCTCACGCCATTCGAGACATCTTTACTGCCCCACCACCCGCGCGCCACCGTGCACAGCCGCGCGCCGGCGCTTGAACACATACCCGCCCCACATCACCACGAGCCACGCCGGCACCAACCACACCGACACCGACAGACCCGGCGTCATCGCCAGAATCACTAGGATCAGCGCCATGAACGCGAGGCAGATCCAGTTGCTGACCGGGAACCAGAACGACTTGAACACGAGCGTCTCGCCGGCCGCGACCATCGCCTTGCGCGACTTCAGATGCGTCAGGCTGATCAGCGCCCAGTTCAGCACCAGCGCCGCCACCACCAGCGCCATCAGCAAGCCGAGCGCTTCGGCCGGAATCAGGTAGTTGACGATCACGCACGTAAACGTGGCGAGCGCCGACAACCCGATCGCCATATACGGCACGCCGCGCCGGTCGACCTTCATCAGCGCGCGCGGCGCATTGCCCTGCTCCGCGAGGCCGTACAGCATGCGGCTATTCGCATACACGCCGCTGTTGTACACCGACAGCGCCGCGGTCAACACCACCACGTTAAGGACGTTCGCGGTCAGCGTCGAACCGATCTGCGAGAAGATCATCACGAACGGACTACCGCCGGCCGCCACTTCATTCCACGGGTACAACGACAGCAGCACCGCCAGCGAGCAGATGTAGAAAATCAGAATCCGGTAGATCACCTGATTCACGGCCTTCGGAATGCTCTTCTGCGGCTCGTCGGCTTCCGCCGCCGTAATGCCGATCAGCTCCAGCCCGCCGAACGAAAACATGATGACCGCGAGCATCATGAAGAGGCCATGAAACCCATGCGGGAAAAAGCCGCCGTGGGACCAGAGGTTGGAGATCGAGGCCTGCGGGCCGCCGTGGCCGCTGATCAACAGATAGCCGCCGAACACGATCATGCCGATCACCGCCACGACCTTGATGATCGCGAACCAGAACTCGGTTTCGCCGTAGGCTTTGACGTTGGCGAGATTGATCGCGTTGATCAAGGCGAAACACACCAGCGCCGACACCCACGTCGGCACGCCGGGCCACCAGTAATGCACATAGGTGCCGACGGCGGTCAGCTCGGCCATGCTCACGAGCACATACAGCACCCAGTAGTTCCAGCCGGACAGAAAGCCGGGAAAGTCGCCCCAATATTTGTACGCGAAGTGGCTGAACGAACCGGCCACCGGCTCCTGCGCCACCATTTCGCCCAACTGCCGCATGATCATGAAGGCGATGATGCCGCCGATCGCGTAGCCGAGAATCATCGACGGCCCGGCTGCCTGCAACACGCTGGCGGAGCCGAGAAACAAGCCGGTGCCGATCGCGCCGCCCAGCGCGATCAGTTGGATATGGCGATTCTTGAGCCCGCGCTTCAGGCCGTCTTGCTGCTGTGCACTATTCAACATTGCGCCCCAGTGTATGGATATCGATCACCTGATCGGACTTATGGTCCGGTCCGGCAGAACCTGAAATTTTACCGTGGCCGATAAAGCCTAAATACTGGGAGCAACCCGCGCTTGGTTCTGCGCCGCACTTAACGGCGCGGATAGTGATTGTCACTGGCGCAGGGCTTCTGTATGTTGCCCTAGTCGAGCTTTTCAGCTTTCGGAGATTCAACATGTCGCCCAAACGTTTGCTTTGCGCCGCTGCTTTGTGTCTCTGCTTCACGGGCGCCGCCGCGCTCGCTCAAACCACCGCGCCCGCCGCGGCACCGGCGCCTGCGCCCACCGTGGCGCCGAGCATGGCGCCCGCTGCCGAGCCGGCCGACGAGCCGGGCATGGAGGCGAGCGCGCCCGAAGCGCCGGCTCCGGCACCCGTGGCGCCCGCCGCACCGCCCGCCAAGGCCGCCGCCGCGGCGCCCCCCACCGCGCCCATGACCGGGCCAGTGCGCAACGTCGTGCTGGTGCACGGCGCGTTCGTCGACGGCTCGAGCTGGAACGGCGTGGTCGCCAAATTGCAGCAGAAGGGCTATCACGTGAGCTCCGTGCAGAATCCGCTCACCTCCCTCGCCGACGATGTTGCCGCGACCCGCCGCGTCCTCGCGCGTCAGAACGGGCCGACCATACTGGTGGGACACTCGTGGGGCGGCGTCGTGATCACCGAGGCGGGCGCGAACGCGCCGAACGTCGCCGGTCTCGTCTATATCGCGGCGATCGCACCGGACCTGCACGAGTCGACCATGGATCTGATGAAGCGCGCCATGGCGCCCGCGGGCGCCAGCATCATGAAAGATTCGAGCGGCTTCCTCTGGCTCGACCGCACGAAATACCACGCGGACTTCGCCGCGGACGTCCCTGAGAATCTGACGCGCGTACTGGCCACCGCCCAGGTGCCGATCGCCGCGACAGCATTCGATGAAACGGTCAGCCAGGTCGCGTGGAAGGAAAAGCCGTCGTGGTACGTGCTCACGACGCGCGACCGGGCAGTGTCGCCGGACGTGGAAAAATTCATGGCCGACCGGATGGGCGCCAAGATCGTGCCGATGGCGTCGAGCCACCTGGCACCCGTGTCGCACGCGGGCGCGATTGCCGACGTGATCGATCGCGCGGCGCGCGAATTGAGCCGGCAGCAGTAGTCCCGTTCAGGCGTATGCGCGAATACCATCGCGCATACGCCGGTCGAAACGAACCAACCCCAACGCGTTTCAGCGCAGATTCGTGGTCGCCAGTTCGACGACCTCGTCACCGCGGCCGTTCAGCACGGCCCGCAGCATGTACAGGCTGAAGCCCTTGGCCTGCGCCCACTGGATTTTCGGCGGCATTGCGAGTTCGTGCTTCGCGGTCACCACGTCGATCACCGCCGGGCCCGGATGCGCGAATGCTTCGCGCAATGCCGGCTCGATGTTCTCGGACAGCTCGATTCGGACACCGTAGATTCCCGCGCCGCGCGCGATCGCCGAGAAGTCGGTCGTGGCCAGATCGGTGCCGGCCTCGAGATAGCCGCCCGCCTTCATCTCCATCGCGACGAAGCCGAGCGTGCTGTTGTTGAACACCACGACCTTGATCGGCAGATTGAGCTGACGCGCGGTGAGCAGATCGCCGAGCAGCATCGACAGGCCGCCGTCGCCCGATAGCGAAATCACCTGGCGGCCCGGCTCGGCTGCCTGCGCGCCCAAGGCCTGCGGCATCGCATTGGCCATCGAGCCGTGATTGAACGAGCCGTGCAGCGTGCGCTTGCCGTTCATGGTCAGATAACGCGCGGCCCAGAGCGTCGGCGTGCCGACGTCGACGGAGAACACCGCGTCTTCGTTGGCGACCTTGTCGACGATGCTGGTGAGGTATTGCGGATGAATGGCGCGCCCCGGATCGGACGGCCGCGCGAGGTCGTCGAGGTCCTTGCGCGCGCTCGCATAGTGCTTGCGCGCATTCTCGAGAAAGCGCCGGTCGGTCTTGCGCTTGAGCTTCGGCATCAGCGCCTGCAAGGTCGCCTTCACATCGCCAACCAGACCGAGCTTCAACGGCGCGCGCTTGCCCAGCGCGGAGCCGCGCCGGTCGATTTGCACCACGTTGCCATGCGACGGATAGAAGTTGCGATACGGGAAATCGGTGCCGAGCATCACGAGCGTGTCGCACGACATCATCGCGTGGTAGCCGGAGCTGAAGCCGATCAGCCCGGTCATGCCGACGTCGAACGGGTTGTCCCACTCCACGTATTGTTTGCCGCGCAGCGCATGCACGGTCGGCGCGCCGAGCTGATCGGCGAAGGCAACCACTTCATCGTGCGAACCGGCGCAGCCGCTGCCGCACAGCAGCGTCACGCCGCCCGCCTGGTTGAGCAGATCGGCGAGCCGGTCGAGATCCGCCTCGGACGGCACCACCGTCGAGCGTTCCAACGTGCCGGCCCATGCTGGCGTTTCCTCGGGGGCATCGCCCAGCGCGACATCGCCCGGCAGCACGATCACGGCAACGCCGCGTTCTTCGATCGCGGTGCGCATGGCGCGCGCCAGCACGCGCGGAAACTGCGACGGGTTCGTCACCAGTTCGACGTAGTGACTGCACTCCTTGAACAGCTCTTGCGGATGGGTTTCCTGAAAGTAGCCGAGCCCGATCTCCGACGACGGAATGTGCGCCGCAATCGCGAGCACAGGCTGATGATTGCGATGGCAGTCGTACAGGCCGTTGATCAGGTGCAGATTGCCGGGACCGCAACTGCCCGCGCAGACGGCGAGCTTGCCGGTCGCGGCGGCATCGGCGCCGGCGGCGAAGGCGGCCACTTCTTCGTGGCGCGTGTGCATCCAGCGAATCGAACCGAGGCGCTGCAAGCTATCCGACAGGCCGTTCAGGCTGTCGCCCGTCACGCCCCAGATTCGCTCGATGTCTGCCGCCGCCAGTGTTTTGGCCAGATAATCCGCGATAGTCTGCTTACCCATGCTGTACTCCGCTCAGTGAGAAAGACGCTGCCTCCGGAATGCAGGAGAGTAACGCTTCCTCACGAAACGTGCCGTCACGGTGCCGCTGTAAGCGTGGTGAAATGGCCGCGCCTGGGAGGACAGCCAGTTGTCGCGCGATCAGCGCAGCATGAACGACATCGCCGACAGGCAATTCAGCATGCGCACCACATGTTCCGCCGACGCCGCGCTAAAGCGCAGCGTGACCGCATCGACGCGCGTGAGCGTCGGCCATTGGCAGAACAGATCGGCGAGCGCGCTGGTTTGCACGCGCAGTTCGCATTCCACTGGCTTCGCTTCGGCGCGTGTGGATTCTCGTGCGTGTCCTTTGGCGAGATGCTGCTGGACCACTTCACGCGCGGCGGCTTCGATAGCGGCGCGCGCGCTTGCCGGCGATTGCGTGACGCCGCTCGCGTGCCCCGTCGCGCTCTTGGTGACGACAAACCGCGCGCCAGGAAAACGCGGCGCGGTTTCTTCGGCGAAGACGTCATCGCCGGATAAAAGCGCGACCTGTGCGCCATATTCTTCCGCCAGCGCGCCATAGACGCCCGCCTCGCCGACCTCGACACCGTTCAGCGAAACGCGAGCGAAGGCAAAGCTGTTGATGGTGTGCGCGAGGATGCCGCGCGTTTGCGACATCGCGTGATAGCCGATCATGAAGACCAGCGCCGCGCCGTATTCGAGCCCGGCCATCATGCCGAGCGTGCGCGGCTTGCCGAGCACCACCTGGGCGCGCGCGTCGAGCAGGTCGGGCAGCAGATTGCGAAAGCCACCGTGAGAGTCATTGACCCACACGTGCGTTGCGCCGCCGGCGAATGCGCCTTCGATTGCGGCGTTGGCTTCGAGCGTCATCCAGCGGCGTGCCGCTTCGTATTCGCCGTTGCCCGCGCGCGTTTGTTCAGGATGAAACACACCGGCGATGCCTTCGATGTCGGTGGAAATGAGGACTTTCATCAGGGAGTGGGCTTGAGTAGTTGGGCGAGATCGGGGACTGAGTCACGCAGCGATAGCCGCCGGTGACCGTCGCGCCCGGTGACGGACGCAGCGCTCCACAACGCATCGAGAATCGCCTGCTCAACGCTGTCCGCACACGCGCGAAAGAGCAGGTCCAGACGCTCGTCGGCGAGCAATGGCGGGAGCGTGATGAAGTCGGCACCGTGCGGCACGGTATAGGCCGTCGAAAACGCGAGTGCGATATCGCCGCTGCCGTGGCCGTACACCGAGCCGGTGCGCGCAAGACCCGCTGCCGCACGCAATGAGAGACGCTTGAGCTGGCGCGCCTCGAGCGGCGCGTCGGTGGCGACGATCATGATGATCGAGCCTTGCTCCGGCTTCGTTGCCGCCGCCGTCGCCGCTTTGGCCGCGCGTTCGGCCAGCACACGGCCGAGCGGCGTGCCGTCGACGGTCAGCATCGGCAGGCGGCCGAAGTTCGCCAGCACGAGTGCGCCGACGGTATAGCAACGGTTCGCTATGCTCACCACACGCGACGCATTGCCGATGCCGCCTTTCAGATCGAAGCACGACATGCCCCGGCCCGCGCCGACCGATCCACTCACGACATCCGCGCTGGCCGCTGCATACGCATCGTCGAAATGCTGCGCGGTGACGGCGAGTGCCTGGATATCGTTCAGATACCCGTCATTGCATTCGAACACCAAGGGATTGACCGTCGACCACTCGCGCCCGATCTGCGGATTCGCGCGAATGGCCGCACGAATCTGCGCCTGCGCGACGGCGGCAACGCCGAATGTGTTGGTCAACGCGACCGGCGTTTCCAGCGTGCCGAGTTCCTCAACTTGCACGAGCCCAATGCTTTTGCCGAACCCGTTGATCACCGACGACGCCGCCGGCACCTTGTCGAGAAACGAATCGCCGTCGTGCGGACGAATCACGGTCACGCCGGTTTGCACGGCACCCTGATCGAGCGTGCAATGACCAACCGTCACGCCCGGCACATCGGCAATCGTGCCGAGCGGACCCGCCGGCAACGTACCGATATGCGGCGCGTTCTGAACCCAAGTCGAATTCATGGCCGGTCGAGCTTCGGATCGAGCGCATCGCGCAAACCGTCGCCGAGCAGGTTGAACGCCAGCACGGTCAGGAAAATCGCCAGGCTCGGAAACAGCGCGATATGCGGCGCGGTGACCATGTCGGCGCGCGCTTCGTTGAGCATCGCGCCCCACTCCGGCGTCGGCGGCTGCGCGCCGAGCCCGAGAAACGACAAACTTGCGGCGGTGATGATCGAAGTGCCGATACGCATCGTGAAGTACACCACCACCGAGGAAATCGTCCCCGGCAGAATGTGCCGCACGATGATCGTCCAATCCGACGCGCCGATGCTGCGCGCCGCCTCGATATACGTGAGCTGCTTGAGCATCAGGGTATTGCCGCGCACGAGCCGCGCGAACGCCGGAATGCTGAAGATCGCGACCGCGCAGATCACGTTGATCATGCCGTTGCCGAGAATTGCCACCACGCCGATGGCCAGCAGAATGCCGGGAAAGGCGAACAGCACATCGGCGACGCGCATCGTGATGCGATCCCACCAGCCTTCGTAGTAGCCGGCCAGCAGGCCGAAGAACGTGCCGATCACCGCGCCGATCGCAACGGACAGAAAGCCCGCTTCGAGCGAAATGCGCGAACCCGCCAGAATGCGGCTGAAAATATCGCGGCCCAGCGAATCCACGCCGAACCAGTGCGCGGCGGACGGCCCTGCATTCAACGCGTCGTAGTCGAAGAAATTCTCCGGATCGTACGGCACGATATGCGGCGCAATGATCGCGACCGCAATCAACAGCAGCACGAAGATGCCGGCGCCGAGCGCCACGTGCTGCTTACGGAATTTGCGCCAGAACTCGCTCCACGGCGTGCGGATCGCGCGTTCTGCTTTGGCGGCTTGCGCCGCGGTCGGCTCGGTGGCGGTCGTGCTCATGCGGGCCTCACTTGAAACGGATGGTCGGGTTGATCACGGCGTACAGCACGTCCACGACCAGATTGATGATGATGAATTCCAGCGAGAACAACAGCACTTCGGCCTGAATCACCGGATAGTCGCGCATCGATACCGCGTCCACCAGCAGGCGCCCGAGGCCCGGCCAGTTGAACACCACTTCGACCACGATCGAGCCGCCCAGCAGAAAGCCGAATTGCAGGCCCATCATCGTGATCACGGGAATCATCGCGTTGCGCAGGCAGTGTTTGACGATCACGAGACGTTCGGGCACGCCCTTGGCGCGCGCGGTGCGCACGAAATCTTCGTTCATCACTTCGACGAACGACGCGCGGGTGAAGCGTGCCATCACCGCCGCGACGGCCGCGCCAAGCGTGAGCGACGGCAGCACGTAGCTCTGCCACGAGCCATCGCCGACAATAGGCAGCCAGCCGAGCTTCACCGAAAAAATCTCCATCAGCAGCATGCCGAGCGCGAATGCGGGAAATGAAATGCCCGACACCGCGAGCGTCATGCCGAGCCGGTCGGGCCAGCGGTTGCGCCACACGGCCGAGACGATGCCGATGCCCATGCCCAGCACGACCGCCCACACCATGCTGGCGAGCGTGAGCAGCAGCGTGGGCATGAAGCGCTCGCCGATTTCCTGGCTGACCGGACGCTTGCTGCGCGTCGAGATGCCGAAGTCGCCGTGCGCGATCTTCACGAAGAAGCTGGCGAATTGCTGCGGCATCGGCTTGTTCAGGCCGAGGTCGGCACGCACCAGCGCGACGGTCGCCTCGTCCGCATCCGGACCGGCGGCGAGCCGCGCCGGATCGCCCGGCAACAGATGCACGAACAGGAACACCAGCACGGCGACGATGAAGAGCGTCGGCAGCAGGCCAAAGAGACGTTTGACGAGGAAGTTCAGCATGACATCCAATCCGGCAATGATGCGGGCAACGAAAGATCTTGTGCGGCGCGTAATGGTGCAAAGCAGCGCCCGTGCGGCACGGCGTGCCAATGAAACGACACGCCGGCGCGCACGGTCAGCTCATTACTTGATCGCGATCTCGTCGAAATTGAACGAACCGTCCGGCGCCACATAGGCACCCGACAGACGCTTGCTGCGCGCGTACACGACCTTCTCCTTGACGAGGAAGATCCACGGCGCGTCGGCCCAGATGCGCTTTTGCGCGTCGGTGTAGAGCTCGGCCTTCTTCGTGCGGTCGGTGGTTTCGAGCGCTTGCTTCAGGTCGCTGTCGACGGTGTCGTTCTTGTAATACGCGGTATTGACCATCTTCGGCGGGAACGAGACCGACGCGAGCAGCGGCGTGATCGCCCAATCCGCTTCACCCGTCGACGACGACCAGCCCGCGTAGTACATGCGCACCGGTGCCGTTGAGGCGTCCTGCGCGCTTTCCACCTTGGCGACGCGCTGACCCGCCTCGAGCGCTTCGACCTGCGCCTTGATGCCCACTTGCGCGAGCTGCTGCTGCACGAACTGAATCACCTTCTGCGCGGTCGAGTAGTTATACGCGGACCACAGCGTGGTTTCAAAACCGTTCGGATAGCCCGCTTCCTTCAGCAAGGCGCGCGCTTTCGCCGGATCGTACGGCCACGGGCCCTGCTTCACCGCGTAGTCGACGCCTTGCGGCACCACGCCGTCGGCCGGCGTCGCATAACCGGCGAACACGACCTTGGTGAGCGCGTCCTTGTTGACCGCATAGTTCAGCGCTTCACGCACCTTCGGATTGTCGAACGGCTTCTGGTTCACGTTCAGGCTGATGTAGCGCTGAATGATCGACGGCGACGCGATCAGATCGACCTTCGGGCTCGACTGCAATTGCGCGGCCTGTTCGAACGGCACCTGGAACGCGAAATCCGCTTCGCCGGTGCGCATCAATGCGGCGCGCGTGTTGTTGTCGACCACCGGCTTCCAGTCGATCGCATCGACCTTCGGGTAGCCCTTCTTCCAGTAGCCCGCGAACTTCTTCACCGTCAGATCGCCCGCCGGATCCCACTTCACCAGTTCGAACGGACCCGTGCCGACCGGATGGAACGCGATGTCCTTGCCGTACTTCTTCAGCGCGTCCGGCGAAATCATCACCGCCGACGGATGCGCCAGCACGTTGACGAATGCCGAGAACGGCGCCTTCAGCGTGATCTTCACCGTGTACGGATCGACCACTTCGGTCTTCTCGATGCGGTTGAACATGTTGTAGCGCTTGAGCTTGTTCGCCGGATCGGTGACGCGGTCGAAGTTCGCTTTCACCGCGGCGGCGTTGAAGTCGGTGCCGTCCTGGAACTTCACGCCGTGGCGCAGCTTGAACGTGTAGACCTTCGCATCCGGGCTGGCTTCGTAGCTATCGGCCAGCACGTTGACCAGCTTCATGTCCTTATCGAACCCGAACAGCCCTTGATAGAACGACTTGGCGACGGCTTGCGAGAGCGTGTCGTTGGCATCGTACGGATCGAGCGTCGTGAAGGTGGAGGCGACGGCCATCACGGCCGTGGTGTCGGCATGCGCCGTATTGCCCGCGAGCATCGCGAACACTACCGCGCCGCCGCTGATCAGCGCGCGCAAACGAAACGGAGAAGACGGGACCAGCAGGTTCATGAGGTTGGCTCCAGGCTGCGAAATGAAAACAGGATGTGATGCTGCGAGAAGAAGCGTGTTGCTTTAGGTTTTTAGTACGCGCCGCCCACACGATGCTGGGCGACGAAATGATCCGGTCCGACCGCAACGAGCGGCGCCACGACGGGTTCATCGTGTAGCGCACGGATCGGGCTCGGAATCTCGTCCGCGGCGAGCATGCGTTTCGCGTGACGGCGCGCCGGATCGGCGACCGGCACCGCGCCCATCAGCTTGCGTGTGTAGGGATGCTGTGGCGCTTCGAACACCGCGCGGCGCGGGCCGATTTCGACGATCTGGCCGAGGTACATCACCGCGACCCGATGACTGACGCGTTCGACCACGGCCATATCGTGCGAAATGAACAGATACGCGACGCCGAGTTCACGCTGCAAATCGAGCATCAGATTGACGATCTGCGCTTGCACGGAGACGTCGAGTGCGGACACGGATTCGTCGGCGATCACGACTTTGGGGTTCAACGCCAGTGCCCGCGCAATCGCGATGCGTTGCCGTTGACCGCCGGAGAATTCGTGCGGATAGCGTCGCGCGGCTTCGGGCGGCAGGCCGACTTTTTCGAGCAGCCACGCCACGCGCGCCTGCGCTTGCGCACCCTGCGCGACGCCGTGCACGAGCAGCGGCTCCATGATCGAGAAGCCGACGGTCAAGCGCGGATTCAGCGAGGCGAACGGGTCCTGGAAAATAAACTGGATATCTCGGCGCAGCGCCTGCAACGCGGGGCCGGTCAGCGAACTGATTTCCTTGCCGTTGAATTCGATCGACCCGCTTTGACTTTCGACGAGACGCAGCAACGAGCGGCCCGTGGTCGATTTGCCGCAACCCGACTCGCCGACCAGCGCGAGCGTTTCGCCGGGCCGCAAATCGAAGCTGACTTTTTCCACCGCATGCACGCGGCCCGTCAGGCGGCCGAAAAATCCGCTCTTGACCGGAAAGCGCGTGACCAGATCGCGAACCCGCAGAATCGGCGGCGTAGTTTCGTGGACCAGCGGCTGCGTTTCCGCGGCGACGGCGGCAGCGGGACGCACGGCCTGATCGGTGCCGCTCAGGCTCGCCTGCTCGACGGTCAGGATCGGAAACTTGGCCGGCTGATCCGTGCCCTGCATCGCACCGAGACGCGGCACCGCGGCGAGCAACGCCTTCGTATAAGGATGCGACGGCGTGGCGAACAACGCGTCGGACGCGCCCTCTTCCACCTTCTCGCCGCGATACATCACGAGCACGCGATCGGCCACTTCGGCGACTACGCCCATGTCGTGCGTGATGAAGATCACGCCCATGTTCATCTCGTCCTGCAAGCCGCGAATCAATTGCAGGATCTGCGCCTGGATCGTCACGTCGAGCGCGGTGGTCGGTTCGTCGGCGATCAGCAGCGCCGGCTTGCACGACAGCGCCATCGCGATCATCACGCGCTGGCGCATGCCGCCCGACAGTTGATGCGGAAAACGCGCCGCCACGCGCCGCGCTTCCGGAATGCGCACGAGTTCGAGCAGGCGCAGCGTCTCGGCGTGCGCGGCGGAGCGGCTCTTGCCCTGATGCAAGGCGATGGCCTCGCTGATCTGATCGCCCACCGTGAAGACCGGATTGAGTGATGTCATCGGCTCCTGAAAGATCATCGCGATGTCGGCGCCGCGAATCGAACGCATCGTGCCGGACGACGCTTTCGCGAGGTCGAGCACGCTGCCGTCGCGGCGCCGGAAAGCGATGCTGCCGCCGGCAAGGCGCCCACCGCCATGCTCGATCAGCCGCATCAACGCGAGTGAAGTGACCGATTTGCCCGAACCCGATTCGCCGACGATCGCCAGCGTCTCGCCACGCTCGACTGTCAGCGAGAGATTGCGCACCGCGTTGAAGGTGGTGTCGCCGCTGCGGAATGCGACCGACAGATCGTCGACCGCGAGCACGCGTTGCGGCGGCAAGGTTTCGATAAGCGGACGGGCGGTGTGCGATGAGGTCGGCACGGTGGTTCCTTTGAATTCGAACGCGGCTAACGGGGGTTCATGCTGTAAGCGGCCAGACTGACTAGCGGTAAATCGCCGTCACCGGCGCTTCGCCGAGCCGCGCAAAACCGCGATACATGCCTTCGGTATTGAACGGCAGCGTGACATTGCCGCGCGCATCGACGGCAATCAGGCCGCCGCGTCCGTCGATCTTCGGCAGGCGGTTCATCACCACGTCGTCGGCTGCTTCCTGCAACGACACATTGCGGTAAGCCATTTGCGCGGCGACATCGTAGGCCGCGACCATGCGCATGAACATTTCACCCGAGCCGGTGGTCGAGACCGCGCAGGTCGCGTCGTCCGCATAGCAGCCCGCGCCGATTAGCGGCGTATCGCCGACCCGGCCGGCCTGCTTGTTGGTGACGCCGCCCGTCGATGTCGCTGCCGCCACGTGTCCGTGCTGATCGAGCGCGACGGCGCCGACGGTGCCGAACTTGCGGTTCGGATCGATCGGTTCGTGCGGCGTCGGATCGTCGTCACTGGGAGACGGCGCGGCGGCGAGCGTGGCGCCGTCGTGATCGAGCATGGCGCGCTGTTGCCCGCGCGCGATCAGCCATTGGCGATGGCGCGCTTCGGTATGGAAATACTCGGGCTCGGCGAATTCGAGTCCTTGCGCGGCGGCGAACGCTTCCGCGCCTTCGCCGGTGAACAGCACATGCTCGCTGCGTTCGAGCACGCGGCGCGCCGCCAGAATCGGATTGCGCACGCGCTTTACGCAGCAGATCGCGCCGGCGTCGAGCGTGCTGCCGTCCATGATCGCCGCGTCGAGTTCGTGCGTGCCGGCCGCGGTGTAGACCGCGCCGCGGCCCGCGTTGAAGAGCGGGCAGTCTTCGAGCAGGCGTACGGCTTCGCTGACGGCGTCGAGCGCGCTGCCGCCGTCGGCGAGCACGCGCTGGCCGGCGCTCAGCACCGCGTGCAACGCGGCGTGGTAGTCGGCTTCGGCGCTGGCCGACATCGACGAGCGCAGGATCGTCCCTGCCCCGCCATGAATGGCAATGACTGCGTTGGAGTTCATCGTTTGGCTTTCGTAGTGCGAGGAGTGCGGGAAGTTCGGGTGGTTCGGGTCGCGCCGCGCGCGGGCCGCGCGCTCGTGCCGGCAGCCTCGGCTTGCGGGTCGACGAGCCACGGCAGCAGGAATTCGCTGACTTCGGCGGCGGCCTTCACCGAGCGTTTGGCCCGATACGCCACCGCGTCGCACAGCGCCTCGATCACGGCGAGCACGGCCGAATCGGCATTCGCCGCGAGCCGCCGGTCGGCGCGGACGTAGAGCGAGATGTCGGCGAACTGCGCGAGCGGCGAACGCGGACTGTCGGTAAGCGCGAGCACGCGAGCGCCACGGCCCGCCGCACGATGCGCGAGCTCGATCGTGTCTTCGACGTAACGCGGAAAAGCGATACCGATGACGAGGTCGCCCTCGTTGGAAGCAAACAGACGCCGCGCGGCGTGCGACGGTCCGCCCATTAGCGCGAGCGACTGCACGTTGTCGTGATACGGCATCAGGCCGTGTTCCATCAGACCCGCGAGAAACGCGCTGGCGCCGAAGCCGAGCACAAACACGCGGCGCGCGGCGATGATCGCTTCGACGGCGGCTTCGGCCGCGGCGCTGTCGATCGCCGTGCGGGTGGCGTGCAGATTGTTGGCGGCCTGTTCGAGCGATGCGTCGACCACATCGTCGCCGGCTGCGAGCGACTCCTGCGCACTGCGCAAGCGCTCGACCGGTGCGAGCGTCGCCTCGAAGCCGCGGACCAGCGCCTCACGAAACTGCGGATAGCCGTCGAAACCGAGCGCGCGCGCAAAGCGATTCGCCGTCGCCACCGACGCACCGACCACGCTGGCCAGCTCGTCGATCCGCATGGTCGCCGCGCGAAACAGATTGGCCAGCACGTAGTCGCCCATGCGCCGATGAATCGGCGTGAGGGTCGGCATGGCCGCGGCGATACGCGCGGCGATGGCCTGCTCGGCGGAATCGGAAGCAACGGACGGTTGATGAATCATGCGAGGGCGCGGTGCTTGGGGGCGTAATGAAAATGAATGAAAGTATATTTACACGGAAATCTCGCAGAAAAAAATTCATTTTCATTTTCGAGGGTTTTCACCGACGACCCGCGTACAAACTACGCATCCCAATCGCTCACCGGCGCGGCTTCGTGAAAATCTGTTTTCAGCAAGCCGCGGCGCTTTGCTCCGGAATGCGCGCAAGCCGCGCCGCCGGCGACATGACGATGATCAGCGCCTGCACGAGGAAGGCGGCCGCAGCAGCGACCAGACACGCGTCCATGCCCCAGCGCGCGCTGATTGCGGCACCGAGCAATGCACCGAGCGGCCGCGCACCGTAGGTAGCGGTGCTGTTGAGCGCGGAGACGCGCCCCATCATCCGTTCGGGCGTGATGGCCTGGCGCAGCGTGGTCGAGCCGACCACCCACAGAATCGGTCCGGCGCCGAGCAGGAAGAAGCTCAGCGTCGCCAGCCAGAACGACGGCGCAACGAGTGTCGCCACCATCACGAGCGACGCGAGCAGTCCGCACGACGGCCCGATGATCAGCACACGGCCGAATGCGAGGCGTCGCGCGATGGCGGACGCGGCGAGCGCGCCGCACACCATGCCGACACCGTAGGCGCCGAGCGTCACGCCGACCGCCGACGCGCTCAGACCCAGCCGATGCACCGCGTACGGCACATATACCGCTTGCAGCACGAAGAAGCCGAGGTTGAAGAACACCGCGGTCGCGAGCATCGGACGCAGCAGCGCATCGCGCAGCACGAAACGCGTACCGTCGCGCAGTTCCAGCATGAAGTGACGCTGCGGAGCGGCCGCGCGCGGCGGCTCGCGCAAGCCCGCCAGCAACGCGACGGCCAACCCCGACAGCGCGGCCGCGCAGCCATACGCCCAACCCGCGCCGATCCAGCCGACCAGCAGTCCGCCGAGCGCCGGCCCCGCGGAATACGCCACGCTGCGCGCAAGTTCCAGCCGGCCGTTCGCGCTGGCGTAGGCTTCGCGCGGCACGAGCGCGGGCACCAGAGAAGGCGCCGCGACGTTGTAGGCCACCGTGCCGGTCGCGGCGATGAAGCCGAGCGCGGCGAGCAGCGGCAAGCTCAACGCATGGGTCATCACGAGCAGCAGCACGCACAGCATGGCGATCACGCGCACGCTTTCAGCGAGCGTCATCAACGTGCGGCGCGAGCGACGGTCGGCCCAGACGCCGAGCGGTATCGACAGCAACAGGAACGGCAGCGTCTGCGCGGCTTGCAGCAGACCCGTGTCGCGCGCGTCGGCGCCGAGTGCGAAGACCGCGACGAGCGGCGCCGCGGCGAGGCTGATCTGCTCGGCGGATTGCGCGACCAGGTTCGACCACGCGAGCCGCTGAAAGGCGGCCGGCAGTCGGTGTACGGATAACGCGGAGGATGGGACGTGCATCAATGAGCTCCTGCGACGGGACATGGAAGCGTTCATCGTGGTCCGGCTCGGGCCGTGAGGCGCTCCGCTTCTTGCGGTGTTATTCTTCGCTCGCCATGAATCTCGAAAGCATTCTCTTCACTCAAGGTTTCGGCTCGCGCCGCCAATGCCGCGCGCTGATCGCCGACGCGCGCGTGAGCATCGGCGGCGCTGTCTGCACCGATGCCGACGCCGATTTCCCCACCGGCGACACTACCTTCTCCTTCTGCGTGGACGGCGTCGTCTGGCCGTATCGCGAGCAGGCCTATTTGCTGCTGAACAAGCCGGCGGGCTACGAGTGTTCGCGCGATCCGCAGCATCATCTGAGCGTGTTCAGTCTGTTGCCGCCGCAGTTCGCCGAGCGCGGCGTGCAATGCGTGGGCCGGCTCGATCAGGACACGACCGGCCTGCTGCTGCTCTCCGACGACGGCAAGTTCGTGCACCTGTTCACGTCGCCGAAACGCAAAGTGCCGAAGGTGTATGTCGCGACCACGCGTCATCCGATCGACGACGCGCAATTGAGCGCGCTGCGCGACGGCGTGCTGCTGCACGGCGAGCCCAAACCGATTGCAGCCGTCGACGCAAAGGCACGCGGCGATCACGCGCTCGCGCTCACCGTGATGGAAGGCAAGTATCACCAGGTCAAGCGGATGATCGCCGCAGCCGGCAACCGCTGCGAGGCGCTGCATCGCGAGCGGATCGGCGGACTTGCTTTGCCCGAAACGCTTGCGCCAGGCGCGTGGCAATGGCTCGATGAAACCGACCTCGGATCTCTACGGAGCGGGTAAACCGGTAGCGCCCATTTAAGCTCTTGATGCAGCAGGAAATCGCATGCGCGGCTGCGCACATAGCGCGCGCGGCGCCTGCTCGCGCGCTGCGTCGCAGCATGATCTTCCTTACACCTCGCCCTATACTCGTTTAAACAATGACTACAAAGGGTTCAGGGAGGGGCGCCATGATCATCCAAAACGGTTTCCAGATTCCGGCGGTGATGATTGCTTTTCTGTGCCTTGGACTGGTCGTGATCGGCGGCTTGCTGGTCATGATGCGGCTGCGGCACAAATATCATCCGAACCTGATCGGCGCATTGATCGGCGCGATGCTGTGTTTCCTGCTGCTGGAAGCATTGCCCGCGCTGACGTAGGCCTCGCGACGCCGCGCCGCGCCGCTGCAGTGGAGCGCGGCGCGGGTCGGATTTTTTCCGGGCGGTGCCTGGAGAGATGGCTTTTTGCCGCGCTTTTTTGTGGGTTTTTGCGGTGTGTGGGAAGGTTGAAGCGACGCTCTTCAACCTTCCCTTTCAGACCTTCACGCCTTCACGCCTTCACGCCTTCACGCCTTCACGCCTTCACGCAGAAAATCTTCGACGCTCGGATACCGCAAGCGCACGCGCAATTCCTCTTTGAGACGCCGATTCACCAGCCGCCTCGATTCACGCATGAAAGACAGCAAGGTCGGCTCGATCTGCGACTCTGCTTCGGCTCGCGTAATGCGTGGCGCACGCGCGAGGCCGAACGCATCGGCGACTTCGTCGAAGTACTCGCCCATTTTTAGCGACGTGTCGTCGGACGCGTGGACCACGCGCCCCGGCCGCCCATGTGTGGCGAGGCGCACGAGGATCGCAGCCAGGTCGTCGGCGTGAATGTGATTGGTGTAGACGTCGTCGGCATCGATCAAGGCCGGCGTACGTTTTTCGAGCCGCGCGAGCGGCAGGCGGTTGCCCGCATAGATGCCCGGAATCCGCGCGATGCTCGCCGCGACGCTGCCGCGCGCGGTCGCGCGCCGCAATTGCCGTTCGGCCGAGACACGGCGCTTGGCGCGCGGATTGGCTGCTTGCGTCACGCGGGTCTCGTCGATCCACGCGCCGCCGCAGTCGCCGTAGACGCCCGTCGTGCTCGCGTACACGAGTCGCACCGGTGCGCGCGAACCGGCGGTCCGGCGCACCCCGTCGGGTACAATATTGGCTGTTCCAGATTCCGCCCACGAGGCACGAAGTTGGCGCAACCGCCCCACCGGCGAAACGGCAGGCGCCACAGCGGCCCGCGCTGAATCGCGGCGCGCGCCCAGCGTAGCGAGCAAGGCGCGGGTACGGCGGTCGTCGTCGCCGGTTTTCTGCGGTGGCGCGAGATGCAGCACCGTCGGCGCGAGGCCCGCGAGTCTTTTCAGGCTGCGGCGCACATCCAGATCGCCGACCAGCGGCGTCACGCCCGCCGCGCGCAATTCGGCGCAGCGCCCGGCGTGACTGGTCAGCGCGAAGACATGCGCGCGTGGCCGCAACAAGGGCACGCAGCGCATGCCGACATCGCCGCAACCTACGATTAACACGCGCGGCCGGCGGAAGTTTCGTGTCGCTTTCATAGTGGACGCATTGTAGCCGTCACGCGCGGCAGGCACCGCGCCGTTGACACGGCAGCTCCGATAACGATTACCGACTTTTTCGATTTCGAACACTTTATGGCATTTAACGTCACGCTCCGGCAAAGCGGCCGGCAGTTTCAGGTAGAACAGGACGAACCGGTGCTGAGCGCCGCCTTGCGCCAGGGTATTGGCCTACCGTACGGCTGCAAGAACGGCGCTTGCGGTTCCTGCAAGGGCACTGTGGTCAGCGGGGAAATCGAGCAGCGTGCGCATTCGTCGTCGGCTTTGTCGAACGACGAAAAAACGCGCGGCATGGCGCTCTTCTGCTGCGCGACTGCCTGCACCGATCTCGAAGTGGATATCCGCGAAGTGGCGGGCGTCGGCGACGTGCAGGTCAAGAAACTGCCGTGCCGCGTGAACGCGATCGAGCGCAAGGCCGACGACGTCGTCGTGCTGAAGCTGCAATTGCCCGCCAACGAGCGGCTGCAATATCTCGCCGGCCAGTACCTCGAATTCATTCTGAAAGACGGCAAGCGCCGCAGCTATTCGATGGCGAACGCGCCGCACACGGAAGGCCCGATCGAATTGCACATCCGTCACATGCCCGGCGGCGCCTTCACCGATCACGTATTCAACGCCATGAAGGAGCGCGACATTCTGCGCTTCGAAGCGCCGCTCGGCACGTTCTTCCTGCGTGAAGATTCGGAGAAGGCGATCGTGCTGCTCGCCTCGGGTACGGGCTTCGCGCCGCTGAAGGCGATCGTCGAGCACGCGGTGTTCAAGAACCTGAACCGGCCGATGACGCTCTACTGGGGCGCTCGTCGCAAGAAGGATCTGTATTTGCTCGAACTGGCCGAGCAATGGGCGCGCGAGATTCCGAACTTCAAGTTCGTGCCAGTGCTGTCGGAGCCGGACGCGGGCGACGCATGGACGGGCCGCGTCGGCTTCGTGCATCGCGCGGTGATCGAGGACTTGCCGGATCTGTCGGCGTACCAGGTGTATGCGTGCGGCGCGCCGGTGATGGTCGAGTCGGCGCAGCGCGATTTCACGCAGCATCATGGTCTGCCGGAAGACGAGTTCTACGCGGATTCGTTCACGAGCGCAGCGGATCTCGCGAACGCGGTTTGATGGGAGAGGCGTCGGCGCAGATGCGTCGATGCTCGCCATGCGGACTTCTGGAAGCGCGGCTATGCAAATGGCCGCGCTTCGCGCATTGATGATTTGCACCGGCGCAAGTCTCGATTCTGAGCTGAAGTACGTGCGCCTGATTCTCGAGCGCGGCATGCTCGGACCGCAGCATTTTATGCAATGCGGTGCGGCCATCGCTGCCGGCCGTTCCCAGATTCGAAGCCAGAAAATTCACCGCGTTCAGTGTGTCGAATAGCCGGTGACCATACACCGGTTCATGATGTGCGACGCGATTGCGTGTCTGGTAGATGCGCTCCAGTTGAACAGCGACCGCGGACCGGTCGATCCGCTTGTTCGGGAAAATTGGCTTCAACGCTGGTTTCCATAGCGTCTGTTCGTAATCGCGGGAAAAAAGGCGCTTCCAGAAGTACATCGTGAGTTGGGTAATCACCTTACCGCTTCTAACAGCGATCGCTTTTTGCCGCGCATCGACCCGATACTCATGTTCCAGGCCCGGCGGCACACCGCGACGAAACGCGGCTTGATCGAGTGCGCGCTTGTCGGAAGCTGTCAGCTTGGCATACGCTGCGCGCTGTGCACCGCGAACCGCCGCTTCGATCTTGCCTCGCTCCTCGTCCTTCCAGGCGACGGTGGACGACACAACCAGCCGTCTACGCCGAAGTGGTCGCCCAGCCTGTCGCACACCGCATTGCGCAGTGCTATTTCGACGACTGCCGTAACGCTCATCAACGCCCCGGCGAGTTGCAGCATCTGTTGATGAAGCGCAACGGCCGCGCGCGTCGTGCTCGCCATTGCGTGAAAAGTGCTCAGGCGCTCTCCGGAAAGCAGTGTTGCGACGGCTGAAATTTCCTGGTCTGTGAGATGGCCCATCGACGTGCGCCTCCTCGGCTTTTAGAATTGTCAGCGACAAGTCGGGATCAGCGTCGGCAGCTATCTTCGGATGGGCGGACCCCCGGCTTCCTGATTCAGAATGGGTGCTCAGTCGAGCGCCCATTTGCATTTCCAGCGGCCGTTCTTCGTGACCTGCCCCGCCCGCCGGGCAGGCGGTTCAAACGACCGCCGTCACATTTTAGTCAGCCGGACATCTCATAATCGGCAAGCAGCATGAACTCGCGCGATGGACAAAAATATCCCTCCGACGCAAATTCATGGTTTACACCAGCGCTTTCCTTGTCGTATTCTTTCGCGCATGAACCGCATCCAATCCGAACTTCGACGTCGCCGCTCGCCGCTCCCTTAGGGACGCCGCTGGCTTCGTCACGGATTCGCGCCACACAAAGGCGCAAGCTGTTCGAATCATGAAAGCCACGGCATGCCGTGGCTTTTCTGTTTTTCGGCCCCTGGTTTCGTAGTTGGCCAATCTTCATCCACCCTTCACCCCGCTGTCTGGAGCCTGCCGTCATGAATTTCAATGAATATCCGATCGAGTCGCTGATGTACATCACGAACCGGCCCGAAATCGTTTTCACGCACGGCAAAGGCTCGTGGCTCTACGACAATAACGGCAAGCGCTATCTGGATTTCATCCAGGGCTGGGCGGTCAACAGTCTCGGCCATTGCAACGACGGCATGATCGAAGCGCTGAACAAGCAGGCCAAGCTGCTGCTCAATCCGTCGCCGGCCTTCTACAACGAGCCGATGGCGCAACTCGCCGGCCTGCTCACGCAACACAGCTGCTTTGACAAGGTGTTCTTCGCAAACAGCGGCGCCGAAGCCAACGAAGGCGCGATCAAGCTCGCGCGCAAGTGGGGCAAGAAGTTCAAGGACGGCGCGTTCGAGATCATCACGTTCGATCACAGCTTCCACGGCCGCACACTCGCCACCATGTCGGCGAGCGGCAAGCCGGGCTGGGACACGATCTACGCACCGCAAGTGCCGGGCTTCCCGAAGGCGGATCTGAACGACATTGCATCGGTGGAGAAGCTCATCACCGCGAAGACCGTTGCCGTGATGCTCGAACCGATTCAGGGCGAAGGCGGCGTGATTCCCGCCACGCGCGAGTTCATGCAGCAACTGCGCGAGCTGACCAAAAAGCACAACCTGCTGCTGATCGTCGACGAAGTGCAAAGCGGCTGCGGTCGCGCCGGCACGCTGTTCGCATACGAGTTGTCGGGCATCGAGCCGGACATCATGACGCTCGGCAAGGGCATCGGCGGCGGCGTGCCTCTCGCGGCGCTGCTCGCGAAAGCGGACATCGCCGTGTTCGAAGCGGGCGATCAGGGCGGCACCTACAACGGCAATCCGCTGATGACCGCGGTCGGCTACTCGGTGATCTCGCAACTCACGGCGCCGGGCTTCCTCGAAGGCGTGCGGGCGCGCGGCGAGTATCTGCGCTCGAAGCTGCTGGAGTTGTCGGAAGAACGCGGCTTCCTGGGCGAGCGCGGTGAAGGCCTGCTGCGCGCACTGCTGCTCGGCAAGGACATCGGCAACCAGATCGTCGAAAAGGCGCGCGACATGCAACCCGACGGCCTGCTGCTGAACGCGGCGCGTCCGAACCTGCTGCGCTTCATGCCGGCGCTGAACGTGACGAACGAAGAAATCGACCAGATGATGGCGATGCTGCGTTCGATTCTCGACACGCTGTAATCGAACGGGACCGCGCGTATGACATCGAGCGCATCGTTATCGATCCGCCGCTTCGAAGCGAGCGACACCGATGCCGTGGTCGCACTGTGGCAGGAGGCCTTCCCGGAGTATCGGGACGTCACGAGGCCGCAGCGCAATCCGCATCTGTCGATCGCCAACAAGCTGGCGACGCAACCGGAACTGTTCTTTGTCGCGGTGCTCGGCGAGCGAATCGTCGGCACGGTGATGGGCGGCTACGACGGTCACCGCGGCTGGCTGTATTCGCTCGCGGTGGATGAGTCGCTGCGTCGTCATGGGATCGGCACGCGCCTCGTCGCGCATGTCGAAAACGCGCTGACGGAGCGTGGCTGCCCGAAGCTGAATCTGCAGGTGTTGTCCGCGAAGGCCGATGTGCGCGCGTTTTACGAGGCGCTCGGTTATCGCGCCGATGCGGTGGTCAGTCTCGGCAAGCGCCTGGGTGAATTCGCGGACGCGGTGCCTGCCGTATAAAGTATAAAGCCCCGCAGAATAGAGAAAGGCCGCATGCGTAGTTCACGCATGCGGCCTTTTTTCATAGGCAGAGCAAACTAACGGGGCTTATTCACCCAGATAAGCCGCCCGCACCTTCGGATCATCCAGCATCTGCTTCGCGTCCCCCGACATCGTCACCAGACCCGAGTCCATCACGTAGCCGCGATTCGCCGCCTGCAACGCCAGACGCGCGTTCTGCTCGACCAGCAGCACCGTCATGCCTTCCGCCGAGATCGCCCGCACCACTTCGAAGATCTTCTCGACCATGATCGGCGACAGGCCCATCGACGGCTCATCCAGCAGCAACAGCTTGGGACGCGAGATGATCGCGCGCGCCATCGCCAGCATCTGCTGCTCGCCGCCCGAAAGCGTGCCCGCGTATTGCGCCGCGCGTTCCTTCAGACGCGGGAAGAAGCCGAACATGCGATCGACGTCCGCCTTGATGCCGTCCGTGTCCGTACGCAGATAAGCACCCATCTGCATGTTCTCGACGATCGACATGCGCGCGAAAATACCGCGGCCTTCCGGCACCATCGCGAGACCCCGCTTGAGCAGCAGATGCGGCGGCACGCCCTTGATCGACTCGCCCATGTACTCGATGTCGCCGATCGTGTACGGCTTCAGACCCGTGATCGCCTTCATCGTCGTGGTCTTGCCCGCGCCGTTCGCGCCGATCAGCGTGACCAGCTCGCCCTGCGCGACCTCGAGGTCGATCCCCTTGACTGCCTGGATGCCGCCGTAATTGACCTGCAGGCCCTTGATTTTCAACATTGCCGTTGCCATTAGTGGACCCCCGCACCCAGATAAGCTTCGATCACCTTCGGATCCTTCTGCACGTCGTGCGGCAGACCCTGCGCGATCACCTTGCCGTAGTCGAGCACCGTCATCTGGTTGCACAGACCCATCACGAGTTTCACGTCGTGTTCGATCAGCAGGATCGTCTTGCCGTCCGCGCGGATCTTGTCGAGCAGCTTGGTCAGCTCGACCTTCTCCGTCGCGTTCATGCCGGCGGCCGGTTCGTCCAGCGCGAGCAGCTTCGGATCGGTCGCCAGTGCGCGGGCAATTTCCAGCCGGCGCTGGTGGCCGTACGACAGGTTGCGCGACGTGTAGTCCGCGTACTGCGCAATGCCGACGTACTCCAGCAGTTCAATCGCGCGTTCCTTGATCTCGCGCTCTTCCTTGCGCTCGGCCGGCGTCTGGAACACCGCGCCGATCAGGCCGTGTTTCGTGCGCACGTGACGTCCAACCATCACGTTTTCTAGCGCGGTCATGCCGCCGAACAGACGGATGTTCTGGAACGTGCGCGCGATGCCGGCCTTCGCCACCTGATACACCGCGGTCGGCGTATAGTTCACGCCGTCGAGCTTGAAGTCGCCCGAATCCGGCGTGTACAACCCCGTGATCACGTTGAAGAACGTCGTCTTGCCGGCGCCGTTCGGGCCGATCAGACCGTAGATCGTGCCTTCCTTGATCTCCAGTCCGACGTCGGACAATGCCTGCAAACCGCCGAAGCGCTTGTTGACGCCTTTCACGGACAGTCGAATGTTGTCGCTCATGTTTTTCTCTCCGGTCCGTTAAGCCCGTATCGGCTTCTTGCCGCTACGCTTCGACAGTTTCGCGATCTTGTCTTCGTGCTTGGGCGACGGCCACAAGCCTTCCGAGCGGTACAGCATGATCAGCACCATCGCGAGTGCGTAGACCAGCTGACGGATCACTTCCGTATCGACGATTTCATGGCCGAAGATCATGTTCTGCAGCGGACCCATCGTCGAGCGCAGGAATTCCGGCAGCACCGCGAGCAGCACCGCGCCGAGAATCACGCCCGGAATGTGGCCCATGCCGCCCAGCACCACGCACGCCAGCACGACGATCGACTCCGGCAGCGTGAACGATTCCGGCGACACGAAGCCCTGGAACGAGCCGAACATCGCGCCCGACAGGCCGCCGAACGACGCACCCATCGCGAACGCCAGCAGCTTCACGTTACGGGTGTTGATGCCCATCGCCTTGGCGGCGATTTCGTCTTCACGGATCGCGGCCCAGGCACGGCCGATACGCGAGTGCTGCAAACGCGTACACACCCAGATCACCAGCAGCGCGGCCAGCACGAACAGGTAGTAGTACGAGTACACCGACGGGAACTGGAAGCCGAACAGCGAGTGCGTTTGCGCGAGGCTGAAGTCGCCCACGTGCACCGGGTCGATCCCCGTGATCCCCTTCGGGCCGTTGGTGATATTCACCGGGCGGTCGAGGTTGTTCAGGAAGATCCGCACGATTTCCCCGAAGCCCAACGTCACGATGGCGAGGTAGTCGCCGCGCAGACGCAGCGTCGGCGCGCCGAGAATCACGCCGAAGAACGCGGCGACAGCCATCGCGCAGGGCACGATGATGAGAAACGGCACGTGCAGGCCATTCGGCGCGAGATGCGCGATCCACTCGAATTGCGACACCAGGTGCGGCGAGCTCAGCAGCGCGGCAGTGTAGGCGCCGACCGCGTAGAACGCGATGTAGCCCAAATCCAGCAGGCCGGCGAAGCCGACCACCACATTGAGGCCGAGCGCGAGCATCACGTACAGCATCGCGAAGTCGAGCACGCGGACCCAGTAGTTGCCGCCGGCCGTGCCGATGATCATCGGCGCCGCGATCACGAAGATCGCGGTGATGATGCCGACGGTCAGCGTCTTCGTCAGGTTCTTTTCAGGGATGAGCGTCGTGGACGGCTCGATCGGTTGAATTGAGGTCATGTCTGTTTTCTCCCGGGATCAGGCGCGATCCGCAACACGTTCGCCAAGCAGGCCCGACGGACGGAACACCAGCACGATGATCAGCACGATGAAAGCGAACACGTCCTGATAGTTACTGCCGAACACACCGCCGGTGAGGTTGCCGATATAGCCGGCGCCCAACTGTTCGATCAGGCCGAGAATCACGCCACCCACCATCGCGCCGCCGAGATTGCCGATACCGCCCAGCACCGCCGCGGTAAAGGCCTTCAGGCCGGGGATGAAGCCCATATAGAAGTGTGCGTTGCCGTATTCCGACGCGATCATCACACCGGCCAGAGCGGCGAGCGCCGAGCCGATCATGAAGGTGGCCGAGATCACGAAGTTCGGGTTCACGCCCATCAGCGAGGCATTGCCCGGGTTCTCGGCGATCGCCCGCATGGCGCGACCGAGCTTGGTCTTGTGCACCAGCAGCAGCAGGCCGCCCATCACGAGGAACGCCACCACGATGATCACGATTTCAGTCATCGAGATCACGGCGCCAGGCGTCGTGTCGGTGGCCTTGATCACGTTGAGCGGGTCGGTGGGCAACAGCTGCGGGAACGGCAGCGGGTTGCGCGACCAGATCATCATGGCCAGCGTCTGCAGCAGGATCGACACGCCGATCGCGGTGATCAGCGGTGCGAGACGCGGCGCTTTACGCAACGGCCGGTAGGCCACGCGCTCGATCGTGTAGCCGACTGCCGCGCACACAATGGCCGCGATGATCAGCGCGATGATGAGCGTCGGCACATTGCCGAGGCCGGGGAAGTGGTTCTGAAGCACGCCTATGGCTGAGAGCGCAACCATCGCGCCCACCATCAACACATCGCCGTGAGCGAAGTTGATGATGCCCAAGATGCCGTAAACCATCGTATAGCCCAGTGCGATGATGGCGTAAACGCTGCCAAGCACCAGCCCGTTGAGGACCTGCTGGATGAAAATATCCATTTAATGCTCCTTAGCCCGTGCGACTGGATTCGCGTTCTTCATCAGCCGGTGGGCGGTGATGCGGTACGCCAATCTCAACGGCACTGCGGGTACTGATGTAAAAGACCGGTAAGGGTTATCCGCTGCCGGTTCGCCTTGGCGACTGGATGACAGTCGCGGGCTTGCCTTGGGCGGATGCAAAAACGGCACCGTTGGGTGGTTTCGGTGCCGTCAGGCTGAACGTCCCGTCATCACATCTTCACGACGTCGAGAACTGCTTTTTTGCCGTCCTTGAAGTCGTAAAGCGTAATGGCGCCCTCTTTCAAATCACCCTTGTCGTCGAACGCGATGTGACCGATTACCCCGTTGTAATCAGTCGACGGCATCGCAGCCAGCACCTTGGGCGCCTCGATCGAATTAGCGCGCTTCATTGCATCGACAATCACGTACACAGCGTCATACGTGAACGGTGCGTAAATCTGCACCGGCGTGTGGAAGCGGTCCACGTACTTCTTCTCGAAGTCCGCTCCCTTGTCCATTTTCGAAAGCGCAAGTCCTGCCTCCGAACAGACCAGGTTTTGCACGGCGGTTCCCGCCAGCTCACCCACCTTGTCGGTACACACACCGTCGCCGCCAAGGATTTTTGCCCTGATACCGAGCGCCGCCGCCTGTTTGGTGAACGGCCCGCCCGTCGCGTCCATGCCGCCGAACATGATCACGTCCGGCTGAACACGCTTGATCTTTTTAAGGACGGCTTGAAACTCCGTAGCCCTGTCATTCGTGGATTCACGCGAGACGATCTTTGCCCCGCTCGCCTGGGCTGCTTTCGCAAACTCGTCGGCCAATCCCTTGCCGTAGACGCTCGAGTCGTCGACGATCGCGATGCGTTTCGCGTTAAGCACCTTCGTTGCGTAGTTGGCAAGCGCCGGCCCTTGCTGGGCATCGGTCGCGACCACACGATAAGTCGTCTTGAAACCTTGTTGCGTGTAACCCGGGTTCGTCGAAGACGGCGAGATTTGCACGATGCCGGCATCGCTATAGATCTTCGACGCAGGAATCGAGACACCCGAATTCAAGTGGCCGACCACGGCGACGACGTGATCGTCGACGAATTTTTCAGCGACCGCCGTTCCCGTTTTCGGGTCCGCGGCGTCGTCTTGTGCGTCGAGCTCCAACTGGATCTTGTGGCCGTCGATGGTCAAACCCTGTGTGTTGATTTCATCAACCGCCAAACGCGCGCCGTTTTCATTGTCTTTACCGAGGTGAGCAATGGGGCCCGTCAATGGGGCCGCATGACCGATCTTGACGATAGTCGCTTCGCTCGCCGGTGCCGCCGCGGCCGTAGCCGCCGACGCCCCCGCTCCCGCCTCGCCATCCTGTTTCTTGCCGCACGCGGTCAACATCGCAACCGCGGCCGCGATGGACACGGCGTAAGCAAATTTGACTCGCATTAAGTAGGTCTCCTGCGCCTTCCAAAAACTATTGTTCGGGGCCCTAAGGCCTTGAGAACGCGCGCATTGTAACTCCAATTTTGCGACGGGCAATATTGTTGAACCGGCAGGGTTTTCCTGCATTGCAACCTTATTTTGAGAGCGAAATCCGCTAATAGGCGCAACCCGGTTGCGATTATTTTTCGTGCATCAGTTGCACCAGCGCTGCACCCAATGGCATCAAGTGTTGCGGCGAATTCCCCCGACGCCCGATTGCACCGCGCTTGGCGTTAAGTATTACGTTTCCAGCAATATCGAGACGCACGCACTATCTTAGTGCGTCAAAAAACCGCGCAGCCCGTTTAGGTCTTATAAAACGGGGACGCATCGCTTATAAATCTATAAAAAACCGGATCACATTTCAAAGAAATTTGTGCGAGAGGACACCAAATTCAACACTTTTCTATGATCTGGCACTTTATTTAGTGCGAGCTTGTGCAAACTTGGAGATAAAAAAAGCGCGCCCTCGGGCGCGCTTTTCTTTCAGCAGTCGGCGGATCGTCAGGCCGGCAAACCCAGCCCGCGCGGCAACGGAAACGCGATGTTTTCCTCGATGCCGTCCAGCGCGCGCACGTTGCGCACGCCAAGCTCACGCAGCCGGGCGATCACCGCCTGCGCCAGCACCTCCGGCGCCGAGGCGCCGGCCGTCACGCCGATGCGGCGTTTGCCCTCGACCCAGACCGGATCGATCTGGTCGGGCGAGTCCACCATATAGGCCGGCACACCGAGCTTTTCCGCCAACTCGCGAAGCCGGTTGGAGTTTGAACTATTCGGGCTGCCGACCACGATCACGACATCGCACTGCGGTGCCATGAATTTCACCGCGTCCTGGCGGTTTTGCGTCGCGTAGCAGATGTCCTGCTTCTTCGGCTCGCGGATGGACGGGTATTTGGCCTTCAGGGCGCCGATGATCTCGGCGGCGTCGTCGACCGACAGTGTGGTTTGCGTGACGAAGGCGATCCGCTCGGGGTCGGCCAGTTGCAAGGCCTGCACGTCTTCGATGTCCTCCACCAGATGCATGCCCTCACCCGCCTGGCCCATCGTGCCTTCGACTTCAGGATGGCCTTTGTGGCCGATCATGACGATGTCGAAGCCGTCCTGGCGCATCTTCGCGACTTCGATATGCACCTTGGTGACGAGCGGACAGGTGGCGTCGTACACGCGCAGCCCGCGCGACTCGGCTTCCGAACGCACGGCCTTGGACACACCGTGCGCGCTGAAAATCACCGTATTGCCGGGCGGCACTTCTTCCAGCCGCTCGATGAAGATCGCGCCCTTCTTGCGCAGATCCTCGACAACGTAGGCGTTATGGACGATTTCGTGACGCACGTAGATCGGCGAGCCGTGCAGCTTGATAGCCCGCTCGACGATCTCGATCGCCCGGTCGACGCCGGCGCAGAACCCGCGCGGCTGCGCCAGCAGGATCTCGGTTTCAGCAAGAGTCGTATCCGTGATGCTCATGTTTACAGAATCCCGATGATTTTCACTTCAAACGCCAGCGCCTGGCCGGCAAGCGGGTGGTTGAAATCGAACAGGGCCGACGTTTCGCCGACTTCTTTCAGGACGCCGGCGTAGCGGCCGCCACCTGGCGCGTTGAATTCGACCAGGTCGCCCGGCGAAAAATCCTCGCCGATCATGCTGTTTTCCCGCAGCGTGGCCAACGACACGCGCTGGATCAATTCCGGATTGCGGGGACCGAACGCCTGCCCTGGCGCTAGCTGAAAGGTCGAATGGTGGCCCACCTTCAAACCTAGCAAAATATCTTCCAGCGGCGGCGCCAGTTGGCCGGCGCCGAGTAGCAGCGTGGCGGGTTTGTCGTTAAACGTATTGATGACTTCGGCGCCATCGGCAAGGGAAAGCCGGTAGTGAAGCGTCACGTGTGAACCGGGTTTCACTTCGGAAATGTCGATGATGCTCATGCAATGCTCGCTCAGTCGAAGCGCGCTGCACGCGTGCGCCGCTGGCGCAGTCGACGCGTGTGGCAAACCGTCGGGGTGCCGTGCGCAAAGCGTCTATTGTAAGCCACATAGCGGGCGGCGGCTTGCGTCCGTGGCGCCCCCAACTCGAAGCGGAGGACACTCTATATATGGCAGATCGCGCCACCCTATTTGACGAGGCAACCCCTGAAACGGCCGCCCCCGAGCCGTCGGCGCCCAACGTAGCGGCTTGCGGCGAGCCCGCGTCCCCGCCGCTCCTGCGGGGTAAATGGCTAAAAAACGACATGCCGCGCGAGCGGCTGCTCGAACTGGGGCCCGGCGTGCTTTCGGATACCGAGATGATCGTGCTGATACTCGGCTCCGGCCTGCCCGGCCACGACGTCTTCAGTGTCGCGCGCGCGTTGCTCGACCGTTTCGGCTCGCTGCGCGCGATGCTCGACGCGACCTACACGGATTTCGACGGCCTGCGCGGCATCGGCCCGGCGAAAAAGGCGCAGCTGCTGGCCATCATGGAAATGGCGCGGCGCTCGCTGGTCGAAAAAATGCGCTCGCGCTCGCTGATGAATTCACCCGAAGCCGTGGAAAACTACCTGCGCCTGCGGATCGGCGGCCGTCCGCAGGAAGTTTTCGTGTCGCTTTTCCTCGACGCCCGGCATCGGCTGATCCGCTGCGAAGAAAGCGCACAGGGCACGCTCACGCGCATGGCCGTGTATCCGCGCGAGATCGTGCGGCGCGCGCTGAGCCTGAATGCGGCCAGCCTGATCGTCGCGCATAATCACCCCTCCGGCGCCGTCCAGCCGAGCGCGAGCGACTGCCGTCTGACGCACACGCTGCGCGACGCCCTCACACTGATCGACGTGCAACTGGTCGATCACCTGGTGATCGGCACGGACAGCGTCTACTCCTTCGCCCGCGCCGGCTGGCCGTGAGACGGCATGAACCAGGGTCGCGCAGACGTTGCGTCGTGTCCGGCATCGCAAATAAGGTTTGATTTTGCGGCTTTTTTTCCGCTATAATTCCGGTTTGCCTATTTCCAACCCCCTGTTCCGAAGCCACCAAGGCGTTCCGGAAAGGAAACGTGCCTGAATTTCAGCGCGGCTCTTTTCGGGAAACTTTCACGGCGTTCGAACTCAGAATTAGCGTATTAGGAGTGCTCTCATGGCACGCGTATGCCAAGTAACTGGGAAAGCGCCGATGAGCGGCAACAACGTTTCCCACGCGAACAACAAAACCAAGCGCCGGTTCCTGCCGAACCTGCAAAACCGCCGCATTTGGGTGGAAAGCGAAAACCGTTGGGTGCGTCTGCGCGTTTCGAACGCCGGCCTGCGCCTGATCGACAAGAACGGTATCGACGCTGTGCTCGCAGATCTGCGCGCACGCGGTGAAGCCTAAGGAGTAAATCATGGCGAAAGGCGCACGCGACAAGATCAAGTTGGAATCGACCGCAGGCACGGGTCACTTCTACACGACGACCAAGAACAAACGCAACATGCCGGAAAAGATGCTGATCAAGAAGTTTGATCCGGTCGTCCGTAAGCACGTTGAGTACAAGGAAACCAAGATTAAATAAATCTTGGCTCCTGCCTGACGAAGGCAAAAGACATGCAAAAAAGCCTCGCATTCGTGCGAGGCTTTTTTGTTTTCAGCGTTCGCATGTTTCTGCTTTTGAGTTTCTACTTCTGTTTATTCGCCGACGCGAACAGTCTTATGTCGTTCGGCCAGCTTTCCCTCATCCGTCGCGGCGCGTATCCTTTCTCGTTTTAGCGGCGAGCAAATGGCACGCCGTCACCGCAAAACGAAAAGACGGAGATGTAGGCAATGGAATTCGATGTGGCGATTGTCGGTAGCGGTCTGGCTGGTTTGAGCGTCGCGCTCAATCTGGCGGAGACCCGGCGGGTGGCAGTGGTCGCCAAGCGATCGATGACCGAAGGCGCGAGCGACTGGGCGCAAGGCGGCATCGCCGCGGTTCTGGATTCGGCGGACAGCATCGAAAATCACGTGCGCGATACGCTGATCGCCGGCGGCGGGCTGTGCGACGAAGCGGCAACGCGCTTTATCGTCGAACACGGGCGTGCGGCGATCGAATGGTTGATCGAGCAAGGCGTGCCGTTCACCAAGGACGACGCCGCCGAGCTCGGTTTCCATCTGACGCGCGAAGGCGGTCATAGCCATCGCCGGATCATTCACGCTGCCGATGCAACGGGCCATGCCGTGGTGGCCACGCTCAGCGAGCGGGTGCGCCGTCACCCGAACATCACGCTGCTCGAAGATCACTACGCCATCGATCTGATCACGTCCGACCGCCTCGGCTTGCCAGGACGTCGTTGTCACGGCCTTTACGCGCTTGATCTGCAAAGCGGGCGCACCGTCACGATCGAGGCGCCCCACACCGTGCTCGCCACTGGGGGCGCGGGCAAGGTCTACCTCTACACCACGAATCCCGACACTGCGACGGGCGACGGCATCGCGATGGCGTGGCGGGCCGGCTGCCGCGTGTCGAATATGGAGTTCATCCAGTTCCATCCAACCTGCCTGTTCCATCCGTACGCGAAGTCCTTTCTGATTTCGGAAGCGGTGCGCGGCGAAGGTGGCATTCTCAAACTGCCGGACGGTACCCGCTTCATGCCGAATCACGACGAACGCGCCGAACTCGCGCCGCGCGACATCGTCGCGCGTGCGATCGACTTCGAAATCAAGAAGCGTGGCATCGATTGTGTGTATCTCGACATCAGCCATCAGCCGCCTGAATTCCTGCGTGAACACTTCCCGACGATTCTGGCGCGCTGCCAGGAATTCGGCATCGACATCACCAAGCAAGCGATTCCGGTCGTGCCGGCCGCGCACTACACGTGTGGCGGCGTCGTAACCGATCTGGCGGGCCGCACGGATCTGGCCGGCCTCTATGCGGTGGGCGAGACGTCATGCACGGGTCTGCACGGCGCGAACCGGCTTGCTAGCAATTCCCTGCTCGAGTGCCTCGTGATCGGACGCTCCGCCGCGCAGGCTATCGAGGAAGAAGGATTTAGCGCTGCCGTCCACGCACCGCTGCCCGATTGGGACGAAAGCCGCGTGTCCGATCCGGATGAGGAGGTCGTGGTTGCCCACAACTGGGACGAACTGCGCCGGCTGATGTGGAATTACGTCGGTATCGTACGGACCGACAAACGGCTCGCGCGAGCGAAGCACCGGCTCGCCCTGCTGCGCGACGAAATCCACGAGTACTACGCGAACTTCAAGGTGAGCCGCGACCTGCTCGAATTGCGCAATCTGGTGGACGTGGCATCGTTGATCGTCGAAGGCGCGCGTTCGCGGCGTGAAAGCCGCGGCCTGCACTTTAGCCGTGACTGGCCGGCGACCTTACCCAAGGCGCTGCCGACGGTGCTCTCACCGGAGCATGTGCGCAACCGCAACGTGTGATCGAGACCACCTGAAACAAAAAGGCCATCGCCGAAATGAACCGGCGATGGCCTTTTCTCCGATTGAATGCAAGTGATTGCGGACTTGGGCGTCAGACGATCCGCATCGAGTAATCCGTTGCGCGCACGTCTTTGGTCAGCGCGCCGATCGACACGCGATCGACACCGGTTTCCGCGATCGTACGCACCGTATCGAAGTTCACGCCGCCCGATACCTCCAGCACCGCGCGCCCCGCTGTGATGCGCACCGCTTCGCACATGGCATCGAACGAGAAATTGTCCAGCAGAATGGATTGCGCGCGATGAGCCAGCGCGGTCTCCAACTGCTCGAGCGTCTCGACTTCGATCTGGATTGAGACGCCTGCATTCAACGCCAATGCCGCGTCCATGGCCGCACCCACGCCGCCGGCCGCGGCAATGTGGTTTTCCTTGATGAGGATGCCGTCGTACAGCGCGAGCCGTTGATTCGCCCCACCGCCGACGCGCACTGCGTACTTCTGCGCGAGCCGCAAGCCCGGCAAGGTCTTGCGCGTGTCGAGAATGCGCGTGCGGGTATGTGCGACCGCATCGACATAACGGCGCGTCGCACTCGCCACGCCCGACAGCAGTTGCAGGAAGTTCAGCGCGTTGCGTTCCGCGGTCAACAACGCGCGAACGGGCCCGCGCATTTCGCACACCGTTGTGTCGGCCGTCATCAACTCGCCTTCGCGATAGCGCCACTGGACTTCGATACGCGGATCGACCTGGCGCATCACTGCTTCAAACCACGGCACGCCGCACAGCACGGCATCTTCGCGCACGATGATGCGTGCCTCGCGAACGTCGTCCGCGGGAACGAGGCGGCCTGTCTGGTCGCCCGGGCCGATGTCTTCGGCCAATGCATCGGCCACATTACGCGCCAGCGCGGCGTCGAATGCCTCGCCGTATTGTGCGTGAATTTCAGCGAACAGCGGCGACACCGCTTCGAGCTTGTTGCTTTCTACCGCGCCCATCAAGCCGCCCCCACATTCGAATACAGTTGCGCGTCGCGCGCGAGATCGCCACTCGCTTGCACCCGCTTCTTGTGGCGCGCCGCGAAGTCCAGCATCCGGTCGATCGGCAGACGCGCCCGCTCGCCGATCGCGCGATCGACGAAAATTTCGTTGTGGCCGCGCTCGAGCACGTCGGCAAGATTCGCGAGGCCGTTCATCGCCATCCACGGACAATGCGCGCAACTCTTGCAAGTCGCGCTGTTGCCGGCCGTCGGCGCGGCAATCAAGGTCTTGCCGGGTGCGGCGAGTTGCATCTTGTGCAAAATGCCGAGATCGGTCGCCACGATGAAATGCGTCGCGTCGAGTTTTTGCGCCGCGTCGATCAATTGCGTGGTCGAGCCCACCACGTCCGCTTGCGCAACCACGTTAGCCGGCGACTCCGGATGCACCAATACTTTCGCGCCCGGATATTCGGCGCGCAGCAGATCGAGTTCGATACTTTTGAACTCGTCGTGCACCAGACATGAACCCTGCCACAGCAGCATGTCCGCGCCGGTCTTGTTCTGGATATAGCTGCCGAGGTGCCGGTCCGGCGCCCAAATGATCTTTTCGCCGCGCGCATGCAGATCGGCAACGATCTCAAGGCCTATCGACGACGTCACCATCCAGTCCGCGCGCGCCTTCACCGCCGCGCTCGTGTTCGCATACACGACCACCGTGCGATCCGGATGCGCGTCGCAGAAAGCCGAGAATTCATCGACCGGACAGCCGAGATCAAGCGAACAGGTCGCGTCGAGATCCGGCATCAGAATGCGCTTGTCCGGACTCAGAATTTTCGCGGTCTCGCCCATGAAGCGCACACCCGCGACAACCAGCGTCTGCGCCGCGTGATCGCGCCCGAAGCGCGCCATCTCCAGCGAGTCGGCCACGCAGCCGCCGGTCTCGTCGGCCAGCTCCTGCAATTCCGCATCGACATAATAGTGCGCGACGAGCACTGCTTTCTCGCGCTCGAGCAATGCGCGGATACGTGCCTTCAGCGCCACCTTCTCCTCCGCCGACGGCACGTCGGGCACCTTCGCCCACGCCTGCCCGATCCCGCAGGTTGTGCCCTGCGCCTGCGGCCGGTCGTATTCCACGGCCCTGATCGCCTGCTGATCCATGATCTCCTCTGCCTTCGCTCTGCCGCCGCGGACTGTCAATCGCGTGTCATTGAAGTTTCCGCGGCCCAAAAAGCAAAACCCCGCCAACGCGGGGTTTTGTGACGTACTGAGATTTTAATGGATTTCGCTATCAGGCATAACGACGCAGTCGCATCGCAAACTCTTGCAGCGCTTTAATACCGCTCTGCTCAGCGCGATGACACCAGTCCTGCAACTGGATCAGCAACTGGTCGCGCGATGCATTGGAGCGCTCCCACATGGCGGCGAGCTCATTGCGCATGTCGATATAGGTCTTGAGCTTCTGGCTGTTCGCGAAGATTTGCGGCAGCTGGCGTTTCTGCGGCTCGTCGAGACCCGCTTCTTCCTTGTGGAACCAGCTACGCGCGCCGCGCATGACCTGATACTTCTCGCGCGCGCCGACTTCCTTCAAATGCGCCAGTTCCTGACGATACGCGCGCTTGAGCGCCTTGCCGTAACGCGCCATCACTTCGTAGCGGTTGGCCAGCACGGCTTGCAGCGTGTCCTGATCGAGCACCATCTTGCCAGTGGTCAGACGCGGCGTGGGCGCCACCTTCTTCACCTTGGCCAGACGGAATGCCGACATGATGCGGATGTACATCCAGCCGATGTCGAACTCGTACCACTTGTTCGACAGCTTGGCCGACGTCGCATACGTGTGGTGATTGTTGTGCAGCTCTTCGCCGCCGATGATGATGCCCCACGGGAAGATGTTGGTGCTGGCATCCGACGAATTGAAGTTGCGGTAGCCCCAGAAGTGCGCGAGGCCGTTGACCACGCCGGCGGCCCAGAAAGGGATCCACACCATCTGCACAGCCCAGATCGTCAGACCGACGACGCCGAACAGCGCGACGTTCAACACCATCATCAGGCTCACGCCGAGGATCGGGTACTTGGTGTAGACGTTGCGCTCCATCCAGTCGTTCGGCGTGCCGTGACTGAACTTGCGCATCGTTTCTTCGTTTTTCGCTTCGACGCGATAGAGTTCCGCGCCTTCGAGCAGCACCTTCCAGATGCCGCGCGTTTGCGGGCTGTGCGGATCTTCTTCGGTCTCGCACTTGGCGTGGTGCTTACGGTGAATCGCGGCCCACTGGCCGGTCAACATGCCCGTGGTCATCCACAGCCAGAAGCGGAAAAAATGACTGACGATCGGATGCAGCTCCAGCGCGCGGTGCGCCTGGCAGCGATGCAGATAGACCGTCACGCCGATGATCGTGATGTGCGTCGCGATCGCCGTGTACAGCACAAGTTGCCACCACGAGAAGTGCAACAGACCGTGGGCAAGGAAATCGAGCAAAGAATTCAACAAGGCAATTTACCTGTGGAACGAGAGACACCAGACACACGCAAAATGCGCGTGTCAAGAAAGTGAAAGCATACAGCGGGATTGGACGACATTCTACTTGAACCGTTCCAAGTGTTTGTAACAAATAGGGATTTTTTGTGCGGCATCAACAAAAGGAACGCGCCGAAGGTCTTTCTAAGACCCACTGGCGCGCTCAAAGTGCCCGTCAGCGCGCGCTGTCGGACGGATTGACTGCCGGAGCAGTCATTGTTACCGGCTGCGGCATGGCGTCGCCCATGTTGCCGACGATTCGCACTTCGCGTTGCGCGAGGGGAATTGAAACGTCGTGCTCGGAGAACAGACGCCAGATATTGCGGTTGACGGCCGAGCGCACGCCCGAGGTTCCGGTGGCCGCGTCCTCGATCCAGAAACCTAGTTCGAGGTTGATGCCGTCTGAGCCGAAACCCGCCAGATAAGCTGTCGGCGCCGGCTCCTGCAGCACGCGCGGTACGCCCTGAGCGGCCTGCGCAAGCAGCGCCATGGCCTGCTCGACGTCGGACGTGTACGCGACCTGCACGGCCGCCTTTGCATGGCCGCGCGTCAGGTACGACGACTGGTTTTGCACCACGTCCGTGATCAGTTTTTCGTTCGGAATCAGCGTTTCGATGCCGTCCAGCCCGCGCACCACGGTGTAGCGCGTGCGAATCTGCGTGACCATGCCCTGCAGGCCGCCCACGTTGATCGTGTCGCCAATGCGCAGCGAGCGGTCGATCAGGATGATGAAGCCCGACACGTAATTGCTGGCGATCTTCTGCAGGCCGAAGCCGAGACCGACGCCCAGCGCGCCGCCGAACACGCCCAGCACCGTGATATCGATGCCGACCAGCGACAGGCTGATCAGCACCGCCGCCAGCACGAACGCCGCCCGGCCGACCCGCGCCACGACCACCTTCAGGTTGGCATCGAGCGTCTTCGAGCGCATCAGGCGGTCTTCGAAGGTGGAGCCGAGCCACATCGCGACGATCATCGTCACGCACACCCACAGCAGGCCCGAGATGAGCGAGAGCAGCGTCAGATGCGCGTTGGCGACGCTGAAATGGACCCCGGCCATCCACGTGATCACGTCGTCCTGGATGCCCATCACCGTGAGCACCATGCCGATCCAGACCACCGTCGAGACGATCCTCTCGACGAGGAACAGCACCGGGTGCGTCTCGCCGTCGTGGCTGAACACCCGTCGCGCGAAGAAAAACACGATGTAAATCAAGCCGATGCCGAAGAGCGGCACCAGCGCCAGATCGAGCAGCGCGGTATGCATGAACTGGCCGGTGATCGACCGCGCAAGCCACACGAGGGCCGCGCCGATCAACGGGAAGAACGCGCGGTTCAGGCTTTCCGCGCCGAAGCGCAGCGTCTGGTAACGCGTCTGGCGGCGCAGATCCAGCGCACGGCGCAACACGCGCGCGACCAGCCACGCGATCGCGAGCGTCGCGACCAGCACGCCGACCTGCCACAGCATCACGGGCTGGCCGAAGTCGCGTGCGAGGTCGCTGAACATATGAGGAAAAAGACGGTTTTGCATGATGTCGCCGAAATCGCCGGCGCACGGCCGGGTTCAGGAATCGAACTCGCGCGCGCCGGCAAAAGCCTGTTGCGCTTAGCTCTGGCGTTCCAGCACGGCGGCGAAGAAGCCGTCGGTTGCGTGGCGGTGCGGCCACAGCGAAAGGTAATCGCCCATTTCCAGATCGATGCGCTGCTCGGCCAGCACGTCGCGCGCGGGCACCACCGCGAAATCCGGATGGTCGGCGAGGAACTGCTGCACCACCGCTTCGTTTTCGGCCTCCAGAATCGAGCAGGTGGCGTAGACGAGGCGGCCGCCCTTCTTCACCAGACGCGCGGCGCTGGCCAGAATCGACGCCTGCTTCGGCGCCAGTTCGGCCACCGATTCCGGCGACTGGCGCCACTTCAGGTCCGGGTTGCGGCGCAGCGTGCCCAAGCCGCTGCACGGTGCGTCGACCAGCACGCGGTCGATCTTGCCCGCGAGCCGCTTGATCTTGGCGTCGTGTTCACTGTCGATCAGTACCGGATTCACGTTCGACAAACCGCTGCGCGCAAGGCGCGGCTTGAGCTTGGCGAGGCGCCGCTCGGAGATGTCGAACGCATAGAGCCGGCCGGTGGAACGCATTGCCGCGCCCAGCGCCAACGTCTTGCCGCCCGCGCCCGCGCAGAAGTCGACGATCATTTCGCCGCGTTTGGGCGCGACCAGCGAGCACAACAGCTGGCTGCCTTCGTCCTGCACTTCGAGCCAGCCGTGCTGGAACGCGTCGAGCTTGGTGAGCGGCGGCTTGCCGACCACGCGCACGCCGAACGGCGCGAACGGCGTCGCGCCGCCCTCGATGCCGGCCTTCGACAGCGCGTTCAACACGTCGTCGCGGCTCGCTTTGATCGGGTTCGCGCGCAGATCCAGAGGCGCCGGGTAGTTCAGCGCGGCGGCCAGTTGCGCCAGTTCGTCGGGCTCGAAGCGCTTGCTGAGCGCCTGGTATATCCAGTCGGGCAGATTCAGGCGAATCCGCAGCGGCAGGCTTTCCGGGTCGATCTTCGACACGTGTTCGAGCCAGCTCAACTCCTGTTCCGACACGAACGGCTTGAGCGCGTTACGCCCCGCCGTCTGCATCAGACCGAGCAGCGCCATGCGGCGCGCCGGGCTGCCCGCGCCGCCTTCGGCCAGATGGGCGAATTCCATCCGGCGACGCAGCACCGCGAAAACGGCCTCGGCGATCACGCCGCGTTCGCCGTGCCCGAGCTTCGGATGCGCGCGGAAGAAACGGCTCGTGGTAGCGTCGGCAGGGCCGTTGAGTCTTAGGACTTCAGCCAACAAAGTCTCAGTTTGTCCAATCAAAAAACCATGCAATCTCATGCGCCCTCTCCGGCGGTGTGACCGGCAAAGAGCCATTGCGGCTCCGGCGGCGTAAGCGTGACACGCAGGCCATCCAGAGCAAGACGCCCTTCGACGAACCAGCGCACCGCGCGTGGATAAATGATGTGTTCGGTTGCCAGCACGCGTTCGGCGAGCATGGCTGGGGTGTCGCCTGTTTCCACGGGAACCGCCGACTGCGCGACGATCGGCCCGTGATCGAGTTGCGACGTGACAAAATGCACGGACGCGCCGTGCAGCCGCACGCCCGCGTCGAGCGCCTGCTGATGGGTTTTCAGTCCCGGAAAGCTCGGCAGCAGCGACGGATGCACGTTCAGCATGCGACCGGCGTAATGATCGACGAAACCGGCTGTCAGCACCCGCATGAATCCAGCGAGCACCACCAGGTCGGGGGCGAAACTATCGATTTCTTTGGCGAGCGCGGCGTCGAAGCTGTCTCGGTCCGGAAACTGGCGGTGGTCGACCACCGCCGTGGCAATACCGTGCGACGCCGCGAACGCAAGGCCCGCGGCATCAGGACGGTTGGCAATCACGGCGGCGACTTGCGCCGGCCAGGCCTCGTCCGAGCAGGCTCGAACGATGGCTTCCATGTTGCTTCCCCGTCCGGAAATCAGGATGACGAGTTTTTTCATCCGCGGATTTTATCATTCGGGAACACCGAAACCGCGACGCGCCGCCGTCCGCTGCGCTGAACGTTTATAATCGTTTGTTTTGCGGCACTCCGCCCGCTCCACCTCAAACCCGCTATCGTGAGAGTCTTCCGCGGTCTTCCCAATGCTGAAAGCCGTGCGCCTTGCGCACTGACCATCGGCAACTTCGACGGTGTCCACCGCGGCCATCAGGCTTTGCTCGCCCATGTGCGCGCCGCCGCCGATGCACGCGGCCTGCCCGTCTGCGTGATGACCTTCGAGCCGCACCCGCGCGAGTTCTTCAACCCGGCGGGCGCGCCGCCGCGTATCGCCATGCTGCGCGACAAGCTCGAGGCGCTGCGCACCAACGGCGTCGACCGGGTGGTGGTCGAGCACTTCAACCACACGTTCGCGAGCCAGTCGCCGGACACGTTCGTCGAACGGATCATCGTCAACGGGCTGCACGCGCGCTGGGTCATGATCGGCGACGACTTCCGCTACGGCGCGAAGCGCGCGGGCGACTTCGGGTCGCTCAAGGCCGCGGGGCAGCAATACGGTTTCGAGGTCGAGCAGATGGCTACCGTGGCCGATCCGTCGGGCGCGCGCATTTCCAGTTCGGGCGTGCGCGCCGCGCTGGTGGCGGGCGACCTCGACTCGGCGCGCGCCGCGCTGGGCCGCGACTATCTGATCAGCGGCCATGTCGTGCACGGCATGAAGCTCGGTCGCGATCTCGGCTTTCCCACGCTCAATCTGCCGATCGCCCACAAACGTCCGGCGCTCGCGGGCATTTTCGTGGTGCGCGTTCACGGCGTGGCGGACGAACCGCTGCCGGGCGTCGCGAGCCTCGGCCTGCGCCCCACGGTGGATGATTCCGGCCGCGTGCTGCTCGAAGTTCACCTGCTTGACTGGCACGGCGACGCGTATGGCAAACTCGTGCGCGTCGAATTCCTGAAGAAGCTGCGCGACGAGGAAAAGTACGTCGACCTCGAAACGCTAACCGCCGCCATCAAGCGCGACGTCGTCAACGCGCGCGCGTGGTTCGCGGCCGTCGGCGCCGACACGCCGGGCAGCCGCTCCACCGGCTTCTCCACCTCGGCCACTGATCGAATTAGATAACCGCCGTGGTCCGTGCAGGCGCTCAAGCGCCGCGTGTGTGGACCCTCGCCGCGCGCATCGAAAGGCGTCCGTGGATCACGCGACATGCCTGCCGGGCGCGCCCAACGCCCTCGCGCATCGTGCGCATTCCGCGCCCTGCTGCGCATAGAAAGAATTCACCGCGACCTCATCATGAGCAACAAGAAAGCCGATTCGAAACCGCAGTCACGCTACCCGGTCAACCTGCTCGACACGCCGTTCCCGATGCGCGGCGACCTGCCCAAGCGCGAGCCGCAATGGGTCAAGGAATGGCAGGAACGCAAGGTCTACGAGAAGATCCGCGCCGCCTCCAAGGGCCGCAAGAAGTTCATCCTGCACGACGGCCCGCCGTATGCGAACGGTGACATCCACCTCGGCCACGCGGTGAACAAGATCCTGAAGGACATGATCGTCAAGGCGCGCAATCTGGCGGGCTTCGACGCGGTCTACGTGCCGGGCTGGGATTGCCACGGCATGCCGATCGAAATCCAGATCGAAAAGCAGTTCGGCAAGTCGCTGCCGGCCGCCGAAGTCATGCAGAAGGCGCGTGCCTACGCAACCGAGCAGATCGAGAAGCAGAAGGTCGGCTTCCGCCGGCTGGGCGTGCTCGGCGACTGGGACAACCCGTACAAGACCATGAACTTCACGAACGAAGCCGGCGAAATCCGCGCGCTCGCGAAGATCATGGAAAAAGGCTACGTGTTCCGCGGCCTGAAACCGGTGAACTGGTGTTTCGACTGCGGCTCGGCGTTGGCCGAAGCGGAAGTCGAATACAAGGACAAGACCGATCCGACCATCGACGTACTGTTCAGCTTCGCCGAACCGGAAAAGACCGCGCAAGCGTTCGGTTTGAATGCGCTGCCGCGCAACGAAGGCGGCATCGTAATCTGGACCACCACGCCGTGGACCATCCCCGCCAACCAGGCGCTGAACCTGCATCCGGAAATCGTCTACGCGCTGGTCGACACGCCGCGCGGCCTGCTGATCCTCGCCGAAGAGCGCGTTGAAGCCTGCCTGAAGCTGTACGGCCTGGAAGGCACGATCGTCGCCACCACGCCGGGTGCAAAGCTGGTCAACCTGCGCTTCAACCACCCGCTCGCGTCCGCGCATCCTGGTTACAAGCGCACGGCGCCGGTGTATCTCGGCGACTATGTGACGACCGAAACGGGTACGGGTATCGTGCACTCGTCGCCGGCGTACGGCGTGGAAGACTTCGTGTCGTGCAAGGCGCACGGCATGGCGGACTCGGACATCATCAATCCGGTGATGGGCGACGGCCGTTATATCGAATCGCTCGCGCTGTTCGGCGGCCTGTCGATCTGGGCGGCCAACCCGCAGATCGTCGAAGCGCTGCAAGGCGCCGGCTCGCTGATGCGCACCGAGAAGTACACGCACAGCTACATGCACTGCTGGCGCCACAAGACACCGATCATCTACCGCGCGACGTCGCAATGGTTCGCCGGCATGGACGTGCAGCCGAACGACACCGACAAGACGCTGCGCGAGACCGCGCTCGAAGGCATCGAAAACACCGCCTTCTATCCGGCGTGGGGCAAGCAGCGCCTGTTCAGCATGATCGCCAACCGGCCGGACTGGACGCTGTCGCGTCAACGCCAATGGGGCGTGCCGATGGCGTTCTTCGTGCACAAGGAAACCGGCGAACTGCATCCGCGTACGCTGGAGTTGCTCGAAGAAGTCGCGCAACGCGTCGAGAAGGCCGGCATCGAAGCCTGGCAAACCCTCGACCCGCGCGAGCTGATCGGCGACGACGCCAACATGTACGAAAAGAACCGCGACACGCTGGACGTGTGGTTCGACTCGGGCACCACGCACTGGCACGTGCTGCGCGGCTCGCACAAAGACGAACTGCAATTCCCGGCCGACCTGTATCTGGAAGGCTCGGACCAGCACCGCGGCTGGTTCCACTCGTCGCTGCTGACCGCTTCGATGCTCGACGGCCGTCCGCCGTATAACGCGCTGCTCACGCACGGCTTCACCGTGGACGGCGAAGGCCGCAAGATGAGCAAGTCGCTCGGCAACGGTATCGATCCGCACGAAGTGGCGAACCGCCTCGGCGCGGAAATCATCCGCCTGTGGATCGCGTCGACCGACTATTCGGGCGAGCTGGCGATCTCGGAAGAAATCCTGAAGCGCGTGACGGAAGGCTATCGCCGTATCCGCAACACGCTGCGCTTCCTGCTCGCGAACCTGTCGGACTTCGACTTCGCGCAGCACGCGCGTCCGGTCGAAGACTGGCTCGAGATCGACCGCTATGCGGTGGCGCTGTCGGCGAATCTGCAAAACGACATCCTCTCGCACTACGACAAGTACGAATTCCACCCGGTGGTCGCCAAGCTGCAGACGTTCTGCTCGGAAGACCTCGGCGGCTTCTATCTGGACGTGCTGAAAGACCGCCTGTACACGACCGCGGCGGACTCCGTCGCTCGCCGTTCGGCGCAGACCGCGCTGTATCACATCGCGCACGGCCTGCTGCGTCTGATGGCGCCGTTCCTGTCGTTCACCGCCGAAGAAGCGTGGAAGATCTTCCAACCGAACAGCGAGACGATCTTCACTGAGACGTATCACGCATTCCCGGCCGTGCCCGAAGCCGGCGCCCTGCTCGACAAATGGACGCTCCTGCGCGCCGCGCGCAGCGACGTGACCAAGGCGCTGGAAGAAGCGCGCGTGGCGAACCTGATCGGCTCGTCCTTGCAGGCGGAAGTCGAAATCCGTGCGAGCGGCGCGCGCTACGACGCGCTCACGAGCCTCGGCGACGACCTGAAGTTCGTGCTGATCACGTCGGCGGCGAGCGTCGTGAAGGTCGACAGCGAAGCGGAAGAAGGCGTCGAAGTCATCGCCTCGAAGTATCTGAAGTGCGAACGCTGCTGGCACTACCGCGCGGACGTCGGCGCGAATGCCGAGCACCCCACGCTGTGCGGCCGCTGCTTCAGCAATCTGTTCGGCAACGGTGAAATCAGGAGCGCGGCATAATGGCGAGAACCATGTCGAAAACCGCGCCGAAAACATCTGCTGCAAACGGTTCGCTGGCGCCCTGGCTCGGCGTCGCGTTGATCGTCATCCTGTTCGATCAGTTGACGAAAATCGCGGTCCAGAAAGTGTTCGCCTACGGTGTCGCGCATGAGGTCACGTCGTTTTTCAACCTGATCCTCGTGTACAACCGCGGCGCGGCATTCAGTTTTCTCGCGATGGCGGGCGGCTGGCAACGCTGGGCGTTCACCGCGCTCGGCGTCGTGGCCGCGCTGGTGATCTGCTACCTGCTCAAGCGCCACGGCGGGCAGAAAATGTTCTGCACGGCGCTCGCGCTGATTCTCGGTGGCGCGCTCGGCAACGTGATCGACCGGCTCGCGTATGGCCACGTGATCGACTTCCTCGATTTCCACGTACGCACGTGGCACTGGCCGGCGTTCAATCTCGCCGACAGCGCGATCACGATCGGCGCGGTGCTGCTCGTGCTCGACGAACTGCGGCGCGTGCGCGGCGCGCGCTGACAGCGCGCGCTGGCGTTTGCGCACCAGTACGCTTTGAAAGACATGGCGGCGGGGACGCAACGCCTCGCTGCCCGCCACCACGCTTAGTCGGAGGCTTTCGTTGGCAACCGCAGAACTCGCAGGAAAACACCTCGTCCTCGGCATGACGGGCGGCATTGCCTGCTACAAGATCGCCGAACTCACGCGTCTGCTGACCAAGGCCGGCGCGACCGTGCAGGTCGTCATGACCGAAGCGGCCACGCAATTCATCACCCCCGTCACCATGCAGGCGCTCTCGGGCCGTCCGGTCTACACGAGCCAGTGGGACGGGCGCGTGCCGAACAACATGGCGCACATCGACCTGTCGCGTGAAGCGGATGCGATCGTGATCGCGCCCGCCTCCACCGATTTCCTCGCCAAACTCGCCCACGGCATGGCCGACGACCTGCTGTCGACGCTGTGTGTCGCCCGCGATTGTCCGCTACTGGTCGTGCCGGCCATGAACCGGCAGATGTGGCAGAACCCGGCGACGCAGCGCAACGTCGCGCAATTGCGCGCGGACGGCATCGAAGTGCTCGGACCCGATTCGGGTCCGCAAGCGTGCGGCGAAGTCGGCGACGGCCGCATGCTCGAAGCCGCGGCCACTTACGAAGCGATCGCCTCGTTCTTCTCGCCGAAAATCCTCGCCGGCAAGCGCGTGCTGCTGACCGCCGGGCCAACGTTCGAGCCGCTCGATCCGGTACGCGGCATCACCAATCGCTCCAGCGGCAAGATGGGATTCGCGCTGGCGCGCGCCGCGCAACAGGCCGGCGCCGAAGTCCACCTGATCGCCGGCCCCGTCGCGCTGGATACGCCGTGGGGCGTATTCCGCCAGGACGTGCAAACCGCGCAGCAAATGCATGACGCGGTGATGCGCTCGGTCGCGGACGCCGACATTTTCATCGGCGTGGCCGCGGTGGCCGACTGGCGCGTCGATCACGCCAGCGAGCACAAGATCAAGAAGACCGCCGAGCGCGCGCTGCCGAGCTTCACTTTCGTCGAAAATCCGGACATTCTGGCCTCGGTGGCGAAACTGCCGCATCCGCCGTTCGCGGTCGGCTTCGCCGCCGAAAGCGGCGATCTGGAAGTTCACGGCGAAGAAAAGCGCGTGCGCAAAAATGTGCCGCTTCTGATCGGCAATCTCGGCCCACTGACTTTCGGCCTCGACGACAACGAAGTGATCCTGTTCGAAGCAGGCGGCGCGACGAAGCTGCCACGCGCCGACAAGCACACGCTCGCGCGCGCTCTGATCGCGGAGATCGCCAGGCGTCTGCCCGACACAAGTCTGATTCGCTGAGCCATGCGCGCGACGCGTCAGCGCAGTCGCCACGCGTCGCACTAGCGAATGGAATCAACTGGAGCGGTACTGACATGACGCGACTATCCGTACTCGATCAAACGCCCGTGATCGCCGGGCACTCGGTGGCGGACGCGATTGCCGCCACGGTCGAACTCGCGCAGCTCGCCGACGACCTCGGCTATACGCGTTACTGGTGCGCCGAGCATCACGGGCTGCGCGGCGTGTCGAACCCCTGCCCCGAGGTGATGCTGGCGCGGCTCGGCAGCGTGACCCAACACATTCGACTGGGCTCCGGCGGCGTGATGCTGCCGTACTACAGCCCGTTCAAGGTCGCCGAGCAATTCATGATGCTCGAAGCGCTGTTCCCCAATCGCATCGATCTGGGCGTGGGACGCGCGCCGGGCGGCGACATGCGCACGGCGCAAGCAGTCGCTGCCGGCGACTACAATCGCGGCGATATCTTTCCGCAGCAGGTGGCCGATCTGCTCGGTCTGATGCACGGCACCTTGCCCGCCGATCACATTGCGAGCGGCGTGCTGCTGCAGCCGCAAATCGATACGCGTCCGCAACTGTGGATGCTCGGGTCGAGCGAATTCGGCGGCTTGCTGGCGGCGCAACTCGGCATTCCTTTTGCGTTTGCGCACTTCATTAACGCGCATTTCGGGCACCAGGTCGCGCATGCGTATCGTGAGCGCTTCAAGGCCGGACAGGACATGCAGCAACCGTATCTGGCGGCCGCCGTGTTCGTGATTTGCGCCGACACCGAACAGGAAGCGGCGGATCTGGAGAAAGCCGTCGATCTGCGCCGCGTGCAAATGGCCTATGGCCTGAACGAACCGATCCCGACGATCGAACAGGGCGTCGCGCAGGAATACGGCGAGCGCGAGCGTCTGGTGATCGATCGCGAGAAGCCGCGCAGCATCATCGGCACGCCGGAATCCGTCACCGAGCGGCTGCATGCCTTGCAGGAACAGTTCGAGGCCGACGAACTGATCGTGCTCACCGTTGCGGGCAGCTACCGCGCCCGTTTGCGCTCCTATGAACTTCTCGCCGAAGCGTTCCAGCTCGGACGCCCGGCCTCCACTTCTTAACCTTCGAATCTGCATGAAACTCGACCTCAAGATCCTCGACGCGCGCATGCGCGAGCAGCTCCCGGCTTACGCCACCAACGGCAGCGCGGGCCTCGACCTGCGCGCATGCCTCGACGAACCATTGACCTTGAAACCCGGCGAAACCGCTTTGGTGCCGACGGGTCTGGCGATTCACGTCGGCGATCCGGGCTATGCCGCGCTGATTCTGCCGCGCTCGGGACTGGGGCATAAGCACGGCATCGTGCTGGGCAATCTGGTCGGCCTGATCGATTCGGATTACCAAGGTCAACTGATGATTTCGACGTGGAACCGTGGCGAGACCACGTTCGTGCTGAATCCGATGGAACGCCTCGCGCAACTGGTGATCGTGCCGGTCGTGCAAGCGGAGTTCAATATCGTCGACGACTTCGAAACCAGCGAGCGCGGCGCCGGCGGATTCGGCAGCACGGGCAAGCACTGATCGATTCGATTGCTTCGGTCTACCGACTGTAACGAGCGTAGATCGAAGCAAAAACGAGCGCACAAAAGAAAACGGCGCGGGGTTAAACCCGCGCCGTTCTGCTTTCTGATGCCGACTCGAACTTACTCGATTTCCACCGCTTCCGGATTCGGATTGCGCGGCGCCGGATGCTCGTCGAAGGTCAACTGCACCTTGTCTTCCGCATCCACATCGACGGAGACGCGGCCGCCGTTCATCAGCTTGCCGAACAGCAACTCGTCGGCCAGTGCACGACGGATCGTGTCCTGGATCAGACGCTGCATCGGCCGCGCGCCCATCAACGGATCGAAACCGTGCTTGGCGAGATGCTTGCGCAGCGCGTCGGTGAAGAGCGCATCGACCTTCTTCTCGTGCAACTGATCTTCCAGCTGCATCAGGAACTTGTCGACCACGCGCATGATGATTTCCTCATCGAGCGAGCGGAAGCTGATCGTTGCGTCCAGACGATTACGGAACTCCGGCGTGAACATGCGCTTGATGTCGACCATTTCGTCGCCGGTTTCGCGACGATTCGTGAAGCCGATCACCGACTTGCCCATCGCCTCGGCGCCCGCATTCGTCGTCATGATGATGATGACGTTGCGGAAATCCGCCTTGCGGCCGTTGTTGTCCGTCAGCGTGCCGTGGTCCATCACCTGCAGCAGCACGTTGTAGATGTCCGGATGCGCCTTCTCGATTTCGTCGAGCAGCAGCACGCAATGCGGCTTCTTCGTGACAGCTTCGGTCAGCAGACCGCCCTGGTCGAAACCGACATAGCCCGGCGGCGCGCCGATCAGACGGCTGACCGCGTGACGCTCCATGTATTCCGACATGTCGAAGCGAATCAGCTCGATGCCCAGCGTGAACGCCAGTTGCTTCGCCACTTCCGTCTTGCCGACGCCCGTAGGGCCGGAGAACAGGAACGCGCCGATCGGCTTGTCCAGCTTGCCGAGACCCGCACGCGCCATCTTGATCGCGGCCGACAGCGCGTCGATTGCCGGGTCTTGCCCGAACACCACGCTCTTCAGATCGCGATCCAGCGTTTGCAGCTTGCTGCGATCGTCCTGCGACACGCTTTGCGGCGGGACGCGGGCGATCTTCGAGATGATTTCCTCGATCTCGTTCTTGCCGATGGTCTTCTTCTGCTTCGACTTCGGCAGGATGCGTTGCGCCGCGCCCGCTTCGTCGATCACGTCGATCGCCTTGTCCGGCAAATGACGATCCGTGATGAAGCGTGCCGACAACTCAGCCGCCGCCGACAGCGCGCCCGACGAATACTTCACGCCGTGGTGCTCTTCGAAACGCGACTTCAGGCCACGCAGGATCGCCACCGTCTGTTCGACGGTCGGCTCGGTCACGTCGACCTTCTGGAAACGGCGCGACAATGCCGCGTCTTTTTCGAAGATGCCGCGATATTCCGTGAACGTGGTCGCACCGATGCACTTCAACGTGCCCGACGACAACGCCGGCTTGAGCAGGTTCGACGCGTCCAGCGTGCCGCCCGACGCGGCGCCTGCGCCGATCAGTGTATGAATTTCGTCGATGAACAGGATTGCATGCGGACGTTCCTTCAATTCTTTGAGGACCGTCTTCAGGCGCTGTTCGAAGTCGCCGCGATACTTGGTGCCGGCGAGCAGCGCGCCCATGTCGAGCGAATACACCTGCGCATCCGCGAGAATGTCCGGCACTTCGCCGCGCGTAATGCGCCACGCGAGACCTTCGGCGATCGCCGTCTTGCCGACGCCGGCCTCACCGACTAGCAGCGGATTGTTCTTGCGGCGGCGGCACAGCACCTGGACCACACGCTCGACTTCCGACTCGCGTCCGATCAGCGGATCGATGCGGCCGTCTTTCGCCATCTGGTTCAGGTTCTGGGTGAACTGCGCCAGCGGGGTTTCCTTCTGCGCGGCGGCTTCGTCGGACTCGGCATTCGCGTCGCTCGCTTTCGCGGCGTCCGTGCTGCTCGTCTTGGCGATGCCATGCGAGATGAAATTCACCACGTCCAGGCGCGTGACGCCCTGCTGTTGCAGGTAGTACACCGCGTGCGAATCCTTCTCGCCGAAGATCGCAACCAGCACGTTCGCGCCGGTCACTTCCTTCTTGCCATTCGAGGTGGACTGCACATGCATGATCGCGCGCTGGATCACACGCTGGAAACCCAGCGTGGGCTGCGTGTCGACGTCATCCGTGCCAGGCACGGTCGGCGTGTTGTCATGAATGAAGTTGCGCAGGTTCTGGCGCAGATCCTCGATATTGGCCGCGCATGCACGCAACACCTCCGCCGCTGTCGGATTGTCCAACAGGGCCAGCAAAAGGTGTTCGACCGTTATGAACTCGTGCCGCGCCTGGCGTGCTTCCATGAACGCCATGTGCAGGCTGACTTCCAGTTCCTGGGCAATCATGCTTCCTCCATCACACACTGCAGCGGATGCCCGGCCTGCCGTGCGTGGGTAACGACTTGCTCGACTTTGGTCGACGCGATGTCCCGCGTATAGACCCCACAAACTCCCCTGCCCTCGCGATGCACCTTCAACATTACCTGTGTTGCGGTTTCACGATCTTTATTGAAATATTCCTGCACGATCATCACGACAAATTCCATTGGCGTGAAGTCGTCATTCAGCAGCACCACCTTGTACATGGATGGCGGCTTGAGCTTCTTCTCCTGCCGCTCCAGTACGGTGCCGTCCTGCTTGTCCGGGATAATCGCCATACACCCATTCTAAACAACTAGGACAGGCCCGCAATCCTGTCAAAACCCGGCCGACCGGCCGGTGAGCCCGTTCGCTACCGCTTGATGGGTGATTACCCCGCCATGCGTGCGTTAAATCGACGAGCCGATTGCGGAGCCGGCCCCTATCCTGTGATGCCTTGCGGTTGTGTTGCACCGCAGTCGGATCGAGTATCGCACAACCTGCCGTAGCTGGCTGACGGCTCGCCTGGCCTCATCGCCGGCGGTGCGACCCGCAGAACAGCATGTGAGTCGATTATGCGACTTTTCAAGACGGCCCGCTTGCGCAACCGCACATAACGAAAGCGGGAAAAACCCTGGAAAGTGCCGGTTTGCAACGCCACAACTACGTCTCAAAATTTTCTTGACACCCGAATAAAGAGCCTCAACAATCAAGCTGGCACTTTTTTCACTGCGCCATAATTTCGAAAAAATGCCGATGGTGAGCTTGTGAGGAGGGAGCGGCTGCCTCGCGCGGTCGTCGAGCTTTTCGAGGGCTCGTGGTAGTGACATGAGTTACAGGGGAAGTTGGAATGGCAACTGGTACGGTCAAATGGTTCAATGACGCAAAAGGTTTCGGATTCATCACGCCTGATGAAGGTGGTGAGGATCTGTTTGCACACTTCTCGGCCATCCAGATGAATGGGTTCAAAACCCTCAAGGAAGGCCAAAAGGTAACCTTCGAGGTCGTGCAAGGCCCGAAAGGCAAACAGGCATCGAACATCCAGGCACCTGCCTGATACTGGTCGATACCCGTCCTTTGAAACCCGGCTTCGTGCCGGGTTTCTTTTTTTGGACGTCGGCTTCCAGCCGTGCTTATTGCATGCACGTCCCACATATCGGGTAGCGTTTCGGCCTGCTGTCCACTTCCGCTTTTGCGATGATGGCCGTCCGTCGGTCTTTTGCACTGATCAGGGGCAAGCACGGAGCGAAATATAGGCAACCGTATGGCAGGTTCCTATAGCGCTTTTTTGCAGCATCGCGAATATCTAATCGCGCGACGTTCCGCGCGCCAGAAAACAAACAACCCCGGCCGCCTCTCAGCGCCGGGGTTGCAGATACGACCTACGTCAATTCAACGCGAACCGCTCACAAATTCTCGATCAGCACCTGGCCGAAGCCCGAACACGACACCTGCGTCGCGCCTTCCATCAAACGCGCGAAGTCGTACGTGACGCGTTTTTGCAGAATCGACTTTTCCATCGACTTGATGATCAGATCCGCCGCCTCGGTCCAGCCGAGATGGCGCAGCATCATTTCCGCCGAGAGAATTTCCGAACCCGGGTTCACGTAGTCCTTGCCGGCGTACTTCGGTGCGGTGCCGTGCGTGGCTTCGAACATCGCGACCGAATCCGACATGTTCGCGCCCGGCGCGATACCGATACCGCCGACCTGCGCGGCCAACGCGTCCGACACATAGTCGCCATTCAGGTTGAGCGTGGCGATCACGTCATACTCGGCCGGACGCAGCAGGATCTGCTGCAGGAACGCGTCAGCGATCACATCCTTCAGGACGATGTCGCCACCGGTCTTCGGATTCTTGATCTTCATCCACGGGCCGCCGTCGATCAGTTCCGCGGCGAATTCCTTTTGCGCCAGCGCATAACCGTAGTCGCGGAACGCGCCTTCGGTGAACTTCATGATGTTGCCCTTGTGCACCAGCGTGACCGAGCGGCGTTCGTTGTCGATCGCGTACTGGATCGCTTTGCGCACCAGACGCTCCGTGCCCTCACGCGACACCGGCTTGATGCCGATCCCCGACGTATCCGGGAAGCGGATCTTCTTCACACCCATCTCTTCGCGCAGGAACTTGATGACCTTCTTCGCCTGCTCCGATTCAGCCTGCCATTCGATACCGGCGTAGATGTCTTCCGAGTTCTCGCGGAAGATCACCATGTTGGTCTTCTCCGGCTCACGCACCGGCGAAGGCACACCCTTGAAATACTGCACCGGACGCAAACACACGTAGAGGTCCAACTCCTGGCGCAGCGCGACGTTCAGCGAACGGATGCCGCCGCCGACCGGCGTGGTGAGCGGGCCCTTGATCGATACGACGTATTCCTTGAGCACCTGCAGCGTCTCTTCCGGCAGCCACACGTCCGGGCCGTACACCTTGGTCGACTTTTCGCCAGCGTAGATTTCCATCCAGTGGATTTTCTTCTTGCCCGCGTACGCTTTTTCGACCGCGGCATCCACCACTTTGATCATGACCGGCGTGATGTCGAGACCGGTACCGTCGCCTTCGATATACGGAATGATCGGCTGATCGGACACGTTGAGCGAGAAATCGGCGTTGACGGTGATCTTGTCACCACCGGTCGGAACCTTGATGTGCTGATACGGCATGATCGGACTCCAGTGAAGGCTGTGCTGAAAGCTGATGGGGAGACTGCGAAATGGGGCGCTCCTCGCTACGCGCAATGCCGGACGACTGCAAGCGGCCTGGCAGCTATTCTAGCCCACACGGCCGCTGCCCCGAGGCGGCAACGGCTCGGGGTTTTCCAACATGGACGAAACGCAAATCCGCAAGGCATGAGTCTTATGTCTTATACAAGACATGGAGCCTGCCAACGTGCAATATGCTTTATTATCCCGCCATTTACTCTTGGTCCGGCGTCTCCTGGAGACCGGCGGCGCTGCGCGACTCACTCTCCACTCCCTATGCGCCTTCTCGCTCTGAACAAACCGTTCGGCACCATCTGTCAGTTCTCGCCGCACGAGACGCGGGCGTCGCTGGCGGACTGGGTCAAGGTGCCCAACGTGTATCCGGCGGGCCGGCTCGATTCCGATAGCGAAGGCCTGCTGCTTCTCACCGACGACGGCGCATTGCAAGCGCGCATCGCCGAGCCGCGTCACAAGCTTGTCAAACGTTATTGGGCGCAAGTGGAAGGCGTGGTCGATGCGGCCACGCTGAAGAAACTCGCACGCGGCGTCGATCTCGGCGATTACGTGACGCGGCCATGCCGTGCGGAATACGTCGAACCGACCGACGCGCTCTGGACACGCACGCCGCCGATTCGCTACCGTGCCGCGATACCGACCACATGGATCGAGCTGTCGATCACCGAAGGCAAGAACCGCCAGGTGCGTCGCATGACTGCCGCGGTGGGGTTCCCGACGCTGCGTTTGGTGCGCGTCGGCATCGGCGCGCTCGACATATTTTCGCTCAGGCTGCAACCGGGAGAGAGCGTCGAATTGCCACCGAAGGCGCCGTGGGAAGGCATCGCCTGATCATCTGCACGCACGCATCGACTGATGATGGAATCCGCAACACGCTCGCACTTCACGCTGCTGAAAAAATAAGCTAACTCGTTGTATCAGCAAACAAAAGAGCGCGTGAAACTACGGTGAAAAACGCGTGAAACAATTGCATGCGCGCGTACGCCGCGGCCTCTCATTCGCATCAACGCAGCCGCATATAAATTTCCACGAAATTCACGTCAACCGGCGCATGAGCTCAGGCGTTATTCGACGCAGATGCCGCCCGAAGCTATCCGGCATTCAGCCTTAAGGGCCTTTGTGCAAGCCGCTCTTGCGGTCAGTGCAGGGAGTCTGAGCGCTAAAGCAGACGTGTCGAAAAATTTGTCGATGCGGCTGTCAACCGAAAGGTGGATGGCACGTTTACCGACATGACTCCATATATAACCGGGTCATTTGGTTAATTAACTAAAGCTGAGGATTCACAAAATGAACAAACTGATCGCCGCTCTGGTCGCTGGTCTCTTCGCAACGGCAGCATTCGCACAAGCTTCGGCACCGGCAGCAGCTTCGGCAGCTCCGGCAGCAGCAGCTTCGTCGGCAAAGAAGACCACGAAGCACGCTCACAAGAAGTCGCACAAGAAGGCAGCAGCTGCTGCTGCAGCTTCGGGCGCTTCGGAGTAAGTTTGTTGTAAAAACGCAGTCAAGAACTAGCTTCATTGCCGTTCTTACGGCGTTGAAAGGCAGATCACCGCAAGGCGATCTGCCTTTTTGTTTTTGACGCGCTCGCGTAACATTCGCGGGTTAATTTCCAGCAAGGAGTCATGCCGTGCGATTTCCCATGCGCTCGTTGATTGCGCGTTTCGCTGTTGCCGTTGCACTGCCGCTCGCCGCGTTGTCGTTTGTCGCTACCACTGCTGCTCCCGTGCATGCGCAGCAGATGCCGGCCGGCGCCAAACAGCCCAGCGAATTTCCTCGCGCGAAACTGACCGCGGGCATGTTCGTGATCGACGCCGCCGTCGCCGCGAACGACGCGGACCGCGAGCAAGGTCTCATGTATCGCACGAGTCTCGCGCCGAACGAAGGCATGCTGTTCGTCTTCGGCGAAAACGCCGTGCATTGCTTCTGGATGAAAAACACGCTGATCCCGCTGTCGATCGCGTTCATGCGCGCCGACGGCACGGTCACCGACATCGACGAGATGCAGGCCGAAACCACCAACAATCACTGCCCGAAGAACAACGGCGTGTATGCGTTGGAGATGAGCAAAGGCTGGTTCACGTCGAAGGGCATCAAACCGGGGATGAAGATCCAGGGCTTGCCGGCCGCGCAATAAAACCGCGCCGGCCGCGCGAAAACGCCGCCGCTTCGTCCCACCGCTTTCCGAGAGCCGGTGCCTTGTTCCAGGGCGCCGGCTTTTTTCTTTTCCGCGCCGCGGCATCGGCGGGCGGGCACGATCGCCTCGCCTGGCACCACATCGAATCGCGCGGCGCCGGCAGCCGAAGCCTTGCCAGCAGGCGTTCACGTCCGGCTGGCAAGATTCCTGCAAAAGACGGGCCGACGCGCTATCCTAGTAATCTTAGTAAAGCAGCATCCAGGCTCCCCGGGCAGCACAGACTGCCGCCCGGCAAGCGTTTCAGGCGCGCCATTCCAAGGAGGTTCACGTGCCCCGCAAGACTCCCATCGAGCGCTACCGGAACATCGGCATCAGCGCTCACATCGATGCCGGCAAAACCACCACCACTGAACGCATCCTGTTCTACACCGGCGTGACCCACAAGATCGGCGAGGTTCACGACGGTGCGGCAACGATGGACTGGATGGAACAGGAGCAGGAGCGCGGCATCACCATCACGTCGGCGGCCACTACCGCTTTCTGGAAGGGCATGGCCGGCAACTATCCGGAACACCGGATCAACATCATCGACACCCCCGGACACGTCGACTTCACGATCGAAGTGGAGCGCTCCATGCGCGTGCTCGACGGCGCGTGCATGGTGTACGACTCGGTCGGCGGCGTGCAACCGCAGTCGGAAACCGTGTGGCGCCAGGCGAACAAGTACAAGGTGCCGCGCATTGCGTTCGTCAACAAGATGGACCGCGTGGGCGCGGACTTCTTCCGCGTGCAGCGGCAGATCGGCGATCGCCTGAAGGGCGTCGCGGTGCCGATCCAGATTCCGGTCGGCGCGGAAGATCATTTCCAGGGCGTGGTCGATCTGGTCAAGATGAAGGCGATTTACTGGGACGAAGAGAACCAGGGCATCAAGTTCGAATACCGTGATATTCCGCCGGAACTCGCGGCGACCGCGAAGGAATGGCACGACAAGATGGTCGAGGCCGCAGCAGAGGCGAACGAGGAATTGCTCGACAAATACCTCGGTGGCGAAACCCTGACCGAAGAGGAAATCAAGTACGGCATTCGCACGCGCTGCATCGCCAACGAAATCGTGCCGATGCTGTGCGGCAGCGCGTTCAAGAACAAGGGCGTGCAAGCCATGCTCGACGCGGTGATCGACTATCTGCCCTCGCCGGTCGACGTGCCCGCCATTACCGGTCACGACGAATACGACAAGGAAATCGAGCGCCATCCGAGCGACACCGATCCGTTCTCGGCGCTCGCCTTCAAGATCATGACCGACCCGTTCGTCGGCCAGTTGATCTTCTTCCGCGTCTATTCCGGTGTGGTGAATTCGGGCGACACGGTCTACAACGCCGTCAAGGAAAAGAAGGAACGCCTTGGCCGGATCTTGCAGATGCACGCCAACGAGCGCAAGGAAATCAAGGAAGTCTACGCGGGCGACATCGCCGCGGCCGTCGGCCTGAAAGAAGCGACCACGGGCGACACGCTGTGCGATCCGAACAACGTGATCATCCTCGAACGCATGATCTTCCCGGAGCCGGTGATCTCGCAGGCTGTCGAGCCGAAGACCAAGGTCGACCAGGAAAAGATGGGCATCGCGCTTAACCGTCTTGCCCAGGAAGATCCGTCGTTCCGCGTGCAGACGGATGAAGAATCCGGCCAGACGATCATCTCGGGCATGGGCGAGTTGCACCTGGAAATTCTGGTCGATCGCATGAAGCGCGAGTTCGGCGTCGAGGCGACTGTCGGCAAGCCGCAGGTCGCGTATCGCGAGACGGTGCGCAACAAGGTCGAAGACGTCGAAGGCAAGTTCGTCAAGCAGTCGGGCGGCCGCGGTCAGTACGGCCACGCGGTGATCACGCTGGAGCCGGCGCCGCAAGGCAAGGGTTACGAGTTCGTCGACGCGATCAAGGGCGGCGTGATTCCGCGCGAATACATTCCGGCAGTCGACAAGGGCATCGTCGAAACGCTGAAGGCCGGCGTGCTGGCGGGCTACCCGGTGGTCGACGTGAAGGTGACGCTGACCTTCGGTTCGTACCACGACGTCGACTCGAACGAAAACGCGTTCCGCATGGCCGGCTCGATGGCCTTCAAGGAAGCGATGCGCAAAGCCAAGCCCGTGCTGCTCGAACCGATGATGGCCGTCGAGGTGGAAACGCCGGAAGACTTCATGGGCAACGTGATGGGCGATCTGTCGAGCCGTCGCGGCATGGTGCAAGGCATGGAAGACATCGCCGGCGGCGGCGGCAAGCTGGTGCGCGCCGAAGTGCCGCTCGCGGAGATGTTCGGCTACTCGACGTCGCTGCGCTCCGCGACCCAGGGCCGCGCGACCTACACGATGGAGTTTAAGCACTACGCGGAAACGCCGAACAACGTCGCTGAAGCCGTGATCAACGCGAAGCACAAGTAAGCGCGATCCACCATCCAGCCGAAGGCAGCACACGCCAACGGCTCGAAGCCCGTCCTCTGTGGACGGGCTTTTTTTTCGTCCGCCGCGCCGCACACGGGGCTTCTTCACACGCACGTTTTTGAACATGCAAAAATGCCAGACGGCGCCGTGCCGAACGCCGGGACTTACGCCCTCGAGGAGACACATCATGAGCCAGGATCACGAACACCCGCATTACAAAGACGTGCCGCCGGCTGCGCCGGTCGATTGGCGCGAGCACGGCGTGAAGGTCATCAAAGGCGATCAGCTCGATAGCAACACCGCGCAGACGCCGGGCATGAATCGCGCGGCCGCGATCAACGCGGCACGTGTCGGCGCGCAGAAGATCTGGGCCGGCACCGTGACGATCCATCCGAATGCGAAAACCGGCGCGCATCATCATGGCGCGCTCGAAAGCGTGATCTACGTGGTACGCGGGCAGGCGCGCATGCGCTGGGGCGAGCATCTGGAGTTCACCGCCGAAGCCGGCCCCGGCGACTTCATCTTCGTACCGCCGTATGTTCCGCATCAGGAGATCAATGCAAGCACCGACGACCCGCTCGAATGCGTGCTGGTACGCAGCGACAACGAAGCGGTGGTGGTCAATCTGAACATCGACGCCGTGGAACAGCCCGAGACGGTGTTCTGGGTCGATCCGATTCACAAGCATCCGCACGATCACTAACTCTTGCCACGCGACTCATGACGCCGACCGCTTCCCTGCGCCCACGCCTCTTCACGCTGTACGCCGTGCTGATCGCCGCCAATCTCGGCGCATGGGCGTGGGCCCTGATCGCGTTTCGCCACTATCCGCTGCTGCTCGGCACCGCGCTGCTCGCCTATGGCTTCGGCCTGCGTCACGCGGTCGACGCGGATCACATCGCGGCGATCGACGCCGTCACGCGCAAGCTCATGCAAACCGGCAAGCGTCCGCTCGGCGTCGGGCTATCGTTTTCGCTAGGGCATTCGACGATCGTGATTCTGGCGACGATCGGCATCGCGTGGACCGCGCATTCGCTGCACGGCCGTTTCGAGACCTTCAAGGCGCTGGGCGGCACGATCGGCACGTTGGTGTCGGCGAGCTTTCTGCTGGTGCTCGCCGCCGTCAACCTCGTGATTCTGCGCGACGTGTGGCGCCGTTACCGGCACGTCCAACGCAGCGGCGAATTGCCTGCGCAAACGCCGGACTCGATTGCGCCGGCCGGTCTGCTGTCGCGCGCGCTGCGGCCGCTCTTCAGGCTCGTGACGAAAAGCTGGCACATGTACCCCGTCGGCGTGCTGTTCGGCCTCGGCTTCGATACCGCGACCGAGATCGGCCTGCTGGCGATCGCCGCATCGGAAGCCGGCAAAGGTCTGCCGCTTTATTCGATTCTCGTGTTCCCCGCGCTCTTCACAGCCGGCATGACGCTGGTCGATTCGACCGACAACGTATTGATGGTCCACGCCTACGGCTGGGCCATGGACGACCCGAAACGCAAGCTCTACTACAACGCGAGCATCACCTTCGTCTCGGCGGTGGTGGCAATTGTGATCGGCGGCGTCGAGGCGCTGGGCCTGCTGTCGGACAAGCTCGGTCTGAACGGCGGCGTGTGGGATGCGGTGGCCAGCATGAACGAGCGCTTCGGTGTGCTGGGTTACGGCATCGTCGCGATGTTCATGGCGTGCTGGATCGGCTCGGTGCTGTTCCATCGCTGGCGGCGCCCAGGTGCGGTCGCGCGGTAAATCCAACACCGGCCGCGCGACACGATCGGTAAGCTTTCCATTCGCGGCATTAGCCGTTGCGCTGCTGCGGCGGTCGGCGTACCGGGCATGCCTCGCGCCGCGGCCATACAGAGCGTTGTGGTGACGATACACACCAGCCCTTTTAGCCCCCAATCGGGACCCCGGCAGCGCCGCAGGCGCTCCGAATCCACGGGCAATCGCTTACACTGAACCCGCTTCGCCTCGTCACTTTCGTCATTGCAATACCGTCGCCCTGTCGCGCGCATCTGGCGCGGCCCTTCAGAACCGGCAACAGAACGGACTGGACACTCCATCGATGAAGACTCCCGCGGACCGATTTCTCGCACTCGACGCAGCCCGCCTCACCGCCGACGCCTACGGCAACCACGCCATCGACGAATTTCTCGCCGGCCGCATCACGCGCCGCGATCTGCTGCGCTATGCCAGCGTGATCGGTTTGTCGCTGGTGGGCGGCGGCGTGCTGAATGCGCCGCGAGCCCGCGCGCAAGGCACCGCTGGCGCGTCGAATCAGACGATCCGCGTGGCTCACCTGACGCCTGCGGGCGCGGTCGATCCGCTCACGGTGACGGACGCCGCGAGTCTTGCGCTGCTGAATCAGACCGGCGAATTCCTGATCGACGACGACGGCGAAAAACTCGTGCTGAAGCCGGCGCTCGCCCTGTCATGGAAGCCGAACGACAAGGGCGACGTGTGGACCTTCAAGCTGCGTCCGAACGTCAAGTTCCACGACGGCCAACCGTTCACCGCCAAAGACGTGGCCGCCACGTTCGACCGCCTCGCCGATCCGGCCAGCGGCTCGGCCGCGCTGTCCGTACTCAAGGGCGTGCTGTCGAAAGGCGGCGCGAAAGTGGTGGACGACCACACGATCGCGTTTCATCTGGATGCGCCGAACGGCAACTTCCCCTATTACGTTTCCTCGGACAATTACAACGCCGTGATCCTGCCCGCGAACTATGCGGGCGGTTATGAAAAGAGCTTCATCGGCACAGGTCCGTTCAAGCTCGAAAAGTATCAGGCGAAAGTGGGCGCATCGTTCGTGCGTAATCCCGACTACTGGGGCGACAAAGCGCTACCACAACGCGTACAGTTCTCCTTCTACGCCGACGAACAGGCGCAGTTACTCGCGCTGCAAGGCCATCAGGCGGATGTGATGGGCACCTTCACCGTGCAGGGCGGCGCCGGCATTCTGAACAATCCGGATTACAAGGCCGTGGGTGTGAAGTCGAGCGCGCATCGGCAGATTCACATGCGCAACGACAATCCGTTGTTCAAGGACAAGCGTGTGCGCCAGGCGCTGGCGTTGTCGCTCGATCGCGACGTGCTGGTGCGCGGCCTTTTCAAAGGGCGCGCGCAACTCGGCAACGACAGTCCGTTCGCTCCCGTGTTTCCGTCGTCGGATGCGGGCGTGCCGCAACGCAAGATCGACGTCGCGAAGGCCAAGCAACTGCTTGCGCAAGCGGGCGTGCCGAACGGCTTCGACGTGACGCTGACCACCGAAAAATACATGGAGATTCCCGATCTCGCGGTGGTCGTGCAGAACGCGGCGAAGGCCATCGGCGTGCGCATCAATCTGAAGGTGGAGAGCCAGTCGCTCTATTACGGCGCGGGCACGCCGGGCAAATCGGATTGGCTGGACTCGCCGCTCGGCATCACCGACTACGGTCATCGCGGCGTGCCGAATGTGTTCCTGAATGCGCCGCTCACCAGCACCGGCACGTGGAACGCCGCGCACTTCAAAAATCCGCAATACGATCAACTGGTCGCGCAATTCGTCGCCGCCATCGATCTCGGCTCGCAGAAGAAGATCTCCGGGCAAATCCAGACGCTGCTGCTCGACGAAACGCCCATCATCATTCCGTTCTTCTACGATCAACTGATCGCCATGCGCAAGGGTGTGAACGGCGTGCGCTTCACCGCGCTCGCGCAACTCTATTTCGACCGCGCGGTGTTGAGCGCGTAAGCGCAGGCGTTTCGGCAGGAGAGCACGATGTCGACCACGGTGACCCCTTCCGCTTCCTCTGCGCCGAACGGCAATGCGGGCCGCGTCGTGCGGTTTCTGGCGACGCGCGTCGGCTTGTCGCTGATCACGCTGTGGCTGCTCTCGGTGATCGTGTTCGCGGGCGGGCAGCTTCTGCCCGGCGATATCGGCCGCGCGGTCCTCGGGCCGCTCGCCGATGCGCGCGCGGTCGCCGCGCTCAATCATCAACTCGGCGCGGACCGGCCGCTCATGACGCAATACGTCGAATGGATTTCGCATTTCGTGCGCGGCGATATGGGGCTGTCTTATGCGTATCGCGAGCCGGTCGGGCCGTTTATCGCCGAGGCGCTCGCGCATTCCGCCAAGCTTGGCTTGCTTGCGTTCATCGTGGTCGTGCCGCTCGGCATTGCGGGCGGCGTGTGGTCGGCCATGCACGCGGGACGCTGGCTCGATCGCACGATCAGCATTGCCGGATTGTCGGCGACGGTGGTGCCGGAATTCGTTTCGTCAATCGTGCTGATTCTGGTGTTCGGCGTGTGGCTGCGCTGGCTGCCGATCGAAGCGTCGTATCCGCCCGAAGCGAGCGCACTCGAACAGTTGCGCCATCTGGTGCTGCCGGTGCTGCCGCTCGTGCTGGTGTTCTTCGGCTATATCGCGAGAATGGCGCGCGCCGGCACCGTCGAAGCGCTCGATGCGGACTACACGCGCACCGCGATTCTCAAAGGCCTGCCGCGCCATGTCGTGATCTGGCGGCACGTGTTGCGCAATGCGTTGCTGCCCACCATCACGGTCGCCGCCACGCAACTCGGTTATATGATCGGCGGCCTCGTGGTGGTCGAGACGCTGTTCCACTATCAGGGCATCGGCTCGCTGATCTACAACGCCGCCAAAGCCAAGGACTTTCCGATGCTCGAAGCGGGCGTGCTCACGATCGGCGTGGTCTACACGGTCGCCAATCTCGTTGCCGACGCGCTGCATGTCCTGCTCAATCCGCGGCTGCGGGTGAGGAGCGCCGAATGAGTACCATCGTTCCGCCGACTCCGCGTGTCGCTGCCGAGCCGCGCTTCGACCAGTTGCGCGTGCTGCTGCGCTCGCCCACTTTCGTGGTCGGCGTGGTGATCGTCACGTGGTGGATCGTCTGTGCCATTGCCGGGCAGTGGATCGTACGCATCGATCCGTACGCGTCCGATCCACTCAACTCGCTAACGCCGCCCGACAGCACGCATTGGTTCGGCACCGACCAACTCGGACGCGACGTGTTCTCGCGCGTGATCGTCGGCGCGCGCGACATTCTCACCATCGCGCCGCTCGCGACGTTGCTCGGCACGGTAGCGGGTACCGCTTTGGGCTTGATCGTCGGCTACTTCGAAGGCTGGGTCGACAACGTGGTCGGACGCGCGATCGACGCCGTGCTCGCGCTGCCGCTCGTGATCGTCGCGCTGCTCGCGCTGGCCGCGGTCGGCGCGTCGAACTTCACCGTCATCCTCGTGATCGGCATCACGTTCACACCCATCACCGCGCGCACCGTGCGCGCCGCCGTATTCGCCGAACGGCATCTCGACTATGTCGCCGCGGCGCAACTGCGCGGCGAACGCGCGCCCTACATCATGTTCGCCGAGATTCTGCCGAACGTGCTGCCGCCCATCATTGTCGAAGCGACGGTGCGGCTCGGTTACGCGATCTTCGCGGTCGCCACGCTATCGTTTCTCGGCTTCGGCATTCAGCCGCCGTCGGCCGACTGGGGTCTCGCGCTGTCCGAGTCGTACACGCTGATGGCGGGCGGCGCGTGGTGGACCGTCGTATTCGCGGCCGGCGCGATTGCCAGCCTGGTGGTTGGCGTGAATCTGATCGCCGACAGCGTGCAAGGCGTGCTCGACCGATGAACGGCCCGCCGCCCTCCTCGTTCCCCGCCTTCGACGTCTCGAAGAGCGACCGCACGGACGCGCTGACCGTCGTCGGTCTGACGGTCACGTACCGCATGCGCGGACGCGATCGCGAAGTGCTGCAGGACATTTCGTTTCGCGTGCGGCGCGGCGAAGCGTACGGCCTCGTCGGCGAGTCCGGCTGCGGCAAGTCGACCGTCGCGATGGCTGCGCTGCGCTATCTGCCGCGTAACGGCAAAGTGAAGGCCGGCAAGATCATCATCGCCGGCGAGGACGTGCAGAAGCTCAACGCCGACGCGTTGCGCAACATGCGCGCAAATGCGATCTCGATGGTCTATCAGGATCCGGGGCGCGCGCTGAATCCGTCGCTGACGATCGCGCGTCAGGTCTCCGAGGCGTTCGAAGCCGCCGGTGTCGCGCGCGATGAAGCGTTGCGGCGCACACATGAGATGCTGCAGCGCGTGCGCATCGCATCGCCCGAGCGGGTGATGGAGAGTTATCCGCATCAACTGTCGGGCGGCATGCAACAGCGCGTGGTGATCGCGATGGCGCTCGCCTCGAACCCCGCGCTGCTGATTCTCGACGAACCGACCACCGGCCTCGACGCTACCGTCGAAGCGGAAGTGCTCGACCTCGTCGCGCAGTTGCGCAAGGAACTCGGCACGGCGGTGCTGTTCATCAGCCACAACCTCGCGGTGATCGGGCGGATGTGCGAACGCGTCGGCGTGCTTTACGCGGGCAAACTGGTCGAGGAAGGCGCGACGCAAGATGTCTTCACGCGGCCGCGCCATCCCTATACGGTCGGACTGTTGCGCTGTTTGCCCACGGCCGGGCGCAGCAAAGACAGCGAGCGGCTCGATACGATCGCGGGCAGTCTGCCCTTGCCGGGTTCGGTCACGCAGGGCTGCATCTACGCGGACCGTTGCCGCCTCGCCGACGACCGCTGCCGCCGTGAAGCGCCGCCGCCGTATCGCGTGAGCGCCGCGCGCGGCGATCAGATGTCGCGCTGCCATTACCACGAACGCGCGATCGAATTGCCCCGTGCGAGCGCGGAAGCCTTGCCCGAACGCAATGGCGCGTCGATCGACGGCAAGCCGCCTGCTCTCGTGCTGCGCGCAGAAAAACTCTCGAAGACATTTCACGTGTCCGGTGCCCCGCTACGCGCGGTCGACAATGTCTCAATCGATCTCGCTAGCGGCGAGACGCTCGGGCTTGTCGGCGAATCGGGCAGCGGCAAGACGACGCTCGCCAAACTGATGCTCGGCCTGCTCACGCCGGATGCCGGCAGCGTGCTCGAACTCGACGGCGCCCCGCTCGCCGCGCGCGTCACGCGGCGCAACAACGATCAGGTCAAGTCCCTGCAGATCGTCTTTCAGAATCCGGACTCGGCGCTCAATCGGGCGCATTCGGTGAAGCGGCTGATCGGCCGTGCGCTGTCGCGCCTCACCGCGCTGCGTGGGCCGGCAATCGACGAACGGCTCGCCACATTGACGGCCGCCGTGCGGTTGCCGGAGCGCTATCTCGGCTCGCGCACGCGGCAACTGTCCGGCGGGCTCAAACAGCGTGTGGCGATTGCCCGCGCGTTCGCCGGCGAGCCGCGCGTGGTGGTCTGCGACGAACCGACTTCCGCGCTCGACGTCTCCGTGCAGGCCGCGATCCTGAACCTGCTCGCCGATCTGCAGCGCGAGCGGGGCGTCAGTTACGTTTTCATCTCGCACGACCTGCATGTGGTTCGCTATCTGTCGGATCGCATCGCGGTGCTGTATCTGGGCCGGCTGCTGGAAATCGGACCGGCTGCCGCCGTGTTCGAAGGACCGCATCATCCTTATACGGAAGCGTTGCTGTCCTCGGTGCCGACACTCGATGGTCACGGTGGCGCGACCCGCATCCGCCTGTCCGGCGATTTGCCGAGCGCGGCATCGCCGCCGTCCGGTTGCGTGTTCCACACGCGCTGCCCGCGCAAGCTCGGCGCGATCTGCGAACAGCAAGACCCGCCGTTCGCCGATGCAGGCGAAGGCAACGCCGCAACGCCGTCCGCGCATCGAATCCGCTGCCACATCCCCGTCGACGAATTGCGCGCGCTGCAAACCGCATCACGCGGTGAGGCTGGAAAAGTCACGGGCAAAGTCCCTGACAAAGGCTCGGAAAACGCGCCCGAGAATGCCGGCCGTAACGAATAACACGGCATAGCGCGGCATCGAGCCCTCGCGTTTCAACGCCGAAACGTTTTCCCGTGTTTTTTCAGCGTGCGCATCGCACATCCCTATCCGACGCCTGTTAGCTCAAGGCTTTCCGGCCAATGGCATGGATATCGCTAAGTAGTGACCAGACATCGCGACGCATTGCATGGCGACGGGGGCAAAACGGTGAGCGGGCAAGCGTGCGGAAGCGCTTGTACACACCGGGCTACGCAGCCGGGAAGATAACGATGAGTGTTTGACCGACATCGGCAAGACAATTCGGGGGACGACGAGGCCCGCGTACAGACAGGCCCGCCGATGCAGACTCGGCGCGAGAAATGGCGGCAACGAGGTGTCGTCGTTCCCTCGGGAGAGACGCGGTGAAAACCATAAGACTCAATCAGTACTACTGCGGGGTTATTCGGCGTGCGGCGATCGTAGCGGGTGTCGTCGCTCTGACGAATCAAGTCGCGTTTCCGGCCTCGACGGACGTGATCCCAAAATGGATGGTCCTCGCCGACGCGCCGCTGCCTGCCAGCGCCATGCAGGGCACAGCGCAACTCGCGCAGAACGACGGTGTGGCGCCGGGAGATTTGGCGACCGGCGCAGCGGCCGGCGAGCCGACTGCTGCCGACGACGCCGCCCTGGTATTTCAACCGCACGACTGCAGCGGCGCCAACGTCAGTGAATGCGCGCCTCACGGCGGCGGCAGCGGGAGTAACGGCGCGCGAGTTCGGGGAACGGTGGCGCCAGTTCGGGCAGCGGCAACTCCGGTGGAGGTGGAAGCGGAAAGGGGGTGGCGGCGGGAGCAGTAATGGGGGCAGCGGTGGTGGCAGCAGTGGCGGCGGAAGCGGCGGTGGCGGCAACAGCGGCGGTGCAAGCAGTGGCGGCGGAAGCGGCGGCTGCGGTTGCGGAGGCTCCAGCGGCGGCGCCGGCGCAGGTGGCGGTAAAGGTGGTGGCTTTGGCGGTGGTAAAGGTGGTGGTTTTGGCGGCGGCTTCGGTGGCGGTTTCGGCGGAGGCTTTGGCGGAGGCTTCGGCGGCGGTCACGGAGGCAAGGGTGGCGGCGGTAACGGTGGTGGCAATGGTGGAGGGAACGGGCACTAGCAATCGCCCGGTCTCTGGTTGGGGTGCCCCCCGCGCCCTAACGTCACCAATGTCACGTTCCGGTTTACCGTTCGCTGTCCGCCGGCATCGGCGGTGATGTCTCGGTCCCCCGGCCGAGCGTCACCGCCCGAGGCCGGTTGGTTTGAGCGATCCACATAAGCGGGCCGATAACCCGCGGTGATGCAGATTCGGACCGCACACTCAAACCGCGTACGCCGAAGCGCTCGCAGGCGGCTATAACTCGAACGATCGGCCGCCCGTGCGCGCGTAACCGGAACCAAACCGAAGCGATCGCCTCATATCAGATTCAACGTTCGATATGAGGGCACCACAACATGCAACGAAACGTCCCCCCCTCCGCGGCACGCGTGGTCACCAGCTTGTGGATGGGCGCCACGCTCAGCGTCGCATCGCTCGCTCATGCGCAAACGGCAGCGCAAACACCAACGCAAACAGCGCCAGCGGCTCAGCCGCTCTCACCGACATTGTCGCAAGCCGCACCGCCGGTCGATCCCACCTTCTCCGCGTATTCGCTTGCTCAGACCTGCAAGCGGAAGAACGACAACGTCGCGCAAGGCCAATGCGTCGGCGCGATTCGCGGCATCATCCACGGCTATCAGTACGGCGTGCTGTTCCTCAGTCAGCGCACCGCGTTGCCGGCCAATGAAACGCAGCGCGTATCGCTGTGCCTGCGCAATACGCAGGTGTCGTCGATCGTCGACGAATTCGTCGCGGACGCCGTCCAGGTCAATGAAGATTCGCTCAAGCACACCCCCGCGGAAGTCGCGGTGCTCGGCTCCGTGCACATGCACCACGGCTGCAATTGACGGGCGCGCGCGGCGCCCCGCTACGCTTACAGCATTTCGAGCGGACGCTTGCCGCGCGGCGGCTTGAAATAAGCGTCGATAGCGGTCAGTTCGTCCGCGCCGAGTTGCAGTTGCGATGCGCGATGGTTGTCGCGCACGTGCTCGACGCGCGCCGCCTTCGGAATCGCGAACACGCCGGGCTGGCGCAGCACCCATGCGAGCGCCACCTGGAACACCGAGACGCCACGCGCGTCGGCGATATCGTCGAGCGGCGAGCGCTTCGGCAGGCGCGCGTGATCGACCGGACTGTACGCCATGCCCGGCATCTTGCGCGCGGCGAGCCACGGCAGCAGATCGAACTCCGGCCCGCGGCGCGCCACGTTATAGAGAATCTGATTCGTTGCGCAGGCATCGCCGCCCGGCGTGGCGACGAGTTCTTCCATGTCCTCGGTATCGAAATTACTAACGCCCCAATGGCGGATCTTGCCGGCCCGGCGCAATGCCTCGAAGCCCTCGACCGTTTCCGCGAGCGGCACCGAGCCGCGCCAGTGCAGCAGATACAGATCGAGCTGATCGGTCTTCAAACGCTTGAGACTCTGCTCGCAGGCCGCAATCACGCCGCGGCGGCTGGCGTTGTGCGGATACACCTTGCTGACCAGAAACACCTTGTCGCGCAAGCCGGCGAGCGCGTCGCCCAGCAGCGCTTCGGTCGCGCCGTCGCCGTACATTTCCGCCGTATCGATCAACGTCATGCCGCATTCGATGCCGCAACGCAGCGCGTCGATTTCAGCGGCACGCCGCGCCGGCTTTTCGCCCATCTCCCAGGTGCCCTGACCCAGTTTCGGAATGTGTTCGCCGTCGGGCAGGCTCACGCTTGCGATGTCGCTCGTCATGCTGACTCCTCGAAGTGGCTCAATGGTCGGCAAAGCCGCTGCGCAGACGAATGCGCGCCGCATGCCACGAAAATCATAGCGACGAGTTTAGCGGTTCAATCGGCATTCGATCGGCCACCAGGCAAAAGCCCGCTATAACACAACGCGCCGATGTCATAGAATTGCCGCTTGCCCTTCTTGCGTGAGCTCCATGACCTCTGCCTCGGAAGACCGCTGGCGCGACCTGCGCCCGGACCCGGAAAACGACACGCCGCTATATCTGCAACTGGCTCGCAAACTCGGCGCCGCCATCCACGAGAACCGCTGGAACGCGGGCGAGGCACTGCCTTCGGAGCGTGTGCTCTCCGAGGCGCTCGGCGTATCGCGGATCACTTCGCGCAAGGCGATTGCCTTGCTGGTCGAGCAGGGTTTGATTCGGCGCACGCAGGGCGCGGGCAGTTTCATCACACCACGCTACGAAGATCCGCTATCGCGTCTGTCGAGCTTTAGCGAAATGCTGCGGCGACGAGGCTTTACGCCGAGTTCGAAGTGGCTCTCGCGCGAAATTTTGCCGGCTAATCGCGACGAAGTGATTCAGCTCGGCTTGTCGCCAGCGGCGGCGGTGACGCGGTTGCGGCGCCTGCGGATGGCCGACGGCATTGTGATGGCGGTTGAGAACTCCACCTTCCCCGCCGCGGTGATTCCCGATCCTCAAGCGATCGGCGATTCGCTGTACACGTATCTGGAGAATCGTGGACTGACGATTGTCCGCGCGTTGCAGCATTTCCGCGCGGTGAACGCGAGCGAGGAAATCGCGCAGCAGATGAGCATCGCGCCGAACGAGGCGCTGCTGTTGATCACGCGTGTGGGCTACACCGCCGATCAGCGGGCGATCGAATTGACCGACACGTACTGCCGCAATGATTACTACGACTTTGTCGCGGAGTTGAGGAAGTAGGTGGCCGGGTCTTTTGCGCTGTGTGCGGGGCATGCGCCGGTTGTGTATCGGCACGCGCCTCGCCACGGGCAGCGGTTACTTAAAGTCCTCACTCCCACTTAGCCTGATGCGCGCCCACTCGGGTCGGCGGCAGCGCGAAATACGCAGGCGTCTCGTCTAAAGCCTCAGCCGGCTGCACGCCCAGCACGCGTCCAAACTCCGACTCCACGGTAGCGAGGCAATCGCGCACATCCTCGAGCGTGACGTCAGGCGCTTTCCAGCCCTCCGGAATCTGCCCGAACGACTGCAGCCACCGGCCCGTTTGCGCGAGCGAGACGCGCACATGCCAGCTGCCGCCTTCTGTAGCCCGCCGCGCCAACGCGGCCATTGCGCCGAAAGCCGCCAGATAACCGGTCGCATGATCCAGCGCCTGACACGGCAAATGCTTGGGCGCGTTCCATCCCGCCGCCTGCCGCTCAGTAAAGGCAATCCCGCTCGCCGACTGCACCAGACTATCGAACCCGCGCCGTCGAGCCCACGGTCCCTCGTGCCCATACGCGGACACCGAAACATAGACGATCCCAGGCCGCACACGCGCCAGTTCCTCGGGACCGAAACCGCGCGCGGCCAGTGCTCCCGGGCGATATGCCTGCAGAAATACATCGGCGTCGGCAGCGAGACCGCGCAAAACCTCGCGCCCCGCCGCGTCGCGCAGATCGGCCAGAGCCGAACGCTTGCCGCGCCCGTTGTCGATCACCAGCGGCGCGATATTCGGCAAATGCGGTCCGTTGATCATCAACACGTCCGCGCCATGCTGCGCGAGTGCCCGCCCGGCCACCGGCCCGGCGATGATGCGCGACAGGTCCAGCACGCGCACGCCCGCCAGCGGCCGATCCACACCGCCCTCGCGTGGCGGCTCGGCCGGCGAGTCGCCAATGCGCTCGATCTCGAAGAGCGGCAAGTCCGCAATCGCTTTCGCCTGATCGAGCGCGGCCCACTCGTCGGGCGTGCGAATCAACGCCGCGCAGAGGCCGGCGTCGGCGAGCGTCTGGTCGAGCCGCGCGCCGTCCCAATCGCGAATTGCGGCAGCCACGGCCGCAGGATCGTTCTCGCAGCCGAGCACCTGCAATACGCCCTGGAGATGATGCGCGAAGTTCGTGTGCAGTTGAATCCAGCGGCCGTCGCGCGTCTCGTAGAAACCCGTCACCGGATCGCGCAAGGCGGGCGGCGGTCCGTCGTCGACACGCAAGTAGCGCTCGCTGCGAAACGACGCCAGCGCGCGCCGCATTTCCACCGTCACATGCTGCCTGCGTCCGGTGCGCAAACGGTGGTATTCGGCCGCCGCAAGGCCGGTCGCGGCGATGCTCGCCGAGGCCAGGCTGCCGACCCGGTAGACCGACGGCAAGCCCGGATCGGCGCCGGTCAGCGTCACGGAATGCAGCGCCGTCGGATCGCACCCGGCGAGCGTCCAGATATGTTTGAGAGCGAGTTCAGGTGTCATGTCGTCCCTAGCAAAGCAGGAAGAAGTGAACCGAGTCTAGAATTTCGCCCCGTCGCAATCAATCTTGATTATGATAATCAATATATATTGATTTCTTCGGTTTCCGCACTTTTCCATGCCGACCCATGCCGACTTCAAACTCCCTGACCGCCGCTGAAGCCGCCGCGACACTCGGCATCAGCTTGCCCACGCTCTACGCGTATGTGAGCCGCGGCATGCTGAGTTCGTCGCCGGATGCGCAGGGCAAGCATCGTCTCTACGACGCCGGCGAAGTGCGACGCCTCGCGCGCCGCAAGGAAGACGGCAAGCGCGCGGGCAAGGTCGCGCAGAAGGTGTTGGACTGGGGCGTGCCGGTGCTCGAATCGTCCATCACGCTGGTCGCCGATGGGCGTCTGCTGTATCGCGGGCACGATGCGATCGAACTGGCGCAAAGCGCGTCGCTCGAGGACATCGCGGCACTGCTGTGGGAATGCAGCACAAGGCGCATTACCGATGCGCCGGCCGTGCCGTTCGCCACCGCCCAGTGGGCCGCGTGGCTCAAGCTCTGGGGCGACAGCACGCCGCTCGATCGCGCGCTCGTGCTGTTGCCGGCCGCCGCGGCGCAAATGCCGCGGGTGTGGGCGCTCGGCCGCGATGCGCAACTCGATACGGCCTGCGCCGTCATGCGCCTGCTGGCCGCCGCGATGATCTCGGCGGCGCCGTCGAACGAACCGCTGCATCGGCAACTGGCTTTAGCGTGGCATGTGCGTAACCGCCAGCAGGCCGGCTTGCTGCGCGCGGCACTGGTGGCCTGCGCGGATCATGAATTGAATGCGTCGACCTTCACGGTGCGCTGCATCACGTCGACGGGGACGCACCTGTTCGGCGCGGTGGCGGGCGGTCTCGCCGCCTTGTCGGGACCGCGGCATGGCGGCGAAACGGTGCGCATCGCCGCGCTGCTCGAAGAAGCGTCGCGCGCGCCGGATCTCGACCGCTATCTGGCGAACCGTCTCGCCCGCGTCGAACACGGCGCGCATGGGCCAGTGCTGTCGGGCTTCGGTCACCAGCTTTATCCGGACGGCGACCCGAGGGCGCGGCTGTTGTTGGCCATGCTCGCCGACTGCGCGCCGGCGCGTTCGCCGTTGCCTGAAGTGCTGGGACTCGTGCGCACGGTGCGCGACACGACCGGCGCGGAGCCGACGGTGGACTTCGCGCTCGCCGCCATCGAGCGAGTGCTGGCGTTGCCGGCTGGCGCCGCCTTCACGCTGTTCGCAGTCGGCCGAGTGGTCGGCTGGATTGCGCACGCCATGGAACAGACGCGCGACGGCCGCCTGATCCGGCCGCGCGCGCGTTACATCGGGGAATATGAGGCTGCCGGGCCGGACTGAGGCGCCGCAAACCCGCCTGATTCGCTCGACGAATCGTCAGACCGCGCCGAGCCAGCGCGGCAGCCAGTTCAAGACCGGCGTACCCAGCATCGGCTTCGTTGCGGTGCGCTCGGAGCCGCTTGCCAGCGCAAAGCGCGCGCCGGTCTGCCCCGCGCTGATCCACGCCACTGCGCGACGCGGCAGTTCGATCGACTCGCCGGTAGCGAGCCAGTGATCCTCGCTGTCGCCTGCGATAGTCAGCCAGATCTCACCCGAGATCACCTTGAAGATCGACGGACGCGCGACACGCCAGGCCGTCGCGGGCTCGCCATGTTCCAATTCGAAAATCCGGACTTCACGCATCGCGCTCTCCTTCAAAGAACTTTTCTGTTGCACCGATTATTGACGTGCGATGATCAGATACCAATGCACAGTTCCGAACACTTCCGTCGGAACTGTTCAGTCGAAAAACCGGACAGTTAGCGCGGGCAGCATGTTTTTTAGCGCCGAGTTCGAGCGCATCCGGCCTGCGATTCGGTGAAGGTAGATCCTCATGAAACTCGAAATCCAGCTCGATCGAGACAACGGCGTGCCGCTGACCGAGCAGATCGTCACCGGCGTCACGACGTGGATCCGCTCGCGCATCGCGCACCCCGGTTCAAAGCTGCCGTCGATTCGCCAGTTCGCCGCCAACTACGGCGTGAGCCGCTTTCCGGTGATCGAGGCTTACGACCGGCTGGTGTCGCTGGGCTACGTCGACTCGCGCCACGGCTCCGGCTTCTATGTCGCCGACCGCCAGCCGGCGGGCACGCACTGCCAGGGCTCCTCGGATCCCCGCCGCGCCGAGGACGAGTCGGACCATCTCCTGCAGCAGTTCAACCATCCGGGCGAAACGCTCAAGCTCGGTAGCGGCTTCATCCCTGAAGCGTGGCGCGACACGGACAGCATCGCGCAGGCAATCCGCCACGTGTCGCGCACCGATCTCGCGAGCATGGTCGATTACGCCACCCCGCTCGGCAACCTGACGTTGCGCGAGCATCTGCAAAGCCGCATCGGCCAGTTGGGGATTCAGGCTGACACGTCGCAGATCCTCATCACCAACGGCGCAAGCCAGGCGCTCGATCTGCTGATGCGCTACATGCTCAAGGCAGGCGACACGATCTTTGTCGAAGACCCCGGTTACTACAACCTCCACGGTCTGCTGAAGCTGCACGGCGTGAAACTGGTCGGCATTCCGCGCACACGCAACGGTCCCGATCTGGATGTGATGCAGGAGCAGTTGAAGTCGTATCGGCCCAAGCTGCTGTTCATCAACACCGTGTTCCACAATCCGACCGGCACCAATGTGGCGCCGCCGGTTGCCTTCCGGCTGCTGCAACTGGCGCGTGAGCACGGCTTCTCGATCATCGAAGACGATATCTACGCCGATTTCCAGACCGACCTCACCGATCGGCTCGCCACGCTCGACCAGCTCGAACATGTGATCTATGTGGGCGGGCTGTCGAAGACGCTGTCGTCGTCGCTGCGGATCGGCTGTGTGGTCGCGAGCCACGCGATCATCAAGGATCTGGTCGACATCAAGATGCTGACGAGCATCGGCGGCTCGCGTTTTGCCGAAGCGGTCGCCGTGGCGATGCTGGAGCGCGGCGCGTATCGCAAGTATCTGGAGCGCCTGCGTCGGCGTATGCGCGATGCGCTCGGCTCGACCATTCAGACGCTCGAAGACGCGGGTTGGGAAATTTTCGACAAGCCCGTGGGCGGGAAATTCGTGTGGGCTCGCGTGCCGCATGTCGCCAATGCGGAACGGCTGGTGGAATGCGGCGTGCCGCTGGGGGTGACCGTCGTGCCGGGCAATCACTTCCGGCCGAATATGGAAGTGAGCCCGTGGACCAGGATTCACATCGCATTCGGTAATGACCCGCGTGCGCAGGCGTTCTTTCGCGCCGCGGCGGCGTTGCCGGCGTCGGAGTGAGTTCTGAATGAGCGCCGGCCCGCGCTTTTCCCTAGAATAGCGAGTCCCAGCCCGTCCCTGCGCGCCTAGCCGCCCTCCATGTCCACGCCGACTCCGCCCGCCACCACGCCCGGTACGTCCAGTACACCTTCGCCCCGCTCGCTCACCGTGATGCTGTGGGTCGTCGCCACTGGCTTCTTCATGCAGACCCTCGACTCGACCATCGTCAACACCGCGCTCCCCGCGATGGCGACGAGCCTCGGCGAGTTGCCGCTGCGCATGCAATCGGTGGTGATCGCCTATTCACTGACGATGGCCGTGATGATCCCGGTGTCCGGCTGGCTCGCCGACAAGCTCGGCACGCGACGCGTGTTCTTCAGCGCGATCCTCGTGTTCGCCGTCGCCTCGTTACTATGCGCAAACGCGCATACCTTGAACCAGCTCGTGGCCTTCCGCATCATGCAGGGCGTGGGCGGGGCGATGCTGCTGCCGGTCGGGCGGCTCGCCGTGTTGCGCACCTTTCCGGCCGAACGCTATTTGCCGGCGCTCTCGTTCGTGGCGATTCCGGGTCTCATCGGCCCGCTGATCGGCCCCACGCTCGGCGGCTGGCTCGTGAAGATCGCCTCGTGGCACTGGATCTTTCTGATCAACGTGCCGGTGGGAATCGTCGGTTGCATCGCCACGTTCATCTACATGCCGGATAGCCGGAATGAACACGTCGGCAAGTTCGACATGAAAGGCTATCTGCTGCTGATCGTCGGCATGGTGGCGATTTCGTTCGCGCTCGACGGCCGCACCGAGTTCGGCATTCAGCACGCCACGGTGCTGGTGCTGCTGATCCTCAGCCTCGCCTGCTTTGTCGCCTACGGCTTGCACGCCGTGCGCGAGCCCACGCCGATTTTCTCGCTCGATCTCTTCAAGATCCACACCTTCAGCGTCGGCCTGCTCGGCAATCTGTTCGCGCGGATCGGCAGCGGCGCGATGCCCTATCTGATCCCTCTACTATTGCAGGTGAGCCTCGGCTATAGCGCGTTTGAAGCCGGCATGATGATGCTGCCGGTGGCGGCTGCGGGCATGGCGTCCAAACGCCTGGTGACGAGCCTGATCATCAAGCACAGCTATCGGCGCGTGCTGATCATCAACACGGTGCTGGTCGGCTTGACCATGGCAAGCTTCGCGCTCACTACCGCGAACCAGCCGCTGTGGCTGCGGCTCGTGCAACTGGCGTTCTTCGGCGGCGTCAACTCGATCCAGTTCACCGCGATGAACACGTTGACGCTCAAGGACCTGGGCACCGGCGGCGCGAGCAGCGGCAACAGCCTGTTTTCGCTGGTCCAGATGCTTTCGATGAGTCTCGGCGTGACGGTGGCCGGCGCCCTGCTCGCGACCTTCACCGGCCTGCTGCCGCGCGTGACGGCCGCCAATTCGCTGCCCGCGTTCCACGCGACCTTCCTGTGTGTCGGCATCATCACGGCAGGCTCGTCGTGGATCTTTGCGCAACTGTCGCCGGACATCCGCACGCCCGCGAAAAAGACCGATCCTTCCGAACGGACCTGATGCGGGTCTACCCGGCTGCGCGCCCGCCACCGACCCGCAACGGGGCGCGGGCCGCACCAGCGAAGTGCGAACCGTCGCCTTCGCACCCGTGCTGGCGCACAATCGTCTAATCTGAGTGTGACAATCGGGCATGCGTGCTGTGTTTCCGCACGCGCATAGTTCTTGCTCGCCAATCCTGTAAACTCACATCTTGCGCGTGCGAACTTGTGTCGAGCATGCAGGCGCGCAGCCACCTCCACACGACTGACATGATGAGCATGATCGAACTCGATCCTCCCGGCTTCCAGCCACCGCGCCCGATGGCCGGCGACGAAGGCTCCCGGCGCACCGTTCTGTACGGCGGCTACACTGTTTTCAGCGTGTTCCAGCCGGTTTTCTCCGTGTCGCACCGGCGCGCGATCGGTTATCACGCGTCGCTGCGCGCCCATGACGAACACGCGCTGCAAGTGCCGTCCCACGAGGTTTTCACGCAAGCCGCACGACGCGGCGACCTGCTCGAACTCGGGCGGCTCGCCGAATCGCTGCATCTGGGCAACTTCAACGCGTTCGACAGTCACGACGAATGGCTCTTCCTGAGCCTGCACCCCGCCGCGCTGATGGACACCAGTTACGGCGACGCGCTGCTCGCAGGCCTCAAGGCGCTCGGCCTGCCGCCGCAGCGCGTGGTGCTCGAAGTGTCCGAACAGGCGGGCGGCGAAACCACGCGCTTTGCCGAAATCGTCGACGCGCTGCGCAAATCCGGCTTCCTGATCGCGCTCGACGGCTTCGGCGCGAAGCATTCGAACATTGACCGCGTGTGGAATCTGCGGCCGGACATCGTCACTCTCGACCGCTGCATTCTCGCGCAAGCCAGCGAACATTCGCACATTGAACGCGTGCTGCCGGGCCTCGTCTCGCTGCTGCACGAATCCGGCCAACTGGTGCTGATGGGTGGCCTGAGCACCGAACGCGACGCGCTGATCGCGCTCGAATGCAACGTGGACTTCGTGCAAGGCGCGTTCTTCGCGGGCCCGAGCGTCGAACCGGTCAAGCCGCAAGCGGCGGCCGGTTTGATGGACTCGCTTTCCGCGGCGCTGCGCGAACGGGTCACCGCGCGCGAACACGCACAATCGGCACGGCTCGCACCGTATGTCACGGCGCTCGAGACGGCCGCCGCGCAACTGGTGGCCGGCGAGTCGGTCGCGCAAGCCACTGCGCCGCTTCTGATGCTCGGCGAGACGGCACGCTGCTTCGTGCTCGACGGGTCGGGCCGGCAGATCGGCGACAACGTGCTCCCGCCGGGGCGCGCCTCGCAACGCGCCAAGCGTTTCCGTCCGCTGCTGCATTCGGAAGGCGCAAGCTGGGAGCGCCGGCCATACTTCATCCAGGCGATGCGCACACCCGGCCACGTGCATCTCACGCCGCCTTATCTATCCATCAACGAAGCGCATCTGTGCGTGACCGCCTCGATCGCCGCGCACACGCCGACGGGCACGCAGGTGCTATGCGTGGACATCAACTGGGAAGTCGCAGCCCACCGCAACTGAGCTCATGGCGCTCTGCTGGATCCGTGCGAGCAGTTGCGAGACTGCCGCGCGGCCCAGCATGCGGTTGGTGGCTCGCAGACGCGCCGCGCTGGTCACCACGCGCATCGCCACGATCTTCGTGGAGCCATCCGCCAGGCTATTCGTGGACACGTCGAGTACTCCGACCACCTCGCCCTCGAAGAGCACGGCGATACACAATGTGCCCGCCACCGATACCGTCTCGGCGTTGCTCGCGTGTTCGACGAGCGACGTTACCGTATCCATCCACCCTGCCACCGCCGGTTCAGACGTGCTCACCGGCGCGCACACAGGCGCGTCGCTGACGACTTCCGGCGCGTCACTAAAGAGCCGCAACAAGCCGACTCGATCCTGCGCCTCCAACGCCGTGCGCAAGCGCTCGACGATCCGCGCATGCGCTGCGGGATCGGCGGGCTCCACCGGTGCACCCGCGCGTTGCAGGCGCGCCTTGGCCCGATGGACGATCTGCCGGCAGGCCGCCGGCGTTCGCTCGAGAATGGCCGCGATCTCCGCGTAGTCACAATCAAACGCTTCGTGCAGCACGAACGCTGCCCGTTCGTCCGGTTTCAGACGCTCGAGCAGCAGCATCACGCCATAGGACATCTCCGCCGCGCGCAAGGCCAGTTCTTCGGCCGATGGCGCCACCTCGTCGAGCCACAGCTCCGGCAACCAGCCGGCGGCCTGCGACGCGCGTTCGCGCTGCACACGCCGCAGCCGGTCGATCGCCACGCGCGTGGTGATCGTGGTGAGCCAGGCGACAGGTAGCTGCACCTCCTGCGTGTCCGCGAGGTGCCATTTCAATCCGACGTCCTGCACCACGTCTTCCGCTTCGGCGCGGCTGCCGAGCATCCGGTACGCCAGCGCGAGCAGGCGGGCGCGCACGGCCTCGAAGCTGGATGCCTTGTCGATTCCTTGTTCTGTCATACGTAGACCTCCAGATCGTGCGTGGTGAAAAGCGCGCGGCGCCCTGCCTGCGAAATGATCCGGGTGCGCGCCGACATCCTGATTCTTTTCGTCTTGACGGCTGGGCATCGAGCGATGTGACAGGTCCGCAAAAAAATATTTCTGTCACGGCGCCCTGTGTCCCGTCGTCATAGGGACAACAACCAGCGCAAGGAATGCGCAGGTTACGGAACGGCTAAGGCGCAGCCTGGAGGCTTCGCGCCATGAAGCCACACGCTCCGCACAAACCGCGGTCACCCAGACCGCATACGCGAGGTCAATATGCAGTCCAGCCATTCAACCATCACCGGCCTTGGCCTCGTGCCCACCGTGATCGAACAGTCCGGCCGCGGCGAGCGCGCCTACGACATCTATTCGCGCTTGCTGCGCGAGCGCATCGTGTTTCTGGTCGGGCCCGTCAACGAGCAATCGGCCAGTGTGATTGTCGCCCAGTTGCTGTTTCTGGAGTCCGAGAATCCCGACAAGGATATTTCTTTTTACATCAATTCGCCGGGCGGTTCGGTGTACGACGGCCTCGCGATCTACGACACCATGCAATTCATCAAACCGGAGGTATCGACCTTGTGCACCGGCTTCGCCGCGAGCATGGGCACCTTTCTGCTGACAGCCGGTCAACGCGGCAAACGGTATGCCTTGCCGAACGCGCGCATCATGATTCATCAGCCGTCGGGCGGCAGCCAGGGCACGGCGGCGGACGTCGAGATTCAGGCGAAGGAAGTGCTCTATCTGCGAGAGCGCCTGAATGCGATAACGGCCGAGCGCACCGGGCGCAGCATCGAGGAAATCGCCCGCGACACCGACCGCGACAACTTCATGTCGGCGCAGGCCGCGAAGACGTACGGTCTCGTCGATGAAGTGCTTGAAACACGCGCGGCGCTGAATGTCGCGCCGTATCACCAGGATAGGTAGCACGGTGGCCCGTGTGGTCACCCACTGCGAACCAACGCCGTAGGGCTGTAACGCTGAGACTGTTTAGGCACGGTGTCGGCATGCCTGCAAGAACCCTGGAGAACGTCACAAAAAGCGCGCGCCGTCGGGGGTTCGCGCCGCCCGTATCGGTGCGCCCGGAACACAAAAGCTGATCACCTCCGCTGGAATCGCTATCATGGTCGCGATTCGTCCAATTCGACGATCGCTTCAATGGAGATATACATGGCGTCATCCAACGAAACTGTCAGCATGGCGCTATTCTGCGACTTCGAAAACGTCGCGCTCGGCGTGCGTGACGCGAAGTACGACAAGTTCGATATCAAGCTGGTGCTCGAACGTCTGCTGCTCAAGGGCAGCATTGTCGTGAAGAAAGCATATTGCGACTGGGACCGCTACAAGAGTTTCAAAGGCGCGATGCACGAGGCCAATTTCGAATTGATCGAGATTCCGCACGTGCGCCAATCGGGCAAGAATTCCGCCGACATCCGGCTCGTGGTCGACGCGCTCGACCTCTGCTACACGAAATCGCACGTCAATACATTCGTGATCATCAGCGGCGATTCGGATTTTTCGCCGCTGGTGTCGAAGCTGCGTGAGAACGCCAAGCAGGTGATCGGCGTCGGCGTGCAGCAATCCACGTCCGATCTGCTGATCGCGAACTGCGACGAGTTCTTCTTTTACGACGACCTCGTGCGGGAGAGTCAGCGCACGGTCGCCAAGCGCGAGTCGTCGCGCCCGCAACAGTCCGCCCAGCCGGCGGCCAAACGCGCGCCCGACGAGGAGAAGACCCGCAACAAGGAAGACCTCGAGAAACGCCGCACCAAGGCGGTCGAAATCGCGGTGCAAACGTTCGACGCGCTTGCGTCCGAACGCGGCGATAGCGGCAAGATCTGGGCGTCGGTGCTGAAGAACGCGATCAAGCGCCGCAAGCCGGATTTCAACGAAACGTACTACGGCTTTCGCGCTTTCGGCAATCTGCTCGAAGAAGCTCATGCTCGCGGGCTGCTCGAGTTCGGCCGCGACGAGAAGTCGGGCGCGTATGTGTATCGAAGCACCGCCGCGAATGTGGCCGGCGACAACACGGGCGAGCCCGTCGAAGTCGTGGAGTCGGCGGAACAGTTGTATGAGGCGCAGGTCGCCGAAACGGTGATCGCCGAGTCGGGTGGCAAACACGAGTCGCGCCGTCGAGGACGAGGCAATCGCAAAGCAGGACGCGGCCAGCAGGAGACCGTGTACGAAGAGCGTACGACCGTCGAAAATGGCGGTGGCGCTCAGGCTCAAGCGGACGATGTGCGCGAGCAAGCGCCGGAAAATGCTGAGTTCGCTTTTGAACTGCCGGAAGCGCCTTTCGCGGAGGCTGAAACCGCGAACGCTGAAGAATCCGGTGGCTCGGAGAGGTCGGCAGAAGCAGACGAGCGAGAGACGAGCGGCAAGCAACCCAAGCGCCGCAGCGAACGCGCGCCGCGCAAGACGGCTGCGAAGCGAGCAAAGAAAGCTGCGCCGCGAAGCATCGACGATATTCCGGAGATCGCAGCGCCCGCTGAAGCGCCGGCCGCTTCTGCCACAGCGGAAGAAGCGCCTGCGCCGGCAAAAAAGGCCGCACGCAAGTCGGCGCCGCGCAGTCGTCGTCCGCGTAAGACGGCCGCTACGAGCGATGCGGAGTGAGCGTGATATCTGGCGCGGTGTGTAGCCGTGCCGATGTCGCTGCAACTGCATTAGCCCAGCGCCAAACAGAAAGCCCCTGCTCCGCAAAAAAAGGAGCAAGGGCTTTTTCATACCGCGATCCAGATAACCCGCAAGCCAATCACCGACACCCACGCGAACACACTCAACTACAGCCGCATCTCACCCAACGCGAAACCATCCCCCTTCCGCTTACAACAACCCAAACACCGCCACCCCATTAGTAGCGCCGACATACACCTTCCCGCGCGCAATCATCGGCGTGATGAATTTATTGCCCGCGCCCCATTGATCGCGCGTGCCGGCCTGGTTGCTGTTGTACAACTCGACGGCGAGATTGCCCGCGTTGTACGCGTGTAACGCGCCGGTCGTGCCGTTTTCCGCCGCCCAGACTATGCCGTTGCTCGCGCCGTTCGCCGACACAGCCGGTGTCGCGCCCGGATACGGGAAAGTGGTCGGACTCCTCGACGCCGCGGTAGTCGCAAGGAACGCCCCCGAGACCGGCAGCGCCTTCAGGTTGTCGTTCAGCCCGCCGTAATAGACCACGCCGTTGTAGTAAGCCGGCGATCCCCAGATGCCACCCGCCAACGTGCCGATCAACTCCTGCCAGATGTTGTTGGCCGTCGGGTTGAATTTGCCCATCGAGTCGCGATCGACGACGTAGATGCGGTTGTCCTTGCCGGCCGCCACCGCGAGATGCTTGACGACGCCTCCTGTCGTGGTCTGATCCGGCAACACCATGGCGCCGCCCGAGCCGAAATCGTTGTCGGTGGCCGCTTGCGTGACCACGTCTGACATCGCGAAGTAATCGGTGACCTGCAGGTTGCCCAAGGAGAGCTTCATCATCGAGTCGCCGAAGTCGCCGTCGACGGGAAAGCCCTGCGCATTCAGCGTGGTGCCGAACGTGCCGTTGCCGTCCACGACGTAAAGCGACGTGCCGTCCGACGCCATGCCCGAGCCGGCCATCCAGATCGACCCTTGACTGCCGTTCGGCGTGATGTTGATCACGCTGGTCTGTTTCAGCGTGTCGGCGCTATAGGCCATCATCCAGCCGGTGTACGAGCCCCCCATGCAGTGCGCGGTCCAACCCATGTAGATGTTGCCGCCGACCAGCGTAAGTGCCGCGCGCTCCGTATGCAGCGACGGGTTGAAGGTAATCACCCCGTTGACGCTGCCCGCGCCGTTGCCCGGATAAGTCGCCGCGATTTCCGTCGGACCGCCGAGCACTTCGGCGCCGGTCGCCAGATCGAGCGCATGCAGCCGGTGATGGTAGCCGCCGCCACTGTCTTTCGTCATCGCCACGGCATACAGCACGCCATTCGTGCCGCGACTGCGGTCGATGACCGGCGTCGACGTAATGCCGATCTCAGGGGTGATGTCCTGGCATCCGTGGTCGTCGCTGGGCGTTTCGCCGCTGCCGATCAGCGAGACTTTCCACAGTTGCGCGAAAGATGTGGCGTCGTAGGCGTAGACGCTATCGTGTTCGGTGACCACGTAGACCACGTCGTGGGCCGTGCCGCCGATCGACAGGCTGGTGACGAAGAGCGGCTGTCCGTCGACCTTGCCGTCCGCGGCAAGAAACGCGACCTTGCCGAAACTCGCCGAGTTGACGTTCGCCGGTGTAAGCGTGGTCTCGGCGAGCATCTGACCAGTGCGGCCGAGATCGTTGTGATGCATGAGGACGTCGGTGGCGTAGGCCGTCACCGCTGCCGGTGTGTTGCCCGTGCCGGTCGTTCCGGTGCCGGTGCCCGTGCCGGTGGTCGAACCCGTACCGCTACCGGAACCTGTATCCGAGCCGCTCGACGTGCCACTTCCGCTCGCCGACCCCGACGTGGCGCCCGAACCACCGCCGCCACACGACGCGAAACAGGAGGCGACGGCAATCAGCGCCACTACCGTGCCCCGACGGGTCCATGCGCCGAGCCCGGATGTCTCAGCGCCAGCTTGCGAGATTCGCATTTTCGCCTCGCCTCTTGAACGATGCGACGGTCAGCTCCGCACAACCAACGGTGCGCGCCGTGACTCACGTCGCGTGCCGCAAGAGAGGAGCCCGCCACGCGCGTCTCCCGCTCGCTGAACACAGTCATCGCCCTTACGGCTGATTAACCGTACGCTGTTTGCAAAGGCGTTTATCGCCATCGTGTCGCCTCTCTCCGCCATACGAGGCAATACGTGACGGCGATACGATTCAGTGGCCCCGGACGCTCGGCGAAATTCGATCAGTAGTACGGATAGGGCGCATACATTACCGGCGGCGGCCCGTAATAACGGGGCGGCGGAGCAACATATACCGGTTGCGGCGCATAGACCGGCATCCGCGGCTGCGAAATCGTGTTGCCCTTGGATACCATGCACTGCGCGTACGCCGCGTCGTACTGCGCCTGGAGGCTACCGCCCGCGTACTGTGCGCCGTTGGCGCCGGTCGCGCCGCCGATCAGCAAGCCGCTGCCCGCGCCAATGGCCGCGCCCGCGCCGGGATTGCCTGCCGCTGCGCCAAAGAGCGCACCGACAGCGGCACCGCCTAGCGTGCCGATAGCCGCGCTATTGACGCTGTTCGTGGTCGCGGCCTGCGAGGCGCCGGTGGCGTTGGTCGAGCGATAAGCGTAGTCGCGGCAGTTGTAGTCGTCCTGCTGGAACTGATTGAGCGGCTCGCCGCTGCGCGGCAGCGCGACGATGGATGGACCGCTCGGCGGCACCACCGCGCAACCGCCGAGGAGCGCCAGTGCGACCGCAGCCACAGGCAATGCGACGCGTATCGATTGAGGACTTGAGATCATGGTGGCGCACGTTTCTTCATAGGGGAAACATACGTTAGGCCAATTTGCGGGCGCTTTGTTTACGAGATAGTTACCGTATTTTTTCCGCCTGCATCTGGACACGCTGTCGGCAGGCTGAATGCGAATTGGAAGCCGGCGTGCCGTTACCAACTGTGACAAAGATTCATGCGCCGCGGCGTGTGAAAAGCAATCCTATGCATCTCGGGCGCGAGCCCCGTCGAGACCCTTCGACGCACTGACGCGCGACAGCAAGCCACGCCAGGGAAAAGAAAAGCCCTCGCATTTGAGGGCTTTTCTTTCCTGCAATGGCTACGGAGTTCGACGATCAACGCCGCGACCGGATCAGCCAGCCGGCGGCGCCAGTTTCAAACTCACCGGCAATCTCACGCGAAGTTCTTCGACGCGAATTCCCAGTTGACGATGTTCCAGTACGCTTCGACGAACTTCGGACGCGCATTGCGGTAGTCGATGTAGTAAGCGTGTTCCCACACGTCGATCGTCAGCAGAGCCTTCGCGTCGGTGGTCAGCGGCGTAGCGGCGTTGCTCGTCGACACGAGGTCGAGCGAACCGTCGGCCTTCTTCACCAGCCATGCCCAGCCCGAGCCGAACGTGCCGACCGCGGTCTTGGCGAACTCTTCCTTGAACTTGTCGAACGAACCCCACTTGGCGTTGATCGCGTCAGCGAGCGCGCCGGTCGGCGCACCGCCACCTTGCGGCGACAGGCTGTTCCAGAAGAACGTGTGGTTCCACACTTGAGCTGCGTTATTGAACACGCCGCCCGATGCCTTCTTGACGATTTCTTCGAGCGACAGGTTCTCGAACTCCGTGCCCTTGATCAGATTGTTCAGGTTGGTCACATAGGTCTGGTGATGCTTGCCGTAGTGATACTCGAGCGTCTCTTCCGACATGTTCGGCACGAGTGCGTTTTTCGCGAACGGCAGCGGCGGGAGCGTATGTTCCATGGTGCTTTCCTTCTGTCTGTATCTGTTGTGGGGGAGTCTGCGGATAACGCTTTTGAGCACTCGATTGTAGGCGACTTGGAATAACCCCGCAAACCAACGGACTTTATGCCCGGCATTGGCGAACACGCCGCGCGCACAGCGTAATTAGTGCTTGCGCACCCGGTGTGCCCGGCCTTCGCAACAGTCAAAAGTACAGGCGCCGAGGCGGTCGGCGAAGTGTCAGAAACCGTCGGTCAGGCGCGGCTGCACATCGGCCAGCGCGATATCCGCGGCACCTTCCGCAAGATGCACCGTCAGGCGCCGTCCCGGCTTCAACGACGACGGCGCGCGCACCGCGCGTCCGCTCTGGGCGTCGAGCACGGCGGCATAGCCACGCTCCAGCGTACGCTGCGGACTGAGCACTTCGAGACGCGCGGCGAGCGTGTCGATGCGCGCGGTCTGACGTTCATGCTGGCGTAACAAAGCCGCGTCGAGACGTTGCGAAAGATTGCCGAGTTTCGCCTGATGCCCGGCGAGATCCGGACGCCAACGCTGCCAGCGCATCTGCAGCAGCGAAAACCGCGCTCGCGCGTCGCGCACCGGACGCGCGCCCGCCGACGCCAACCGCACGCTCAATTGCTGCAGATGCGTGCGTTGCCGCGCGAGCCGCTCGGCCGGCGACACTAACCGGCGCGCGAGCCAGTCGAGTTGCTGCGCGCGCCGCTCCATCATGCGGCCGAAGCCGCGCGCGAGCGTCGCGTGGCGGTGATCCAACTCGCGCAACAGCAGCACGCGCTGCGGACTGACGAGTTCGGCGGCGCCGGTGGGCGTCGGCGCGCGCACGTCCGCGGCAAAGTCGGCGATCGTGAAATCGGTTTCGTGGCCCACGCCGCTGACCACGGGAATCGCGCTTTCGGCGATCGCGCGCGCCAGCACTTCTTCGTTGAACGCCCACAAGTCTTCGATCGAGCCGCCGCCGCGGCACACGATCAGCACGTCGACTTCGCGCCGCGCGTTGGCGGCGTCGACCATCGCGGCGAGCTTGCCGCTCACGCCCGCGCCCTGCACCGGCGCCGGATAAATGATCACCGGAATGTGCGGTGCGCGCCGCGACAGCGTGGTCAGGACGTCGCGCAACGCCGCGGCCTGCAACGACGTGACGATGCCGATCGCCCGCGGATGCGTCGGCAACGCGCGTTTGCGTTCGGCGGCAAAGAGCCCCTCGGCTTCGAGCTGCGCTTTCAGCCGGAGGAACGCTTCGTAGAGACGCCCCTGTCCGGTGCGCCGCACCGCTTCCACATTCAGTTGCAGTTCGCCGCGCGGTTCGTACATCGTCACCAGCGCGCGCACTTCGATGCGGTCGCCTTCGCGCGGCGTGAATTCGGCGTATTGCGCCCGCCCGCGGAACATCACGCAACGCATCTGCGCCTGCGCATCCTTGATCGAGAAATACCAATGGCCGCTCGCGGCGCGCGTGAAGTTCGACACTTCGCCGGCGACCCAGACGAGCGGAAACGAACGTTCGAGCATCGTGCCGATCGCGCGACTGAGCGCCGAAACGGGAACGACGACCTCACCGTCGGGCGTCGCCGACGAGGAAAAAGGGCTTTCGGGATTCATGCGAGGAATATGGGTGGCTGGCCGGACAGACGATAGACCGACCGGCCATCCGCGTCCAGCGCGGCGCTCGAATTGTTAAAAGTGTCCACATGGCGGGACCCGCCAGACGGATCCCGCCAAATTGCCTGCGAGGCCGCACGAATTCCAGGCATGTCGTTGATTTATATGGTGTTTACATCTCGTCAAAGAGAATGATTGCCGATACCGGGCGCGCCGAATGGCCTTCTCCGCCCGTCGGACGGCAGGTTCTCCACAAAGTTATCCACAGGCTGTGAGCGACGCCGGAAGCACCGTTTCGTCGCGCGGCGCATGGTGCGCGGCTTGCCGGGCGTGACGCTCGCGCGCTAGAGTGGCGGGTTCGACGGCATGCCGAACGCCCCGCGGCGCCCGGCATTGCGGCACACTGCGAGAGTGCGTCCGTTGCCGCCTCGCTTCATTTTTCGCCTCACTTTCGATAGTCCGGAGAACCGCGTTGATGCTTGCCCCGCGTATTGCGCCTAGCTCCTTCACGCCGCCGTCCCGGCGCCTTTTAGCGAGCGGCGCGCCACTCGTCTGCGCGACGTGCCCATGAGCGAAGTCAGCAACCGTCTCGAAGCACGCCTCGCGCGCGAATGGCAACAGCGCGGCCCGTTCGCCTGGGCGCTGTCGCCGCTCGCCTGCGCGTTCGGCGCGATCGCCGCCGCGCGCCGCGCGGCCTTTTCGTTCGGCTGGTTGAAATCGGTGCGCATCGGCGTGCCCGTGGTGGTGGTCGGCAATGTGACCGTCGGCGGTACCGGTAAGACGCCGACCGTGATCGCGCTGGTCGAGGCGTTGCGCGCCGCGGGCTTCAAGCCCGGCGTGGTGTCGCGCGGCTACGGCGCGCGCGTGAAGACGCCGACGCGGGTCACTTCCACCTCTGCGGCGAGTGTCGGCGGTGACGAGCCGCTTCTGATCGCACGCCGCACCGGTGCGCCGGTGTGGGTCTGTCCGGATCGCGTGGCGGCCGCGCAGGCGCTGTGCGCCGCGCACCGCGAAGTCGACGTGATTGTGAGCGACGACGGCTTGCAGCATTACCGGCTCGAGCGCGACGCCGAACTGGTCGTGTTCGATCACCGGCTCGGCGGCAACGGTTTCCTGCTGCCGGCCGGTCCGCTGCGCGAGCCGCTGTCGCGCCGCCGCGACGCGACGCTCATCAACGATCCTTACGCGCGCACGCTGCCGGCGTGGCCGAACACCTTCGCGCTGCAACTCGCGCCCGCCGACGCGTGGCATCTGGACAATCCCGCGTTGCGCCGTCCGCTCGCGCAGTTCAGCGGCGATCGCGTGCTCGCGGCAGCAGGCATCGGCGCGCCGGAGCGCTTTTTCGCTACGCTGCGCGCCGCCGGCCTCACGCCCGCCACGCGCGCACTGCCGGATCACTACGCGTTCGAGCGCAATCCGTTTACGGACGTGGACGCCGACGCCATCCTGATAACGGAAAAGGATGCGGTAAAATTAGGGTCCTGGCACGACGCGCGCATCTGGGTTGTCCCGGTCGAAGCCGCGCTCGATCATCGCCTCATTGCATTAGTTGTGGAGAAAGTCCGTGGACGCTCGCCTGCTTGAAATTCTCGTCTGCCCGATCTGCAAGGGCCCGCTCAGCTACGACCGCGCCGCGCAGGAGCTGATCTGCAATGCGGACAAGCTGGCCTATCCGATTCGCGACGGCATTCCCGTCATGCTGGTCGACGAAGCGCGGCAGACCGTGGAAGGCACGCCGGTCGATCTGAATCCGGGCTCGGTGGCCTGAGTCAGACTGCGCTCGCGCGGGCGGCCGCCATGTCAGTGTGGCGCGTGTCGCGAGCTGAATCCGTCGACTTGTCCGTTCGCGGCCGCGCTGCATGCGCGGCCGATTTTTTCCGGCTTCATCGCCGCCCGTCTTTGCGCTTGCCTTGCCGATGACCCACGCCAACACCACCACTCCCCCGTTTATCGCCGTCGTGCCGGCGCGGCTCGCCTCGACGCGTCTGCCCAACAAGCCGCTCGCCGACATCGGCGGCAAGCCGATGGTGGTGCGGGTCGCCGAACGCGCGCGCGAATCGGGCGCGCAGCAGGTGCTGGTCGCCTCGGACGCGCAAGCGGTGCTCGACGCCGCCCGCGACCACGGCTTCGAAGCGGTGTTGACGCGCGCGGACCATCCGTCCGGCACCGACCGTCTCGCAGAAGTCGCGGCGCAATTCGGCTGGAGCGACGACACGATCGTGGTCAACGTGCAAGGCGACGAACCGCTGATCGATCCGGCGCTCGTGTGCGGCGTTGCGTCGCACCTTGCGGCGAGCCACGGCTGCGCGATCGCCACCGCCGCGCACCCGATCACCGACCCCGCCGAAATCTTCAACCCGAACGTCGTCAAGGTCGTGCTCGACGCGCGCGGCGTCGCGCTGTACTTTTCGCGCGCGCCGATTCCATGGGCACGCGACGCCTATCAGCCGCACTGGCCCGATGTCGCATCGATGCCCGCGCCGCCCGCGCCCGCGGTAGTTCATCGGCATATCGGGCTGTACGCGTATCGTGCGCAATTCCTGCGCACGTATCCCAGCCTCGCAATCTCGCCGATCGAACAGGTCGAAGCGCTCGAACAACTGCGCGCGATGTGGCACGGCGAGCGCATCGCGGTGCTCGTCACGCACGACGTGCCGCTGCCCGGTGTCGACACACCCGCCGATCTCGCGCGCGTGCAGGCTTTATTCGGGTCTTGAGCGGAAAAACCCATGGCATAATCGGACGGTTGTGCGCGCCTCCCGCTACACGCGAGAGTCAGGGTTTGCCCGGTCGCGCCGTCGCCGTCTTGCAGCGCCGTCGTCTTCGACGTGCAGCGCGAGACCTGGAACGGCAGCCGATGCGGGTCCCCTCGACGCATCGTGGGACGTCCGCAGCGCCACCAAAGAATTCACATAGATCTGGAGATATCACATGCGTTTGATCCTTTTGGGTGCGCCCGGCGCGGGCAAGGGCACTCAGGCGACCTTCATCAAGGAAAAGTTCGGCATTCCGCAAATTTCCACTGGCGACATGCTGCGCGCGGCCGTCAAGGCAGGCACGCCGCTCGGCCTTGAAGCCAAGCGCTTCATGGATGCCGGCGAACTGGTCACGGACGAACTGATCATCAACCTGGTGAAAGAGCGTCTGCAGCAGCCGGACTGCGCGAACGGCTATCTGTTCGACGGTTTTCCGCGCACCATTCCGCAAGCTGAAGCCATGAAGCAGGCCGGCGTTCCGATCGACTACGTGCTGGAAATCGACGTGCCGTTCGACGAGATCATCGTGCGCATGAGCGGCCGCCGCTCGCACGCGGCGTCGGGCCGTACGTATCACGTCAAGTTCAATCCGCCGAAGGTCGAAGGCGTGGACGACGTGACCGGCGAACCGCTGATCCAGCGCGACGACGACAAGGAAGAAACCGTCAAGAAGCGTCTGGAAGTGTACGAGGCGCAAACCAAACCGCTGATCGAGTACTACAACACCTGGGCGAAGAACGGCGATTCGTCGACCCCGTTGACCGCGCCGCAGTATCGGCGCATTTCAGGCCTCGGCAGCGTCGACGAAATTCGTGACCGCGCGTTCGAGGCGTTGAAGTAAGCTCGTTTGCGTCTGTCTGTGATCGCTTCTGCAAAAACCCGCCCCTTGCCGGCGGGTTTTTTTATGCAACGCGTGGCGCGAGTGCGGTGCGCTTTCTCTATCCGTCCGCGCTCAGTATTAATTAGCCATCCGTAATGGTTTGCTCTGCCTGCGCCCGCTGACAGCGCGTGAATCGGGCGCCGGCCCGCTTCGCTTTCCGCATTGCAGCATAGCCGTTACAATCGATCATCGAAAAGATATTCGATCTAGACATTACTGAACCGTAGCAAAGGAGAAGACATGGAGATTCGTGACAACGTTTTCCTGATCACCGGTGGTGCATCGGGTCTAGGTGCAGCCACGGCGCGCCTGTTCGTCGAAAACGGCGGCAAAGTCGTGCTCGCCGACCTGAATGTGGATGCCGGCGAGGCGCTCGCGAAAGAACTCGGCGGCGTCTTCGTCAAATGCGATGTGAGCCGCGAAGACGACGCCACCCAAGCCGTCGAAGCCGCCACCAAGCTCGGCACGCTGCGCGGCCTCGTCAATTGCGCGGGCGTCGCGCCGGCCGTCAAAACGGTCGGCAAGGACGGCCCCCATCCGCTCGACTCGTTCGCGCGCACCGTCTCGATCAATCTGATCGGCACCTTCAACATGATCCGGCTCGCCGCCGCGGCTATGTCGAAGAACGAGCCGAACGCGAACGGCGAGCGCGGCGTGATCATCAACACGGCGTCGGTGGCCGCGTATGACGGCCAGATCGGCCAGGCGGCTTATGCAGCGTCCAAGGCCGGCGTGGTCGGCATGACGCTGCCGATCGCACGCGACCTGTCGCGCAACGCGATCCGCGTGATGACGATCGCACCGGGCATTTTCGAAACGCCCATGCTGCTCGGCATGCCGCAGGAAGTGCAGGACGCCTTGGGCGCGATGGTGCCGTTCCCGCCGCGTCTCGGCAAACCGGCGGAGTACGCGATGCTCGCCAAGCAGATCTTCGACAATCCGATGCTCAACGGCGAAGTGATTCGTCTGGACGGCGCGATTCGGATGCAGCCGAAGTAAGCCTGCGTGCGGCGCGCGGTTTCGTATAGCCCGCGCCAATGAAAAACGCCTGCACATGATCATCATGTGCAGGCGTTTTCTTTTGCATGGTTCTGGTGCGACGCGTGGCCGCTTGCTCGTTTACTCGCGGTCGTCGTGCTGTGTGCGCTGACGCAGTTCGTGCAATTGCGACTCCACCACGGTCGCGTCCTCGGCATCCGGCCGGTCGCCGAGATAGCGCTCGAGATCTTCGAGCGCGGGCCGCAGGTAATCGAGCCGCGCATAAGCGAAGCCACGATCGCGCACTTCCTCGATACTCTCCGGCAGCAGGATCACGAGACGCTGCTGCACCGCCAGCAGACGCTGCCAACGTTCCGTCTGAAGATACGTGGACTTCAGATTGCGCAGCATTCGCGCGATGATCTCGCGGCGCGTGGCCGGTTGCAGCAGCATGCGCAGCGCCCTGCTCACCGATTCGCCCGCCGACGCCACATACGGCTCCAGCATCTCCACCATCTCCGATTCGGACAGCGAGTGTCCGCTGGTCGGATCGAGCATGACGTCGCCGTCGGGCGTCGTCACGCGCAAAAGGAAGTGGCCGGGAAACGACACGCCGCGCGCTGGAACGCCGATCTGTTCGGCCATTTCCAGATACAGCACCGCCAGCGAAATCGGAATGCCGCGGCGGCGCTTGAGCACCGCGTTCAGATGGCTGTTGTCGGGGTCGTAATAGTCGTTGAGATTGCTGGCGAAGCCCAGCTCTCGAAAGAAGAACCGGTTCAGAATGCCGACCTTCTGCTTGATGTCGGCATCGTCCGGCATGCGACGCTGCAGGCGCACCACCAGTTCGTCGATCTCGGCGAGCGTGCCTTGCAGATCGAGATCGGGATAGGCGTCCTGCGCGAGCGAGAGCGCCGCCTCGGTCAGCGGAAGACTGTCGTCTTCGGCGACGAGCGTGCTGAAATAGTCGAGAACTCGCGTCATCGTGATCACTTCACTCGCCTTTTGAAATACGCGTACTTGAAGCCCATCAGCCAAAGCATACCGAAATATAGCGCGGCGAACAGAACGAGGCACGCTGCGAGCAACACCATGCGGTCGACCGGGCGGCTATGCATGCCGATCCAGTCGAAGCTGATGGCCAGCCAGTGCATCGTGCCGGCCAGCACCAGACAGGCGCCGAACAACTGCACGAAGAATTTGAGCCAGCCGCTCGACGGCGTATAGATGCCGCGCTTGCGCAGACCGAGAAACAGCAGCAGCGCATTACCGCAAGCGCCGAGCCCGACGCTCAGCGTCAAGCCCGCATGCGCGAAAATCGGCACGAACAGATAGTTGCTCAACTGCGTGAGGATCAGCACGCCGACCCCGATCTTCACCGGCGTCTTGATGTCCTGCTTCGCGTAGAAACCCGGCGCGAGGATCTTGATGAGGATCAGGCCGATCAGGCCGACGCCATACGCCGACAGCGCGCGGGAGACCATCACCACCGAATTGCCGTCGAACTTGCCGTAGTGGAACAGTGTGGCGGTCAGCGGCTGCGCGAAGAAAAATAGCGCGACGGCGCTCGGCGCGGCCAGCAGGAAGGTGACGCGCAAGCCCCAGTCGAGCAGCGACGAGTATTCGTGCGGATCGGCATCGACGTGCGCCTTGGAGAGGCTCGGCAGCAGGATCGTGCCGAGCGCGACGCCCAGCAGCGCGGTCGGAAACTCCATCAGCCGGTCGGCGTAGTTGATCCACGACACGGCGCCCGGCCCGATGCGCGACGCGATATTCGTGTTGATGATCAGGCTGATCTGCGCGACCGAGACGGCGAACATCGCGGGCACCATCTTGGACAGCACGCGCTTGACGCCGCGATGCGCGAGCGCCTTCACCGGATTCAGGCCGATGCGCGGAATCATGTCGATCTTCTTCAGCCCCGGCAGCTGCACGATGAATTGCAGCACGCCGCCGGCGATCACCGCCCATGCAAGCGCATAAACCGGCGTTTGCAGACGCGGCGCGACGAACACCGCCGCGACGATGAACGCGACGTTCAGCAGAACCGGCGCGAACGCGGGTAGCGAGAAGTTCTTGTACGTGTTCAGCACGCCCGACGCCAGCGACGTCAGCGAAATGAAAATGATGTACGGGAACATGATGCGCGTCATGGTGACCGCGAGGGCGTACGCCTGACCTTCATGCGCAAGGCCCGAGGCGACGATGAACACGACGCCCGACGCGCCCACCACGCCGATCAGCGAGAGGATTGCGAGCGCCCAGGCGAGCACCGTCGACGTGGCGTCGACCAGCGCTTTGGTGGCGTCGTGGCCCTGCTGGTTCTTGAACTCGGCGAGGATCGGCACGAAGGCCTGCGAGAACGCGCCCTCGGCGGAGATACGGCGCAGCAGGTTCGGAATGCGGAAGGCGACGTAGAACGCGTCAGTGTATTGACTGGCACCGAACGCGCGTGCGATCAGCGTTTCGCGGGCCAGTCCGGTCACGCGCGACAGCAGCGTGAAGCCGCTGACCGTCAGCAGGGCTCGGAATAGATTCATGGGGCGCTTATTATACGGGTGCCGCGAGTGCGGACGACGAGCCGGAACGCGATTCGGACCGATTTGCCGCGCGGACGTTCGATCCGATGAATGGATCGGCGCGTTTTTTGTGGCCCGGCCGCGCCGTCCTGGGACCGCTGGACTCGCCCCGCGCCCGCCTTGTGCCCCGGGGGCGACACGCTCGCGCCCGATGCGCCGCCGACTGGGCGCAGGTCTTTACGCAACACGGCGGCGCAGCGTCATAGCGCTTTCCCGTTGCCACGTGCCTGATTTTGTTGCTATAATCGCCGGTTTCGAAGCTCGCTCAACTTTCGGACGGGGTTTGGAGCGGCGCCACAGCGCCTGCCAAGACCCTCGCGCACCCCGAAAACACAGGCCTGCCTTCGCGTAGTCCGATCGATTTTTTTCGACACTTTTGCGCTCTTGGGCAATCGCTTCCAAGAGTTCGATCTAAAAGCAGCACCTCACCACTTGAAGGTCAGGTACTGGAAACAGGAACAGGATAAGGAACCGTCATGGCTAACTCCGCACAAGCACGCAAGCGCGCCCGCCAGGCCGCCAAGGCAAACTCGCACAACTCGGCACTGCGCTCGAAGTTCCGCACGGCTATCAAGGCTGTCCGCAAGGCGATCGACGCCGGCGACAAGGCCAAGGCCGCTGAGATCTTCCAGGCATCGTCGAAGACCATCGACATCATCGCCGACAAGAAAATCGTTCACAAGAACAAGGCTGCTCGCCATAAGAGCCGTCTCGCTGCAGCCATCAAGGGTCTGCAAGCGTCCGCAGCGCAGTAATTCCGGTCAGCCCGCTTCGGTGGGCTACCTCCTGTTTCCGCTGCACAGAAAAGCCCGCCTCGGCGGGCTTTTTTGCTTCGGACCGACAGATCCGCACTGTCTCGCGCAATTCGTCGCGCGCATGACTAACGGACTGCCCATAAAAAAACCCGCTGCCAGCGGGTTTTTTACTTTTTGCCTTCGCCAATCAAGCAGGTTCGCGCTAGATCACGTGTCTTTTCTCTTGCGGCGCGGCGTGCTCAAGTTGCAACTCGCACGCCTCGGTCACGACCAAGTCGTTGTCTTTCGCGAAGTTAAGGACGAAGTCGAAAGCCATGGGCTCGATGTCGCGCAAGCGCGAATCGAGAATCACGCACTTGAGGTCGCCGATCATGGTCGGCCGGACATACAGCGAGTACTGCAAATAGGCGTTCGGCCCCTTCCTTGCGCCGGGGCCGAAACAGGCCATGACGCCTGCGAGACGCTCCGACCAGTCGCTCGGCCGAAACTTTTTTCCCGTCGACGTGATGCCCTGAATGAAATATTCGGTTGGAGCTGCTTCGGCCATGTAGGAATACCTGTGTGACTGCCCAGCGGGATGACGGCAAAGCGGACGACGAAACGGCTCTGAATTGCCTGGGACTCGCCGACCGTGCCACGATGGCGAGCCGCATCGCCAGAAACCGCGAAGAGCCGGCCAAGCCACCTTGTCGCTCGTCATGACGGCGCACCGCAAGCAGGTTGTTCCGAACCGCGCGAGCCGTGTCCCACAAGCGGAATACCGGCCTGCTGGGCTTTGGGATAACCCGTAGATTATAGCGCAGCGGACCTTTTTCCGCAGCGCACACAAGACATATGCAACGGTTCCAGGAGCGTTCCACAAGGCTTTCAGACAGCTTTCCCGGCCTTTTGGCCGACTCGTCAAACCGGGCGAAATCCTTTATGCTGCTTTGAGTTACCACAAACGACGGCGGCGCCGTCCGGCAATCCTGCCGGGTGAGACCGCCGTATTTGTTTCATGACCGCCAAGAAAATTCGCCACTACCTGCAGTTCAAGGATTTCTCGCTGGAAGACTACGAGTACGTGCTGGAACGCGCGCGCATTCTGAAACGCAAATTCAAGAACTACGAGACCTACCATCCGTTGCACGATCGCACGCTGGCGATGATCTTCGAAAAGAATTCGACACGCACGCGACTGTCGTTCGAAGCCGGCATCTTCCAGTTGGGCGGCCACGCCGTTTTCATGAGCACGCGTGACACGCAGCTCGGTCGCGGCGAACCGATCGAAGACGCAGCGCAAGTGATCTCGCGCATGGTCGACATCATCATGATCCGCACGTTCGGCCAGGACATACTCCAGCGCTTTTCCGAGAACTCGCGTGTGCCGGTGATCAACGGGCTGACCAACGAATATCACCCGTGCCAGGTGCTGGCGGACATCTTCACGTACTTCGAGCATCGCGGACCGATTCGCGGCAAGACGGTCGCGTGGGTCGGCGACGCCAACAACATGCTGTACACGTGGATCGAAGCCGCGCAGATTCTCGGCTTCAAGCTGCGCCTGTCCACGCCGCCGGGCTACAAGCTCGACCGCGCCATGGTCGCCGCCGAAAGCGCGCCGTTCTACGAAGAATTCGACGATCCGAACGAGGCCTGCTCCGGCGCCGACCTCGTGACCACCGACGTCTGGACCAGCATGGGCTTCGAAGCCGAAAACGAAGCGCGTAAGAAAGCCTTCGCCGACTGGTGCGTCGACGCCGACATGATGGCGCGCGCCAATGCCGATGCGCTCTTCATGCACTGCCTGCCCGCCCACCGCGGCGAGGAAGTCAGCGCGGAAGTGATCGACGGCCCGCAAAGCGTCGTGTGGGACGAGGCGGAAAATCGTCTGCACGTCCAAAAGGCCTTGATGGAATACCTGCTGCTCGGCAAGCTGAATCACTGAGCGAGCCGCTGGCCGGCACGTTGAGCAGCATCTGCGTGAAGCGCGACGGGGCCTTGAATACGAGGCAAGGCATCCACGTTTAGCGCCACGCATCGAGCCGGCGTCCGAGGCGATAAGCGGACCCGGCTTGAATACCGCACTGCCCCAAAAACGCGGGCACGCTGCGGTTTAGTGTCAAAATAGTGGTTTTCCGCGCTCCGGGACCGCCGGCGCGCCTTGTTTTCCCGCTTTCTCCAGCTACGAGTTCACCATGAGCGATATCAAGAAAGTCGTGCTCGCCTATTCGGGCGGCCTCGACACCTCCGTCATCCTGAAGTGGTTGCAGGACAATTACGACGCCGAAGTCGTCACGTTCACGGCCGACATCGGCCAGGGCGAAGAGCTGGAACCGGCGCGCAAGAAAGCCCTGCAACTCGGCATCAAGCAGGACAACATCTTTATCGAAGACCTGCGCGAAGAATTCGTGCGTGACTTCGTGTTCCCGATGTTCCGCGCCAATACGATCTATGAAGGCGAGTACCTGCTGGGCACGTCGATCGCGCGTCCGCTGATCGCCAAGCGTCAGATCGAAATCGCCCGCGCCAGCGGCGCACAGGCGGTGTCGCACGGCGCAACCGGCAAGGGCAACGACCAGGTTCGCTTCGAACTCGGTTACTACGCGCTGGAACCGGGCATCAAGGTGATCGCACCGTGGCGTGAATGGGACCTGCTGTCGCGCGAAAAACTGCTCGCGTACGCGGAAAAGGCCGGCATTCCGATCGAAATGAAGCACAAGCAAGGCGGCGCGCCGTATTCGATGGACGCGAACCTGCTGCACATCTCGTTCGAAGGCCGTCACCTGGAAGACCCGAAGGCGGAAGCCGAAGCCGATATGTGGCGTTGGACCGTGTCGCCGGAACAGGCGCCGGACCAGGCTGAATACATCGACATCGAATACGAGCACGGCGATCCGGTTGCGATCAACGGCAAACGTCTGTCGGCTGCGGAAATGCTCACCGAACTGAACCGTTTGGGCGGCAAGCACGGCATCGGCCGTCTGGATCTGGTGGAAAACCGTTATGTCGGCATGAAGTCGCGCGGCTGCTATGAAACGCCGGGCGGCACGATCATGCTGAAGGCGCACCGCGGCATCGAGTCGATCACGCTCGACCGTGAAGTCGCTCACCTGAAAGACGACCTGATGGCTCGTTACGCGTCGCTGATTTATAACGGCTACTGGTGGAGCCCGGAGCGACGCGCGATTCAGGTGCTGATCGACCATACGCAAGAGAAGGTCAACGGCTGGGTGCGTGTGAAGCTGTACAAGGGCAGCGTGTCGGTGGTCGCGCGCGATTCGAAGGAAACGCTGTTCGACAAGACCATCGCCACGTTCGACGACGACGGCGGCGCTTACAACCAGGCCGACGCTGGCGGGTTCATCAAGCTGAACGCGCTGCGTATGCGGATTGCGGAGAATGCGCGTCGTCAGCGCGGTTGACGGCGGGCGTTTTGGTGAAGGCTAACTTCGCGCAAGCGAAGTTAAGCGCCGCGAGGCTCGGCTGAAGCCAAAACGCAGATGCAAAAAAGGCGCCGGGAGGAAACTCCCGGCGCCTTTTTTATCATCAGCCAATCGTCACAAACAAACTGGCTCCGCCTCCAGCTCGACCCCAAACCGCTCCAGCACATCGCGCTGAATCGCTTTCGCAAGCGCCAGCACTTCCGCCCCGCTCGCGCCGCCGCGATTGACCAGCACCAGCGCCTGCCGCTCATGCACCGCCGCTGCGCCCATTGCGCGGCCTTTCCAGCCGCATCGATCGATCAGCCAGCCCGCGGCAAGTTTCACCCGCCCATCCGGCTGAGCGTACGACACGACGTCCGGCTCCCTGGCCTTCAGCGCGTCGAACTGCGCCGCGTCGATCACCGGATTCTTGAAGAAGCTGCCGGCATTGCCGAGCTCCAGCGGATCAGGCAGCTTGGCGCGCCGCACTGCCACCACCGCATCGAAAATGGCCTGCGCGGTCGGCGGCGTCTCGGCATGGCCGTTGGCGGCCAGTTCGCGAGCGAGATCCGCGTAGCCGGCACGCGGCTGCCACACCTTCGGCAAACGGAACGTCACCGACATAATCACGAACCGGTCGCGCCCTTCCCGCTTGAAAAAACTGTCGCGATAGCCGAAGCGGCACGCCTGCGCATCCATTTCGATCACGTCACCGGAAGCCAGCTCCACGGCCCGCAGCGACGCGAAGCGCTCGCACATCTCCAACCCGTACGCGCCGATGTTCTGAATCGGCGCCGCGCCCACCGTCCCCGGAATCAACGCGAGATTTTCGAGCCCGGGCAATCCTTGCGACAAAGTCCAGCCGACGAACTCATGCCACGGCTCGCCGCCGGCCGCCTCGACGTACCATGCGTCATCGTCCTCGCGCACGACGCGGCGGCCTTGCAGCGCGATCAGCAGCACCACACCGCCAAAGTCGCCGGTCAGCACGACATTGCTGCCGCCGCCCAGCACGAGCCGCCGCAGGCCGGCGGCGCGCGGGTCGCGCACCGCGGCCATCAGTTGCTCTTCACGCTCGATGCGGCACGCAAACTGCGCACGAACGTCGAAGCCGAAGGTGTTGTGCGCCTTCAGCGGATAACCGGCAATGAACGCGGCGGAGTCGGATTGAGACATCGGAATGAGAACAGTGAACGACCAATGAGACAACGAATAAAGCAGCCGACGAAACCGGCTTCGGGCCCCGGCCGGGCGACAATGCGCGGCGGCCTTGGGCAAAAGGGAGCGGCGTCGGTAAAATGACGTCCGGTCCGTGATTATAGCGAGTGCCCCGTGAGCAGCCGCCCGGTTGCGTCACGCACCGCAGCACTATTGGGAGAAAAAAATGCCATCGTTTGACGTCGTCTGCGAAGCGAACATGATCGAAGTCAAGAACGCGATCGAGCAGTCCAACAAGGAAATTTCAACGCGCTTCGACTTCAAAGGGTCGGACGCGCGGGTGGAACACAAGGAAAACGAGATCACGGCCTACGCGGACGATGATTTCAAACTCGGCCAGGTGAAAGACGTGCTGCTGTCGAAAATGGCCAAGCGCAACGTGGACGTGCGCTTTCTCGACTACGGCAAGATCGAGAAGATCGGCGGCGACAAGGTCAAGCAGGTCATCAAGATCAAGAAAGGCGTGTCGGGCGATCTGTCGAAGAAAATCGTGCGCCTCGTGAAGGACAGCAAGATCAAAGTCCAGGCGAGCATTCAGGGCGACGCGGTGCGCATCACCGGCGGCAAGCGCGACGACCTGCAAAGCGTGATCGCCATGCTGCGCAAAGACGTGACGGACACGCCGCTCGACTTCAACAACTTCCGCGACTGATCTACCGGGCGCGCGCTCCCGTCAAACGCGCGCGCGGCGATCCGAGCACACGGCGGGCGGCACCACGCATGACGGGCGGACTGGCGCACCGCACACTGGAAGCGCTAAAGCACCACAACTCAAAGATCGCTGCCACCCGCCGCCTTCGCCGCCGCATCCGCCTTCTTCTTATCCCCAATGCGGCTTTCCTGCCCGCGCATCAGCTTGGCGATGTTGCCGCGATGGCGCCACACCAGCAGCGAACTCATCACGACGATCGCCAGCGCGATGACATGCGGCCCGAACAGGAAACCGTCGAAGATCGGCGCGAACACCGCCGCGGCCAATGCCGCCAGCGACGAATAGCGCGTGAAGAACGCCACGATCAGCCACGTCAGCAAGGTCGCCACGCCGAGAATCGGGTTGATCGCGAGCAGAACGCCCGCCGCGGTCGCCACGCCCTTGCCGCCCTTGAAGCGGAAGAAAACCGGGTAGAGGTGGCCGAGAAACACGGCGACCGACGCAATCGCCACCGACGTCTCGTCGAGCCCGTAGCCCGCGCCGTAGTGCACGACGAACCACACCGGCAGCCAGCCCTTGAATGCGTCGCCGATCAGCGTGAGAATCGCGGCCTTCTTGCTGCCGCTGCGCAGCACGTTGGTGGCGCCCGGGTTGCCCGAGCCGTACGAGCGCGGGTCGTCGAGGCCCATTGCGGCGCTCACGACCACGGCGAACGACACCGAACCGATCAGGTAGGCAACCACAGCAACGATCAGGTTTTGCATCTGGGACTCTTATAAGGATCGGCGGTCTGAAACTCGATACCCCAACCGCAACAGGGCGCGCAACTCGGAACGAGGCGGCGCACATTCTACCGAACCCGCGCGCCCGCAAAACATTCAGGCAAACGTCAATCGACGCTCGCGCACTGCACCGCCTTCGCTGCCAGCAATTCCGTCAGCACCTTGGGGTCGATGCTGACGAGAAACCCGCGCCGGCCGCCGTTCAGCCAGATCTTGCCCATCTCCAGAATGCTCGACTCGACGTACACCGGCATCTGTTTCTTCGTGCCGAACGGCGAGGTGCCGCCGATCAGGTAGCCGGAATGGCGGTTCGCCACCTCGGGCTTGCACGGTTCGACTCGCTTCGCGCCGATCTGCCGCGCGAGGTTCTTGGTGCTGACGGTGCGGTCGCCGTGCATCAGCACGATCAGCGGCTTGGCGTGCTCGTCTTCCATCACCAGCGTCTTCACGACGTGATGTTCGTCCACGCCGAGCTGGCGCGCCGATTCCCCGGTGCCGCCGTGCTCGACATAATCATAAGGATGTTCGCCGAAAGTGACGCCGTGGCGGCGCAGAAACTGCGTGGCCGGCGTTTCGGAGACGTGTCTGGATTTGCTCATCGGCGCATTGTAATGGCGACTTTGCACAACGGCTATTTGCCGAATGGTCAATTGTGCGGGTGCGGCGATTGTGGCACGATCGTTCGAAAATCTTCCGGCGCAATGTACGCCGGGCACCGCATTGTTCTTGCACACAGGCATGGGACCGGAGTAAGGCGCTAAAGCGCCAACTCCGGTCGACAAAGGAGACAGCGTTGAGCTTCGATTCATCCTCCCGTTCCGCGATCGACATTCCCGCGCTGCTGGCTGCCCTGCCCGCGCGCATCGCCGACATTCCAGAACTGGCCGCCGCCCGCGATCCGCAGCACGTCGCCTTGATCGAGGATGCGCGCCGCCTGACCAGCGCGCAACTGCTGGAGGCCGTCGACGCCGCCACCGCGCTGCTGCGCGAATGGGGCGTGCGCGGCGGCGATCGCGTGATGATCGTCGCGGAAAACAGCATCGTGCAGATCGTGCTGCTGTTCGCGACCGCCCGACTCGACGCGTGGGCGCTGGTGTCGAACGCGCGCCTGTCCGCGGCCGAACTCGACTCGATCCGCGCGCACGCGCAGCCTCGCGTGGTCGCCTACGCCACAGAAAGCTCGAGCGATGCCAAGCAGCACGCGCAGCGGCATCAAGCCACGGCAGCGCCGGCTATCACGCCGGACATCGGCGCCTGGTCGTACACCGTGGACAGCGCGGCAATAGCCGAGCCCGTGGAAGCCGCAAACGACCGCCAATGCGCCGCGCTAATCTACACCACCGGCACCACCGGTGCGCCGAAGGGCGTGATGCTGTCGCATCGCAATCTGCTGTTCATTGCCGCGATCTCGAGCCGCTTGCGCAAAGTCGGCCCGGACGACGTCGTCTATGCCGTTCTGCCGATCTCGCACGTGTACGGCTTCGCGTCGGTGTGCCTGGGCAGCCTGCAGGCAGGCGCGACCTTGCGGCTCGTGCCGCGCTTCGCGCCGGAAGCCGTGCGCCGCGCCCTCGCCGAGGAACGCGTGTCGATCTTCCAGGGCGTGCCGGCCATGCACGCCAAACTGCTCGAACATCTGCAGACGCACGGCCACTCGTGGTCCGCGCCGCAATTGCGCTTCGCCTATTCAGGCGGCTCGCCGCTCGACGCCGCCTTGAAAGCGCAGGTGGAAAGCGTCTACGGTCTGCCGCTGCACAACGGCTATGGCATGACCGAGAGCAGCCCGACCGTGTCGCACACCATGCTCGATGCGCCGCGCAGCGATTGTTCCGTCGGCGACGTTATTCCGGGTGTCGACGTGCGCTTCGTCGGACTGGACGGCATTGACGCCGCGAAGGGCGAAATCGGCGAGCTATGGGTGCGCGGTCCGAACGTGATGCTCGGCTACTACCGCAGCCCCGAGCAGACACGTGCGGTCGTAACCGAAGACGGCTGGCTCAAAACCGGCGATCTCGCGCGACAGGACGCGGACGGCGCGTTGCATATCGTCGGGCGCAGCAAGGAGTTGATCATCCGCTCGGGCTTCAACGTGTACCCGGCCGAGGTCGAACATGTGCTGAACGCGCATCCGCAGGTCGTGCAGTCGGCGGTGATCGGGCGCGCGGTGGAAGGTAACGAGGAAGTGGTCGCGTTCGTCGAGTTGGTTGCGGGCGCGACGGTGACACCCGTTGAATTAATCGACTGGTGCGGCGAGCGTCTAGCGCCGTACAAGCGGCCGGCCGAAGTCAAAGTGCTCGCCGCCCTGCCGGCCGCATCGACCGGCAAGATTCTCAAGCATCGGCTGCGTGAGTTTCTCTGACGGGCGCGCAATCGCAAACCCAGCATCAGCCTCGCGGATGATGCTGCGCATGCAGCGACTTCAACCGTTCGCGGGCCACGTGCGTGTAGATCTGCGTGGTCGAAATATCCGTGTGGCCGAGCAGCAGTTGCACGACACGCAGGTCGGCGCCGTGATTGAGCAGATGCGTCGCGAACGCATGCCGCAACGTATGCGGCGAGAGAGGCGCATTCACGCCGGCCGCCGTCGCGTGACGCTTGATGATGTTCCAGAACTGCTGGCGCGTCATGCCTTCGGCGCGGCTCGTCACGAACAGCGCGTCCGTCGCGCGCGCGCCGAGCAACGCCGGCCGCGCTTCGCGCAGATAGCGTTCGATCCAGCTATGCGCTTCCTCGCCGAACGGAATCAGGCGCTCCTTCGAGCCCTTGCCCATGACGCGCACCACGCCTTCGTTCAGGCCCACTTCCACCGTCTTCAACGTGACAAGCTCTGTCACGCGCAAACCGCTCGCGTACATCAACTCCAGCATCGTGCGATCACGCAGCCCTAAAGCCGTATCGACGTCGGGCGCGCCGAGCAGCGCTTCGACTTGCGCCTCGCTGAGCGTCGACGGAAAACGCGGCGGCTGTTTTGCCGAGCGGATGCGCACCGTCGGGTCGACCTTCGCGCGATGCTCACGCACGGCCCACCCGTAATAGCGGCGAAACACCGAGAGCCGCCGGTTCGCCGATGTCGATTTGTCTTTCTGGCGCGCCGCGCTATACGCGTTCAGATCGGCTTCGCTCGCGGTGTCCAGTGAAGCCTTGCGGCTCTGCGCGAGCCATGCGCAAAAGAGACGCAGGTCGCGGCGGTACGCGTCGAGCGTGTTGCGCGACAGGCCGTGTTCGAGCCACAGCGCGTCGCAGAATGCATCGATCGACGCCGAACTGGCGACGAACAGAGGTGACGCGGCGGCCGCGTCGTCGATCAACGTTTCGCTCATGCGTAGGGAATGCCTTCATGCGCCAGCAGCCAGCGCTTGATGTTGCGGAAGAAACCCTCTTCGGCGTGATTCGCGAAACCGCCGATGCCGCTCGAACTCACCACCCGATGACATGGAATCACAATCGGAAAGTAGTTGGCGCCGCACGCCTGACCGACCGCGCGCGGCGCGCTGCCGAGTTGTCTTGCCAATTGACCGTAGGTCAGCACGACGCCCGGCGGAATGTCGCTGATCGCCTGCCACACACGCTTCTGAAACGCGGTGCCGACCGAAGCCAGCGGCAACTCGAACTTCGCGGACGCGCGCTCGAAATATCGCTCGATCTGCTCGGCGGCCTGTTTCGCCAACGGCGTGTCGGGCTCGATGTTTTGCATCGAATCCGGCAGATAGACGATCTCGCGCACGGCTGCGCCTTCAAGGCGGATGCCGACCTTGCCGAACGGCGCATCGATCACTGCATTGAACATGATTGCCTGCTCCTCACTGGCGCGGCGTTGCAACGCATCGCCAAGTTTGCCGCTACTTTACGCCGCTTCCAAAGCCCATTCCACATGCTCGCGCACGACGGCGGAAGCGTCATCGACCCGCATTCTCAGCGCCCGCACGATCGCCTCGCGCGCCAGCTGGCTCAAACTGTCAGGCGACGCACGCAGCGCGTTGCCCATGCCCACCGCGAGATTGCGCAGCCAGCACTCGTAGCCGATGCGGCGAATCGCGCTGCCCTGCATACGCGTATCGAACTCGTCCTCGCTCCATGCGAACAACTCGACGAGCGACGCGCGATCGAGCCCATGCCGCACGTCGAAATCGGCGACCGGCGCGGCCTGCGCGAACTTGTTCCATGGACACACGAGCTGGCAATCGTCGCAGCCATACACACGATTACCGATTAGCGGCCGCATTTCCAGGGGAATACTGCCCTTCAATTCGATCGTGAGATAGGAAATACAGAGGCGCGCATCGACCTTGTAAGGCGCGACGATCGCGCCGGTCGGACAGGCGCCGATACAGCGCGTGCAACTCCCGCAATGCGAGCCCGGCGTTTCGGGCGCGGCCTCGGGCAAAGTCTCGGCGTCGGTCGGCAAGGGCACATCGACATAGATTTCGCCGAGAAAAAACAGCGAACCCGCGTCGCGTTGCAGCAGCAACGTGTGCTTGCCGCGCCAGCCGATGCCGGCCTTCTGCGCAAGTTCTACTTCCAGCACCGGCGCCGAATCGGTAAATACGCGGTAGCCGAATGCGCCGATCTCGGCCTCGATCTTCTCGGCCAGATGTTGCAAACGGTTACGCATCACCTTGTGATAATCGCGGCCGCGAGCATAGACCGACACGACCGCCGCCGACGGGTCCGCGAGCCGCGCATGCTCGGCTGCGCGCCATTCTTGCGTGAGCGGACCGTCCTGCAAAGCGCTTTCGTGCGCCTTTCCGCTCAATGTCTGCGCGGGCAAATAAGCGATGCGCGCCGTAATCACACGTCGCGTGCCGGCCACAAGCTCGGCGGGCCGCGCGCGTTTCATGCCGTGTTTCGCCATATAATCCATCTCGCCGTGGCAACCCGCTTCCAGCCAGGCTGCAAGCGGCGCTTCGGCGGCGGAGAGATCGGTGTCGCTAATGCCGATCGCTCCGAAACCCAGTTCACGGCCCCACGTTTTGATGTTTAGCGCGAGCGCGTGCAGCGCCGCTTCATCGAAATGACGCTCGGCACGCGCATCGTCGTTAGACGCAGGCGTGCAGGAAACAGGGGACTCCGGACTTCGGTTCATCACGCCATTTTACGAGAATGCCTGTCAATTCCGATCTCGCGATCCAACCGCCCGCCAATGTCCTGCTCGAACGCACCTTCGCGCTCGCGGACGAAGCCGCCACCATGGCCTTCGGCGAGCGCTTCGCGCAGGCGATCGACAGCGTGCGCGAGGCCGCGCGGCACGCGCCTGGCGCCGACGGCGACAAGGCGTTCTACGGACTGCAAGTCCAACTCGTCGGCGACCTCGGCGCCGGCAAAACCACCCTCGTGCGCGCAACTTTGCGCGGCCTCGGCCACACCGGCCGCGTGCGCAGCCCCACTTACACACTCGTCGAACCCTACGTGCTCGAGCGGCCCGTCGGGGAACTCGCGCTCTATCACTTCGATCTGTATAGATTCACCGATCCGGCCGAATGGGCCGACGCGGGCTTTCGCGAGTACTTCGACAGCGGCGCCGTCTGCCTCGTCGAATGGCCGCAACGCGCGGGGCGTCTCCTGGGCGTGCCGGATCTTGTCTTCTCGCTCGACCTCGACAACGACAATGATGGCGAGAACGAAGGCGACGGCCGTGTCCTCGTCGCACGGGCATACAGCGAATCAGGAAAGGCATGTCTCGAAAGATGTTGATCAAACCGTTCCGCTCGATCGAATCGGCGGCTACCGCAACGCATAACTGGCGGCGCCGCCAGATTCTGCGCGCGGGTGCGTCCACGCTCGTGCTCGGCCTCGTCGCGCCGCGTCTCGCGTGGGCAAGCTCGGTGCTCGGCGTGCGGGTCTGGCCGGCGCGCGACTACACGCGCGTGACGATCGAATCCGATCAGCCGCTGCAGAACGCCCAGCAGTTGCTGCAGGGGCCGGACCGGCTGGTGGTCGACCTGAGCGGCCTCGATCTGGACCAGGCCTTGAAAGACCTCGTCTCGAAGATCACGCCGAACGATCCGCAGATCCAGTCGGTGCGGGTCGGGCAATATCAGCCGCATGTGGTGCGCATGGTGTTCGACCTGAAGGGTTCGGTGAAGCCGCAGGTGTTCACGCTGCCGCCGGTCGGCGCGTACAAGTACCGGCTGGTGTTCGACCTGTATCCCGCGGTCGCGCCTGATCCGTTGATGGATCTGCTCGCGCAGACGGAACACAAGCAGCAGACGTTGAACGAAGAGAACGCCGCGCCGCCGCCCGCCACGCTGAGTGGTCCGGGCACCACGCCGCCCACCGCCGACAACAGCGAGGCGTTCTTCGAGCGTTACGCGCAGAACAGCGGCAGTGGGTCCGCGCCGAGCGTGCCGCGTCCGCCGGTACATGTCGCGCCCACACCCGTTCCGCCGATCCTCGGCAAGCCCGCCACGCCCGCTGCGCCAGTGGCGCCGCCCACGGCCATCGCCCGCAACAAGGGCAACAGCGCCAGCACGCTGGGCGCGGACGATGCCGGCAGCGACGATACCTACGCCTTCACCAATCCCAAGTCCGGCAAGAGCAACACGGTGCGTCTGTTGACCGTCGCGATCGATCCGGGCCACGGCGGCGAAGACCCGGGCGCGATCGGCGGTTCGGGCACGTACGAGAAGCATGTCGCGCTCGACATCGCGAAGAAGCTGCGCGCCAAGATCGACGCGCAACCGAACATGCGCGCCATGATGACCCGCGACGCCGACTTTTTCGTGCCGCTGAACGTGCGCGTGCAAAAGGCGCGGCGCGTCGGCGCGGACCTGTTCGTGTCGATCCATGCCGACGCGTTCACCACCCCCGACGCGAAGGGTTCGTCGGTGTTCGCGCTGTCCGAGCACGGCGCCTCGAGCGCCGCGGCGCGCTGGATGGCGAACAAGGAGAACTCGTCGGATCAGATCGGCGGGATCAACATCAAGTCCGCCGACGCCACCGTGAACCGCGCGCTGTTCGATATGTCGACCACCGCGCAGATTCGCGACTCGATGCGTTACGGCAACTTCGTGCTGAAGGAAATCGGCGGCATCAACAAGCTGCACAAGGGCTCGGTCGAACAGGCCGGGTTCGCGGTGCTGAAGGCGCCGGACATTCCGTCGATCCTCGTGGAGACCGCGTTCATCAGCAACCCGGACGAAGAGCGCCGCCTGAACGACGACGCGTATCGCGAGAAGATGGCCGATGCGATCATGACCGGCATCAAGCGCTATTTCGCGGCGAATCCACCGCTCGCGAAGAATCGCATGACGTGATGCTCGCGTCTGCTTTGATGCAATGAAGAACGGCCGCTCGATGAGCGGCCGTTTTTTCGTCTTCATGCTCGTCCGCGTTTTTGTTCTCACTCAGACGTGCCGGTCGCGCGACGCGCGGGTGACAACCGTTGGACGACCCAGCCGCCGAACACGTTCACGGCCAAGCCTGCCATCACCAGCAAAGCGCCGGCGATCTGCGCCGCGGACAGTTGCTCGTCGAGAAACAGCGACGCCGATGCGAGACCGACAATCGGCACCAGCAGCGAAAACGGCGCGACCTGACTCGCCGGATAGCGCGACAGCAGACGGCTCCACAACCCGTAGCCGATCAGCGTGGCAATGAACGCGAGATAGACAATGGCGAAGATCGACATCGCGCTGATGCCGGAAAGCGCGGCGACGATCCGCTGCGGACCCTCGAACACGTACGACAGCGCGAAAAACGGCAGCGGCGGGATCAGGCTGCCCCACACCACGAGTCCGACGAGGTCGACCTGGCCGACCTTCTTCGTGACGATGTTGCCGAGCGCCCACGAACACGAGGCGCACAAGGTAAGGACAAAGCCGGCCAGCGTCATGGCGTGGCCGCCTTGCATGCCGATCACGGCAAGTCCGCCCGCCGCGATCAGCAAACCCACGACATTCGGCAAACGAAACCGCTCATGCAGGAACATCGCCGCGAAAATCAGCGTGAAAAACGCCTGCGCCTGCAACACCAGCGAGGCGAGTCCAGCCGGCATGCCGACATACATGGCTGAGAACAGAAACGCGAACTGCCCCAGCGAAATGGTCGCGCCGTACGCGATCAGCCAGCGCCACGGCAGGTTGGGCCGTTTGATGAAAAACACCGCCGGCACGGCGGCGAGCATGAAGCGCAGCGCGCCGAGCAGCATCGGCGGCACGCCATGCAGACCCACCTTGATCACGACGAAGTTGACGCCCCACGCAACGACCACGACCAGCGCGAGCAGCAAATCCCTGGGCGACATCCCAGTCTCCAATTGATTGTTCGATCCGGCAGTTTAGCGGAGGCGGCAGCACGCGGTGACGGCCCGCGCTACGGAATCCCGGAGGTTGCCGGAGCGTCGACGTGTCGCCGAGCCGTCGTCATTGCGCCCACCGCAGTAGAATCGTCTATTAAGCCAAAATCCCCACCCACACTCCAGCCGAGCCTGCCCATGTCCTCCTCGATCAAAGCAGTCCTCAAACCGCATCTGCGCGACGTCGGCAGTCTGACCGTGCGGCGCGTGCTGCCGGCCATGGCGGCGCGCCTGATCGGCCCGTTCATCTTCTTCGACCACATGGGCCCGGCCACGCTTGAACCCGGCGTCGGCCTCGACGTGCGGCCGCATCCGCATATCGGCCTCGCCACGGTGACGTATCTGTTCGAAGGCGCGATCATGCATCGCGACAGCCTCGGCTCGGAGCAGAAAATCGTCCCCGGCGACGTCAACTGGATGACGGCCGGGCGCGGCATCGTCCACTCCGAGCGCACCCCGGACGAGGACCGCGCGAGCGGCCAGAGCATGCACGGCATTCAGACGTGGGTCGCGCTGCCGCTCGAAGACGAAGAGATCGAGCCGTCGTTCGCGCATCACGCGGCCGAAACGCTGCCGGTGGTCGAGCGCAACGGCGTCACGCTGCGGGTGATCGCGGGCACGGCGTTCGGCGAAACCTCGCCGGTCGCGACGTTTTCCGGCACGCTGTATGTGGCCGGCGAATTCGCGCCGGGCGGCGCCTTCGCGCTCGAACCGGAACACGAGGAACGCGGCGTCTATCTCGTCGACGGCGATCTGGAGATCGACGGCACGCCGCTCGAAGTCGGCCAGATGGCGGTGCTCGCGCTCGACGAAACGGTGACGCTGGCGAGCACCCACGGCGCGCGCGTCATGCTGCTCGGCGGCGAAAAACTGGACGGCGAGCACTTTATCGAGTGGAATTTCGTCGCCAGCTCGCGCGAGAAAATCGAAGCCGCGAAGCTCGCGTGGACCAATCAGGAAATGGGCAAAGTGCCGGGCGAAACCGAATGGATTCCGCTGCCCCAGCGCAAATAAGCACAGATGAGCGCAAGCGGCTTCGGGCAGCATTGATTCCGCAGTGTTCGGCCCCAAATAGTCAACAGACCGTTTTATCGACGAGGACGCAATGGACACCACTCTGGCCACTTTTGAACAGGACGTCATCGCGGCGTCGACACTGGCCCCCGTGCTGGTCGATTTCTGGGCGCCCTGGTGCGGCCCCTGCAAGACCCTCGGCCCGATGCTGGAAAAGCTCGAAGCCGAAGCTGCCGGCAAGTGGAAGCTCGTGAAGGTGAACGTGGACGAGAACCAGGAACTGGCCGCGCACTTCCAGGTGCGCAGCATTCCGCACGTCATGGCCTTTGCCGACGGACGGCCGGTCGATCAGTTCGTCGGCGTGCTGCCTGAAGGCCAGTTGCGCGAGTTTCTCGAGCGGCTGGTGCCGCAAGGCGCGGACGCCGCGCGTCTCGAAGCGCACACCGCGCTGGACGAAGGCCGTCGCGAAGATGCGTACGACGCGCTGCAAGCCGCCCTCGCCTACGACCCGGGTTTCGACGAAGCGCGTATGGACCGCATTGAAATGCTGCTCGAAGACAATCGTATCGACGAAGCGCGCAACGAAGTCGATCTGCTGTCGCCGAAAACGACGCAAGGCATCGACGCGCGATTCAACGCGATCAAGACTCGCCTCGACGCGGTGGACGCCGCAGCCGACTTGCCGCCAACGGACGCACTGGAGGCAAAGGTCGCCGCCGACCCCGCCGATCTCGAAGCGCGTTTCGATCTGGCTAGCGCGTTCATCGCCCGCCGCAAATACGCGGAAGCGCTCGAACATCTGCTCGCGATCGTGCAACGCGACCGCACGTTCCGCGACGATATCGGCCGCAAGACGATGCTGTCGGTGTTCGATCTGGCTGCGCATCAGCCGGAGCTGGTATCGCAATGGCGGCGCAAGCTGAGCGCTTCGTTGTTCTGATCTGATTGGCTCAATCGATATTCAGGCGCGGCGTCCCGGCAGCGCCTGAATGCGCCGCGGCATCTACCGTGGCGGTGAATCACTTCAAACCGTCGCCTGCTTCGCCAACGCCCGCAACACATGCGCGGCCGCGGCAAAACCGAAGCTCGCCGTCACGCATACGCTCGAACCAAATCCCGCACAGTTCAAACCGACCGGCCCCGTGTGGCCCGGCGACGTGGTGACGTGCTCGGCTTCCTCGTCGATATCGCAGACAGCGGCTTCCGGGTAGATCAACGGTTCGTCGGAATACACCGCGCTCACCTTGAACTTCGCCTTCGGGCCACGCGGAAACCCGTGCTGTTTGCGCAGTTGGCCGCGCACTTTCGACAGCAACGGGTCCTGGATCGTCAGCGCGAGATCGTCGATGCGAATGCGCGTCGGGTCCAACTGGCCACCCGCGCCGCCGACTGTGATCAACGGCTGTTTCTTCTCCACGCACCATGCGATCAACGCGGTCTTGGTGCGCACGCTGTCGATCGCATCGATCACGTAATCGAAGCCGCCGCCGAGCGTCGCGTCGAAGTTGTCCGGCTCGACGAAGTCCTCGATCAAGCGCACGTCGCAAAACGGATTGATCGCCGCGATGCGTTCGGCCATGGCTTCGACCTTCGGTTTTCCGTAGTTGCCGTCGAGCGCGTGGATCTGCCGGTTCGTGTTGCTCTCGGCGACGTTGTCGAGATCGATCAGCGTCAACTTGCCGACCGCGCTGCGCGCCAGCGCCTCCGCCACCCACGACCCCACTCCGCCGATGCCGATCACCGCGACGTGCGCGCCTTCGAACGCGGCGAGCGCCGGCGCGCCGTACAGACGCGCGATGCCGCCGAAGCGCCGCGCGCGGTCGGCGGTTTCTTTCCCGTCGAGGCTGGTAGTAAGATCGGATTGCGCGGTGGTGCTGGACATGATGGCAGGGCTCGTTGGTCGGGCTAAAACACGAAGTGGCGACGCAAAGGCGTACGTAACCTCGTATTCTGCCTGAACGCGTCGAGTTGCATCGCCGCGAACAGCCCCACGCCGAAGGGCCACGCGCGGGCCGGCATGCATGCAAGCACCGCGCGAGACCTTGACATGGCTGCGGGCAAAAAATCAGCGCCTTAGCTATACTGATTGAACTGTAGCGTTCGCATAAGAACATGACCTCACTCGCCGAACTTCGAAAAAACTATTCGCTGGGTTCTTTGGACGTTGCCGATATCAACCGCAACCCGTTTCGTCAGTTCGATACGTGGTTTCAACAAGCGGTCGACGCCAAACTGCCCGAGCCGAATACCATGACGCTGGCCACGGTCGACTCGCGTGGCCGGCCGTCGGCGCGCATCGTGCTGATCAAGGGCGTCGACGAGCGTGGCTTCGTGTTCTTCACCAATTACGAAAGCCGTAAAGGACGCGAACTGGCCGCCAATCCCTACGCCAGCCTGCTGTTCTACTGGATCGAACTGGAACGCCAGGTGCGCGTGGAAGGCCGCATCGTCAAAACCAGCGCGGAAGAAAGCGACGCGTATTTCGCGTCGCGCCCGCTCGATTCACGCATCGGTGCGTGGGCTTCGAATCAGAGTCAGCTAATTGAAAGCCGTTCGCAGCTCGAAACACGCGAACGCGAAATCAGACTGCAATACGGCGACCAGCCACCGCGTCCGCCGCACTGGGGCGGTTATCGTTTGGTGCCCGAAGCAATCGAATTCTGGCAGGGCCGGCCGTCGCGATTGCACGACCGTTTGCTCTACACGCGTTCAGGCGAACACAGCGATTGGCAAATCTCCCGCCTATCGCCTTGAATCGGAATACAACGCCGCCACCGCGTTGCCAACGCAGCAGCGCGCGGCGGCCGGATGGCATCTCGCGGCATGGGAGTCGCGCCGCATTGAGTTGCGATCCACACAGGCTTTGCTTTAATTCAACGGACACGGAGAGATCACATGTTCTGGGAGAAGAAGCTGGCGCAGTGGGTGGAAGATGTAAAAACCAGGGCTAACGTTCCTGCACGCCTCGTGCTGTGGGACGGTCAGCAACATGACTTCGGGCAGTTCGCCGCGCCTCAGGTCACGCTACATGTCAAAAGCGCCACGGCGCTGCCCTATCTGCTCGAACCGAGCCTCGACAATCTCGGCGAGGCGTACGTGAAGGGCAAGATCGACATCGAGGGCAAGCTGTCGGACATCATCAATATCGGCTACCAGCTGGCGCGCAATACCGTCACGAGCGCGGGCAAGCTGGCGCGCGTGCGGCGTTACTTCAATCATTCGAAAGCGTCGGACAAGAAGGCGATCCAGTATCACTACGACGTCTCGAACGAGTTCTACAAACTGTGGCTCGACGAGAACATGGTGTACTCGTGCGCGTACTTCGAGAACGGCAACGAAGATCTCGCCACCGCGCAGATCAAGAAGATCGACCACATCCTCACCAAGATCCAGTTGCAGCCGGGGCAGCGCCTGCTCGATATCGGCTGCGGCTGGGGCGCGCTCGTCCTGCGCGCGGCGCAGAAATTCGGCGCGAAGTGCGTGGGCGTGACGCTCTCGCAGAACCAGTTCGACCTCGCCACCGCGCGCGTCAAAGCGGCGGGGCTGGAAGGCCAGATCGAGATTCGTCTGCAGGATTACCGCGACGTCGAAGGGCAATTCGATCGCATCACTAGTGTCGGCATGTTCGAGCACGTGGGCCGCAAGAATCTGCCGGGCTACTTCGAGAAGATCCGCGACCTGCTGGTCGACGACGGCATCGCCATGAATCACGGCATTACGTCGAGCGATGCGGACAGCGGCGAGACCGCGCTCGGCGGCGGCGAATTCATCGACCGCTATGTGTTTCCGGACGGCGAGCTGCCGCATATCAGCCTTGCGCTCGAATCGATGCAGCGCGGCGGGCTCGAAGCGGTTGACGTCGAAAGCCTGCGCCGTCACTATGCGCACACGCTGGACATTTGGGCGGAGAATTTCGAAGCGCATGCGGAGGAAGCCCGCAAGCTCGTCGACGACGAAAAATTCCGCATCTGGCGCGTGTACCTCGCCGGTTGCGCCTACGCGTTCGAAAACGACGACGTGTCGATCTACCAGGTGGTGTGCCGCAAAGCCGGCCGCAGCGCGAAAACCTTGCCGTGGTCGCGCCGCTTCATGTACGACAAACCGCTGTGATACGGTTGCGCCGCGGCGCCGTGCATAAGCGGGCGACGCGGTGCAACCTTTGAACAGCAGGTCGAACACCGATGGACCAGAGCGGGACAAGCGAAGTTGATCAGCCGGTAGAAGGCGAGTCTGGCGCCGATGGCGAAGCCGTGCAGTTCGATCTGTTCGGGATGCCGGTGGAAGCCTCGGCGAAGGGCGATGGCGGTGTGAAGTTACCGCGTGGGACGGCTGGGGCAGATGCTGACACTGGTCACCAGCCAATGGAGCGGGTAACCTCGCCCGCTGATACAGCCGCCGCATCCGCAGCCGCGACGCAGCCCGAGCGCCGGCGTCAGCCGCGCGCGAAGAACGCCGCAAGCGCCGGCTCCCTGTGGCAGGAAGACGAAGCGGCAGCGCCGGAAGATGCCGTCACCCCGCCCAAAGCCAACACCACGCCCGCCCCCTCCGACGCCCCCAAAAAACGCCGCACCCGCGAAATCCTCGCGGCCCCGCCCTCGCCGGAACTGCTCGCGCTCGCGGCGCAACTGCCGCCGCAGATCCACCTCGGCACCTCGACGTGGTCGTTTCCAGGCTGGAACGGCATCGTCTACGGCGACGAGTACAGCAACAGCAAACTGTCGCGCGAGGGTCTCACGGCCTACGGCGCGCATCCGCTACTGAAGACGGTCAGCATCGACCGGTCGTTTTATCAGGCGCTCACAGTCACTGAGTATTTGCGCTACGCGCAGCAAGTGCCCGAGCACTTCCGCTTCATCGTCAAAGCGCCGATGACGATCACTGACGCCACCGTGCGCGCTGAACGCGGCGAGCCGGTCTCGATGAATCCGTGTTTTCTGAACGCGCAAATGGCGATCGACGATTTCGTCACGCCGTGTCTCGAAGGACTCGGCGCCAAGGCTGGCGCGCTGGTGTTCCAGCTTTCGCCGCTGCCGGATCAGATGCTTGCGCAGCCGGCGGTATTCATCGAACGGCTGGCTGAATTTTTGATGGCCTTGCCGAAGCTGCCGGACAGCGCCTGCTACGCGATTGAAATCCGTGACGGAAGCCTGCTCACGCCGCGCTTCATCCGCACGCTCAAAATGGCGGGCGTGCGTTATTGCGTCGGGATTCATGCGCGTATGCCCGATCCGCTGCGTCAGGCCGCGGCGCTCGCGTTGCTGGACGGCGAACCGGCTGGGCCGCTGATCGTGCGCTGGAGCCTGCACGGCGGCTTCAAATACGAACGGGCGAAGGCCAAGTACGAACCGTTCAACCAGTTGGTCGACCACGACCCGGCGACCCGCGCGTCACTCGCCGAACTGGCCGCGCGCTACGCGCTGGCCGGCCAGCCGGTGGTGATCGCGATCAACAATAAAGCGGAAGGATCAGCGCCGCTCAGCTGCGTGGAGCTGGCGCGGGCGATTATCGAGGCGTATGCGCGGCTCGCTCATGAGCATGAGCACGACAGTGAACCTCCGCCATCCGACGAGAACGAGCAGCGGCCTGACTCCGCCGTTTGAGCAACGCGCCAAGCAGCCGCTCGTCCCATTAGCTCGCCTTGATCCGGTGAGCAAACTTCTGACGAAACTTCGCCACCTTCGGCGCCACCACGAACGAGCAGTACCCCTGATTCGGGTGCTGCGCAAAATAGTTCTGGTGATAAGCCTCGGCCGGCCAGTAATTGCCGTCGAGCGGCAGCACTTGCGTAACGATCTGAGCATCGTAAATGCGCTGTTCGCCGATCTCGCGAATCGCCTGCAACGCCGCTTCCCGCTGCGCATCCGAATGGGTGAAGACCACCGAGCGGTATTGCGTGCCGACGTCGTTGCCCTGCCGGTTCAACTGCGTCGGATCGTGGATCGCGAAGAAGATATCGAGAATCTCGCGATAGCTGATCTTCGCCGGATCGAAGTCGACCTTCACGACTTCGGCGTGGCCCGTCACGCCGTCGCACACCTGCTCGTAGGTCGGGCGCTGGGTCTGGCCGCCCGCATAGCCCGACTCCACCGCGCTCACGCCGTCGACGCCCAGGTACACCGCTTCGAGGCACCAGAAACACCCGCCACCGAGGGTGGCGACTTCGCCTGTCTGACTCATGCTGCTCGCTCCTTGAAACTCATAGTCGGCCGATGCCGGTCCACGGTTCGCCGCAACGCTCATGCCACCATCCGAGCTTTCCAGCTTAGCGGCTTTTTCATGCGCCGGCTGGGGTCGCGGCCAATCCGCCGCGATTGCAGTTAAAATTGGGACAAATCGACGATTTTCACTATGACTTTCGAATCATTTGTTTCCAGCCGTGCGCGCGATGGGTTCAGTCCGGGATTCACCCGGTTTGCGCCAGGGGCTTGCGCCCGATGAAGCGCGCCAGCCCGCCTAATTTCGACCAGAACGCCTTCAAGCAGGCGCTCAGCCAATTTGCCACCGGCGTCACCGTCATTACAACGCGCGCGTCGTCCGGCCAGTTGATCGGCATCACGGCCAGCTCATTTAATTCGGTTTCGCTCAACCCGCCGTTGGTGTTGTGGAGTCTGGCCACGCGCTCGGCATCGATGCCGGTGTTCCGCGCCAACAGTCACTACGTGGTCAATGTGCTGGCCGCGTCGCAGCTCGAACTGTGCAAGCGCTTTGCGACCGTGAAGGGCGATCGCTTCGAAGGCGTGTCGCACGCGGAAGGCGACACCGGCATGCCGGTGCTCGACGGCGCGCTCGCCTGGTTCGAGTGCCATAACCGCAGCCGTTACGAAGAGGGCGACCACGTGATTTTCGTCGGTGAAGTGGAGCGCTGCGGCGTGCACGAAAATGCTGCGGAGACTTCGCCGCTGGTTTTTCAGAACGGTCGGTTTCACGGACTCAAACCGCTTTGAACGCGGTGCCGCGGTTGGATTCGGCGCGGGCGGTTCAAGTGGTTTGGGAATGACGGGCGGCGCGAGGACTTCGCCGTCTCAAACAAATGCCCGCGCCGTTCTGCCGGCGCGGCCGTCCTCTCGGTCAGCGATCGTTATGCGCGGCGCTATGCCCACCGGTTTTCTTCACTAACGAAACCGGCACGCCCGAATCTTCCTTGAGCGTCTGCAGCACGATATTCGAACGAATATCCATCACACCCGGCGCCTTGTAGAGACGCTGCAGCACGAAATCCGAATAATGTTTGAGGTTGTGCGCGAGGACTCGCAGCAGATAGTGCGTTTCGCCGGTCACGACAAACGCGCCGACCACTTCCGGCCAGTCGCGCACCGCTTCCGCGAAGCGTTCGTGCCAATTCTCCTGGTCGTTGCGCATGGATACCTGCACGAACGCTTCCAGTTCGAAACCCAGCACTTCGCGGTTAAGACACGCGCGGTAATGTTCGATGACGCCCTGCTCCTCAAGCAGGCGCAGGCGTCGTAGACAGGCTGACGGCGAGAGCGAAATGCGCTCCGCGAGGTCGAGATTGCTGATCCGTCCTTCTTGCTGAAGCACCGTCAAGATACGGCAATCGGTGGCGTCGAGCGAGATCGCGTTCATATTCGGTCTCCCTTTCCCGTTTGTCTCAAATTATGTTCCAAGACACGGCTCAGAAGGAGATTTTTTCGCAATCACATTTCGCGGCAAGCCACCTATCATTCCCGGATAGACAATAAACTGCCGATGCGACTATGCCAACACTTTGGGACATCACCCCCGCCGTCGATACCGCCACGCCCGTCTGGCCGGGCGACACGCCGGTGGGCATCGAGCGCGTGTGGCGCATGGAGGCGGGCTCGCCCGTCAACGTCGCGCGGCTGACGCTGTCGCCGCACACCGGTGCGCACACCGACGCCCCGCTGCACTACGACGCCGAAGGCGCCGCCATCGGCGAAGTGCCGCTCGATGCGTACCTCGGCCGATGCCGTGTGATTCATTGCATCGGCGCATCGCCTGTTGTGACGCCACAACACCTCGTCGGCTCGCTCGACGACTTGCCGCCGCGAGTCTTACTGCGCACTTACAGAAACGCGCCGACCACCGCATGGGACAGCGCGTTCTGCGCGGTCGCGCCGGACACCATCGACCTGCTGGCCGCGCGCGGTGTGAAGCTGATCGGCGTCGACACGCCGTCGCTCGATCCGCAGGAGTCGAAGACGATGGATGCTCACCACCGGATTCGCGCGCATCGCATGGCGATTCTCGAAGGCATCGTGCTCGACGACGTCGCGCCCGGCGACTACGAACTGATCGCGCTGCCGCTCAAGCTGACCACACTCGATGCAAGCCCGGTGCGCGCGATCCTGCGCGCGCTGCCCGAGTCTCAATGAACATCTCTGATCTGACTGACGGAATCACCATGAACCACCGTGACGAAGCACTGGCGCTCGACAGCGCCGACCCCCTCGCGACGTTGCGCGACCAGTTCGCGCTGTCGTCGACCACCATTTATCTCGACGGCAATTCCCTGGGCGTGCCGCCCGCGGCCGCCGCGCAGCGCGCACAGACCGTGATCGGCGCCGAATGGGGCGAAGGCCTGATCCGCAGCTGGAACACCGCCGGCTGGTTCGAGCTGCCGCGCCGCCTCGGCAACAAGCTCGCGCCGCTGATCGGCGCGGCGGAAAACGAAGTGGTCGTCACCGATACGATTTCGATCAATCTGTTCAAGCTGCTGTCGGCGGCTGTGCGGGTCGCGAATGCGCGCGATCCGAAACGTCGCGTGATCGTTTCCGAGCGCTCGAATTTCCCGACGGACCTGTACATCGCGCAGGGATTGATCGAGCAACTCGACCGCGGCTATGAACTGCGCCTCGTCGACGATCCTTCCGAACTGCCTGCCGCGATCGGCGACGACACCGCCATCGTGATGATCACGCACGTCAACTACCGCACCGGCTACATGCACGACATGGCCGCGCTCACGAAGCTGATCCACGACAAAGGCGCGCTCGCGCTGTGGGATCTCGCGCATTCGGCGGGCGCGGTGCCGGTCGATCTGAACGGCGTCGGCGCGGACTATGCGGTTGGCTGCACGTACAAGTATCTGAATGGCGGCCCGGGTTCGCCCGCGTTCGTGTGGGTGCCCAAGGGCCATCAAAATGACTTCGCGCAACCGCTGTCCGGCTGGTGGGGACATCGCGCGCCGTTCAAGATGGATCCGACGTATCAGCCGGATGACGGCATCGGACGCTTTCTGTGCGGCACGCAGCCGATGGTGTCGATGTCGCTCGTCGAGTGCGGACTCGATGTGTTTTTGCAAACCGATATGCAGGCGGTTCGCGAGAAGTCGCTAGCGTTGACCGATCTGTTCATCGAACTGGTCGAAGCGCGTTGCAGCGAATTTCCGTTGAAGCTCGTTACGCCGCGTGAGCATGCGCAGCGTGGGTCGCATGCGAGTTTTGAACATCCGCATGGATACGAGGTGATGCAAGCGCTGATCGCGCGTGGGGTGATCGGCGATTATCGTGAGCCGCATGTGTTGCGGTTTGGATTGACGCCGCTGTATACGCGCTTTGTCGATGTGTGGGATGCGGTGGAAACGTTGCGCGAGGTGCTCGTGAAGGAGACCTGGCGGGCACCCGAATTCGCCGCGCGCGGCGCAGTGACCTGAGGAGCGCGCGATGACCGATCACATGCAAACGCCGGGCCTGCCGGAAGAGAAACCGGCGCAGGGATGTCCGTTTGGGCATGGGAGTGTTGCGGCTCAAGCGGCCTCCCCTGCCGCTGATTCCGGCGATGGCTGGCATAACGCTCAGCTCGATTTTTCGGAGTCGATGAGTTACGGCGATTATCTGTCGCTGGGGACGGTGCTGGATGCGCAGCATCCGTTGTCGCCGGATCACAACGAGATGCTGTTCATTATTCAGCATCAGACGAGCGAGTTGTGGATGAAGCTTGCGCTGTATGAGTTGCGCGCGGCGTTGCAGGCTGTGCATCGTGATGAATTGCCGCCGGCGTTCAAGATGCTTGCGCGTGTGTCGCGGATTATGGAGCAGCTCGTACAGGCCTGGAGCGTTCTCGCGACGATGACGCCGTCTGAGTACACGGCGATGCGGCCTTATCTGGGGAGTTCTTCCGGGTTTCAGTCGTATCAGTATCGGCAGATTGAGTTTTTGCTTGGGAATAAGAATGAGCAGATGCTGAAGCCGCATGCGCATCGGGCTGATGTACTTGCTGAGGTTAAGGCTTCGTTGGAAGCGCCTTCTTTTTATGATGAAGTTGTGCGGTTGCTCGCTCGGCGGGGGTTTGCGATTTCACCTTCTCGGTTGGAGCGGGATTGGAGTCAGCCTACTGTGCATGATGCTTCCGTTGAAGCGGCCTGGTTGGAGGTTTATCGGAATCCTTCTCAACATTGGGAGCTCTATGAGATGGCTGAGGAGCTTGTCGATCTCGAGGATGCTTTTCGGCAGTGGCGGTTCAGGCATGTCACTACCGTTGAGAGGATTATTGGGTTTAAGCAAGGGACTGGTGGCACCAGTGGGGCAACTTATCTTCGGAAGATGTTGGATGTGGTTTTGTTTCCGGAGCTTTGGCATGTGCGGACTATGCTGTAGATAGATTTTTTGCCTGCGCGGCGCTTTCTTTTTCTGTGCTCTTGGGGTGTTGGCCTTTT
>NZ_JARESS010000220.1:0-683 GCF_046027915.1 Paraburkholderia sp. RL17-347-BIC-D
GCGATCATTTCGTTCCACTGCGCGATCCAGCCGACCGTACGTGCCATCGCGAAGATACACGTGAACATCGAGGTCGGGATGCCCAGCGCGCGCTGCACGATGCCCGAGTAGAAGTCGACGTTCGGGTACAGTTTGCGCGACACGAAGTATTCGTCTTCCAGTGCGATCTTTTCCAGTGCCATGGCCAGCTTGAACAGCGGGTCGTCGTGCAGGCCCAGCTCTTCCAGCACTTCGTGGCAGGTTTCGCGCATCAGCTTCGCACGCGGATCGTAGTTCTTGTAGACGCGGTGACCGAAGCCCATCAGCTTCACGCCCGAGTTCTTGTCCTTCACCTGCTTGATGAACTCAGGAATGTTGTCGACCGAGCCGATTTCTTCCAGCATGTTCAGTGCGGCTTCGTTCGCACCGCCGTGCGCCGGGCCCCACAGACACGCGATACCCGCTGCGATACACGCGAACGGATTCGCGCCCGACGAACCGGCGAGACGCACGGTCGAGGTCGACGCATTCTGCTCGTGGTCCGCATGCAGGATCAGGATACGGTCGAGCGCGCGCACCAGCACGTCGTTGACCTTGTACTCTTCGCACGGGTTCGAGAACATCATGTGCATGAAGTTCGCGCTGTACGACAGGTCGTTCTTCGGGTACGCAAACGGCTGGCCGATGCTGTACTTGTACGCCAT
>NZ_JARESS010000221.1:0-681 GCF_046027915.1 Paraburkholderia sp. RL17-347-BIC-D
AAGGAAGGCGCCCTGAACATCGATCTCGCGGACGATATCGTCGCGGCCACGCTGCTGGCCCGTGACGGCGAAGTCACGCGCAAGGCTTAAGGAGAGCGGCGATGGAAGTCATCAACCACACCGTCATCAACCTGATCATCTTCGTGCTGGCGATCTACGTCGGCTACCACGTGGTCTGGAACGTCACGCCCGCGCTGCACACGCCGCTGATGGCCGTGACCAACGCGATTTCGGCGATCGTGATCGTCGGCGCAATGCTCGCCGCGGGTCTGACCTTGGGCACCCCCGGCAAGTTCTTCGGCACGCTCGCGGTCGCGCTTGCGGCAGTGAACGTGTTCGGCGGCTTTCTCGTCACACGACGAATGCTGGAGATGTTCCGCAAGAAAGAACCGAAGAAGCTCCCCGCAGCTGCCAAGGAGAACGCGTAATGAGTCTGAACGTCGTCACGCTGCTTTATCTGGTCGCGTCGGTCTGCTTCATCCAGGCGCTCAAGGGGCTGTCGAATCCGAAGACGGCGCGCATTGGCAACACCTTCGGCATGGTCGGGATGGCGATTGCGATCGTTACGACCATCGCGCTGATCGTCAAACAGGCTAACGGGCTCGGTTCGAATCTTGGGCTGGGGCTTGGTTTGCTGCTGGTCGCGCTGGTGATCGGCGGGGCGGTCGGTGCGTTCGTCGC
>NZ_JARESS010000222.1:0-670 GCF_046027915.1 Paraburkholderia sp. RL17-347-BIC-D
ATGGCGCGCGGCATCGAGCAATGGATGACTCCGGTGCTCGCGCAGCCAGAGCTGCAGGTCGAAGTAGTAGTACTGCTTGCTCCACAGCATTCCCGCCAACGCCTGACGGTGCACGCGGCGCTGGTCTTCGGTCAACGATGCGGGCGCAATCCGCTCGTAGAACTCGTCAGCATCAGCGATGCGGCTATTGAATATGTTCTCGAAGTCGCCGAACGCATTGTCCACGTTGGCTGCTGTCAGGCGCAGCCGGATGGTCGTGCTGCCGCCGCCGGGGACGTCGCAAACATAGTGGGCCGCGGCCTTGGTTCCCGTCCTGGCGGGATTCACCGCGTCGCCTTGTCCCCAAATGACGTAAGCGTGGAACGCATCCTTGACGTAGGGAGACGCGTTGGGCTGGTTCCACAGACGCTGCGCATTGCTCTCGTTCTCGGTGAAGAGCGTCTCCGGGGCGCCATCGCAATGGAGCCAGTACTCGCCCAGTTCAGCGTGCGTGGCCTGGATGCCGCCTGGGCCCGCAGCGCGCAGCGAGGGCTTGCGATCGTCCTCGCCCCATGACCATGTGTTGCGGAACCATAGCGTCGGCAGGACCCGCAGCCGTGCCGCTTCCGGTCCGCGATTGTGCACGGAAATACGAACGAGGATGTCGTCCGGATCCGCCTTCGCGTATTCC
>NZ_JARESS010000223.1:0-670 GCF_046027915.1 Paraburkholderia sp. RL17-347-BIC-D
CGAATACGCGAAGGCGGATCCGGACGACATCCTCGTTCGTATTTCCGTGCACAACCGCGGACCAGAAGCGGCACGGCTGCGGGTCCTGCCGACGCTATGGTTCCGCAACACATGGTCATGGGGTGAGGACGATCGCAAGCCCTCGCTGCTCGATGCGGGCCCAGGCGCCATTCAGGCCACGCACCCTGAACTGGGCCAGTACTGGCTCCATTGCGATGGCTCCCCGGAGACGCTCTTCACCGAGAACGAGAGCAATGCGCAGCGTCTGTGGGGCCAGCCCAACGCGTCTCCCTACGTCAAGGATGCGTTCCACGCCTACGTCATTTCGGGACAAGGCGACGCGGTGAATCCCGCCAGGACCGGAACCAAGGCCGCGGCCCACTATATCTGCGACGTGCCCGGCGGCGGCAGCACGACCATCCAGCTGCGTCTGATGGCAACCAAACTGGACAATGCGTTCCGCGACTTCGAGAACATATTCAATAGCCGCATCGCCGACGCTGACGAGTTCTACGAGCGGATTGCGCCCGCATCGTTGACCGAAGACCAGCGCCGGGTGCACCGTCAGGCGTTGGCGGGAATGCTGTGGAGCAAGCAGTACTACTACTTCGACCTGCAGCTCTGGCTGCGCGAGCACCGTAGTCATCCATTGCTCGAGGCCCAGCGCCAC
>NZ_JARESS010000224.1:0-670 GCF_046027915.1 Paraburkholderia sp. RL17-347-BIC-D
CTGGAAGTGCTGATGGCCGCGTCGCTCGTTCTTCTCCTTGGACGACAGATTCTTGCCCGGGTCAGACTTCTGCGTACGTACAGCATCCCCGAACCGGTTGTCGGCGGCCTGCTTGTATCGCTGCTGGTGTTTGCGTTGAACCGCGCCCTGCAGATCGACGTCCGTTTCGATACCACGCTTCAAGTGCCGCTGATGCTGACGTTCTTCGCCACCATCGGCCTGAATGCAGACCTCGCCCGACTGAAGGCGGGCGGGCGCTCGCTGATGGCCTTTCTGGGTGTCGTGGTCGGCCTGCTCGTGATGCAGGATGCGCTCGGTATCGGACTCGCCTGGGCACTGGGCCAGGAGCGGTTGCTCGGCCTGCTTGGGGCGTCCATCACGCTATCGGGTGGCCACGGCACGGGTGCGGCATGGGCCAAGGTGTTTGCCGAGCGCCACGGCCTCGCATCGGCGACCGAAATTGCGATTGCCTGTGCCACCTTCGGTCTGATACTCGGGGGATTGATCGGCGGGCCGGTCGCGCGCTTTCTGATCACCCGCTATCGGCTTGCCCCGAATCCGGAGACGGAAGGTGCAACCTCGACCGGTTTCGAGGAGCCCAATACGGTACGGCCGATCACCGCGGAGGCCGTCATCGAAACCGTCGCGCTGATTGCGGTTTGTCTTGCCG
>NZ_JARESS010000225.1:0-669 GCF_046027915.1 Paraburkholderia sp. RL17-347-BIC-D
GGCAAGGCGAAGTGCTGGCGGATCGGGCCAAAGCTGGAGAGAAAGCGCTGTGTGCGCCTCGGGTCACGAAAGCCTTGCATTTGGCGCTCGCGTCGACGTGTGGGCTGATGACTGTTCTCAGCGCGATTGTTTAGCCGGGCGGCTGCCTTGACAAACACATGCTTCACGCTGGCTAGCTCGGGAATTTCGGCCTTGGCCGCCGCGTAGCTGCGCAATTGATCAGTGACGATCTTGCGTGGCACGGGATGCGAGCGGAGTACGCGCTTGAGGAACCGTTCGGCCGCATCTTTGTCACGACGCTTTTGCAGCAGGATATCGAGTTCTGCGCCGTGTTCGTCGACTGCACGCCACAGCATGTAGGGATCGCCGTGCAGCGTCACGAACATTTCATCGAGGTGCCATGTCGAGCCCGGCCTGACACGCGCAGCCTTCGCGCGACGCGCAAACCGTGTGCCGAACCGGTCGCACCAGTTGCGCACTGACTCGTAGCTCACGCTCACGCCGCGCTCGAGCAACAACTCCTCGATGTCACGAAGGCTCAGGTTGAAGCGATAGTACCAGCGGACCGCGCAACTAATGACCGCCGCCGGAAATCGAAAACCATAGTAAGGTGACTTGCTCTTTTTCATGCCCCATCTTACCCGGCGCCCAGCTCAACTTGACATTGCC